>NZ_JAIQLH010000056.1 GCF_020037025.1 Streptomyces huiliensis | reverse complement strand
GTCCGGCCCCGGCCGGGCAGGGCGGGGCCGCCGCGTGGTGCGGCGCGGCGGCCGGGCGTCGGCTGCTGCGCCGCCCGCCGGACCGCGGCTCGTCCGCCGCCCTGCGGCTGGGGCGGCTTACGGCGATGCTCGCTCATCGAACGACTACTTCCTCGGGCAGGCGCTATCGCCTGGAAGCGGCAGGTGGCTTGCGTTCCCCCCGGTGCGAACCGGCCCCCTGAACGGCCGGGCGCACTGCATCCGGGACGAGGACGTCATGTCGCGTCACCCGGTTCCCAGTGGTCTGCATGGCGCACAGAGTACGCACGGTCAAATCCCGACTACTGGGGATGTTCACTCCAATTCAGGCCGCTCGTGTCCCACGAACCGGTGATGTGACCTCGTTCACCGTTCCTCCTCTTGTCGACGCAGGTGGCTCGTTCTATCGTCTGGATGTATCGAGTCGATACATCAGCTCGGCATAAGGGACCAGTAAAGACACAGGAGCAAAGGACTAGGCTGTGGGGGACAAGGAGGCGAAACATGAGCAGACGCTCCGGCATCCTCGAGTTCGCCGTCCTCGGCCTGCTCCGCGAGTCCCCCATGCACGGCTACGAGCTGCGCAAACGTCTGAACACCTCTCTCGGGGTGTTCCGGGCGTTCAGCTACGGCACCCTCTACCCCTGCCTGAAGTCCCTGGTGGCGAACGGCTGGCTGGTGGAGGAGCAAGGGAGTGCTCCCGACGACGCCAAAGCGGCGTCCCTGGCCGGACGGCGGGCGAAGATCGTCTACCGGCTGACGGCGGAGGGCAAAGAGCACTTCGAGGAGTTGCTCGCGCACACCGGTCCGGACGCGTGGGAGGACGAGCACTTCGCCGCCCGCTTCGCGTTCTTCGGACAGACGTCGCGGGACGTACGCATGCGAGTCCTGGAAGGCCGCCGCAGCCGGCTCGAGGAGCGGCTGGAGAAGATGCGTGCCTCTCTCGCCCGTTCCCGCGAGCGCGAGCGGCTGGACAGCTACACCCTCGAACTCCAGCGCCACGGCATGGAATCCGTGGAGCGCGAAGTCCGCTGGCTGAACGAGCTGATCGAGAGCGAGCGGGCCGGGCGTGACAAACGCACCGGTCCGGACCAGTGAGCCCTGCACACAGCAGGGCTTCGTCGAGAACGAACAGGGAGCAACCGGAATGGGTTCGGTTCGCGTAGCCATCGTCGGCGTGGGCAACTGCGCCGCCTCGCTGGTGCAGGGCGTCGAGTACTACAAGGACGCCGACCCGAACGGCCGCGTGCCGGGTCTGATGCACGTGCAGTTCGGCGACTACCACGTGCGGGACGTCGAGTTCGTGGCCGCGTTCGACGTGGACGCCAAGAAGGTCGGTCTCGACCTCGCGGACGCCATCGGCGCCAGCGAGAACAACACGATCAAGATCTGCGACGTCCCCGCGTCCGGCGTGACCGTGCAGCGCGGCCACACCCTGGACGGTCTCGGCAAGTACTACCGCCAGACCATCGAGGAGTCCCCCGAGGCCCCCGTCGACGTGGTCCAGATCCTCAAGGACCGTCAGGTTGACGTCCTCGTCTGCTACCTGCCGGTGGGCTCCGAGGACGCCGCCAAGTTCTACGCCCAGTGCGCCATCGACGCCAAGGTCGCCTTCGTCAACGCCCTCCCGGTCTTCATCGCCGGCACCAAGGAGTGGGCGGACAAGTTCACCGAGGCCGGTGTCCCGATCGTCGGCGACGACATCAAGTCCCAGGTCGGCGCCACCATCACGCACCGCGTGATGGCCAAGCTGTTCGAGGACCGGGGCGTCATCCTGGACCGCACGATGCAGCTGAACGTCGGCGGCAACATGGACTTCAAGAACATGCTCGAGCGCGAGCGCCTGGAGTCCAAGAAGATCTCCAAGACCCAGGCCGTCACCTCCCAGATCCCCGACCGGGAGCTCGGCGAGAAGAACGTCCACATCGGCCCGTCCGACTACGTGGCCTGGCTGGACGACCGCAAGTGGGCCTACGTCCGCCTCGAGGGCCGTGCCTTCGGCGACGTCCCGCTGAACCTGGAGTACAAGCTGGAGGTCTGGGACTCCCCGAACTCCGCCGGTGTCATCATCGACGCCCTCCGCGCCGCGAAGATCGCCAAGGACCGCGGCATCGGCGGCCCGATCCTGTCGGCCTCCTCGTACTTCATGAAGTCGCCGCCGGTGCAGTACTTCGACGACAAGGCGCGCGACCAGGTCGAGAAGTTCATCAAGGGCGAGGTCGAGCGCTGACCCGCTCGTAGAGCTCTCGCGCAGGCCCTCGGAGGGAATCCCCCCGGGGGCCTGTCCCGTGTGTGAGGCTGTGCGACATGCCCGTTGTGCGAGATCTCCGCGTCCTGCTCCAACTGCGCGATTTCCGCCGCCTGCTGACCGTACGGCTGCTCTCCCAGGCCGCGGACGGCGTCTACCAGGTCGCGCTCGCCGCCTACGTGGTGTTCTCCCCCGAGAAACAGGCCAGCCCCGCCGCCATCGCCTCCGCCATGGCCGTCCTGCTGCTGCCCTACTCGCTGCTGGGCCCCTTCACCGGCGTCCTGCTGGACCGCTGGCGCCGCCGCCAGGTACTGCTCCACGGCAACCTGGTCCGCTCCGTCCTGGCCGTCGGCACCGCCGTGCTCATCCTCGCCGCGGTCCCCGACTGGATCTTCTACGTCTCGGCCCTCTCGGTGACGGCCGTCAACCGCTTCGTCCTGTCCGGCCTCTCCGCCTCCCTGCCCCATGTGGTCGACAACCGGGAGCGGCTGGTGATGGCCAACTCGGTCTCGCCCACCGCCGGCACCCTCGCCGCCACCGCCGGCGGCGGACTCGCCTTCGCGGTACGGCTCGCGGCCCCGCAGGGCAGCACCGCCGACGCCCTGGTCGTCCTGGTCGGCGCCACCCTCTACCTCTGCGCGGGCCTCAGCGCCCTGCGCATGCCGCCCGCCCTGCTGGGGCCCGACACCACCGGGCGGCTGGTCACCCTGCGTTCGGCCGTCGGAGTGACCGTCCACGGGCTGACGGCCGGGCTCCGCCATCTGGCCCACCGGCGGCCCGCGGCGCGAGCGCTCGCCGCGATGACCCTGATGCGCTTCTGCTACGGCGCACTGACCGTCACCCTGCTGATGCTGTGCCGCTACGCCTGGACGGACACCGACTCCGCCGGGCTTGCCCTGCTGGGGCTCGCGGTCGGGGTCTCGGGGGCCGGTTTCTTCGCGGCGGCGCTGATCACCCCCTGGGCCGTCGGCAGGTTCGGACAGCTCGGCTGGATGGTGGTCTGCGCCGGCACCGCCGCCGTTCTCGAACCGGCCCTGGGGATCCCCTTCGAGACGGTCCCCATGCTGATCGCGGCCTTCGTCCTGGGCCTCGTCACCCAGGGCGCCAAGATCTCGACGGACACGGTCGTCCAGGCATCGGTCGACGACGCGTTCCGCGGCCGGGTCTTCTCCCTCTACGACGTCCTGTTCAACGTCGCCTTCGTGGGAGCCGCGGCCGTGGCGGCCCTGATGCTGCCGCACGACGGCCGGTCCGTACCCCTCGTCGTCACCGTCGCCGTGCTCTACGCGGCAACGGCCGTCGCGCTGGGCACCCGAGGCCCGGTTTCACGTGAAACATCGGCGACCGAGGACGGGCCCGAGCCCGCCGACGACACCCGACGTTTCACGTGAAACCACGAGGACCGCGCGGTCAGCCCTGCGCGGCCCACCACTCCTTCAGCGCGGCGACGGCCTCGTCGTGCTCCATGGGGCCGTGCTCCAGCCGCAGCTCCAGCATGTGCTGGTACGCCTTGCCGACCTGGGGACCCGGGGCGATCTCCAGGATCCGCATGATGTCGTTGCCGTCCAGGTCCGGACGGATGGCGTCGAGCTCCTCCTTCTGCTGGAGGTCGGCGATGCGCTGCTCCAGCCCGTCGTACGCCTGGGAGAGCGCCTGCGCCTTGCGCTTGTTGCGCGTCGTGCAGTCGGACCGGGTGAGCTTGTGCAGCCGGTCGAGCAGGGGCCCGGCGTCCCGGACGTACCGGCGGACGGCCGAGTCCGTCCACTCGCCCGTGCCGTAGCCGTGGAAGCGCAGGTGCAGCTCGACGAGGCGCGAGACGTCCTTGACCAGCTCGTTCGGGTACTTGAGCTTGAGCATCCGAGACTTGGTCATCTTGGCGCCGACCACCTCGTGGTGGTGGAAGGAGACCCGGCCGTCCTTCTCGAACCGGCGCGTCCGCGGCTTGCCGATGTCGTGCAGCAGCGCGGCGAGCCGCAGGGTGAGGTCGGGACCGCCACCCGGCTCGTCGCGCGGGGCCTCCAGGTCGATGGCCTGCTCCAGGACGATGAGGGTGTGCTCGTAGACGTCCTTGTGCCGGTGGTGCTCGTCACGCTCCAGCCGGAGGGCCGGCAGCTCGGGCAGGACCAGGGCGGCGAGGCCCGTGTCGACCATGAGCCGGAGGCCCTTGCGGGGGTGGTCGGAGAGGATGAGCTTGTTCAGCTCGTCCCGGGTCCGCTCGACGGAGACGATCTCCAGCCGATCGGCCATCTCCTTCATCGCGGTGACCACCTCGGGCGCCACCTCGAAGTCGAGCTGGGCGGCGAAACGGGCGGCCCGCATCATGCGCAGCGGGTCGTCGGAGAAGGACTCCTCCGGGGTGCCGGGCGTGCGCAGAACGCGCGCGGCGAGGTCCTCCAGGCCGTTGTGCGGGTCGATGAACTCCTTCTCCGGGAGCGCCACGGCCATGGCGTTCACGGTGAAGTCGCGGCGGACCAGGTCCTCCTCGATGGAGTCGCCGTAGGAGACCTCCGGCTTGCGGGAGGTCCGGTCGTACGCCTCCGACCGATAAGTCGTGATTTCGAGATCGAAGCCGGACTTGCGGCAGCCGACGGTGCCGAAGGCGATGCCGACCTCCCAGACCGTGTCCGCCCAGGGACGGACGATCTTCAGGACGTCGTCCGGCCGGGCGTCGGTGGTGAAGTCCAGGTCGTTGCCGAGCCGGCCGAGCAGCGCGTCCCGTACCGAGCCGCCGACCAGGGCGAGGGTGAACCCGGCGGCACGGAAGCGCTGGGCGAGGTCGTCGGCCACGGGGGACACCCGCAGGAGCTCGCTCACGGCGCGGCGCTGCACCTGGTTCAGTTCGTTCGGCGGCACGGAGTGGCTGTTGTTGGCGTTCGGCACAACAGGAAAGGGTACGTGGCCGGGCGGCGATAGCCGCCCTCAATCGGCGGAGCTGTGTGAGGACCGTCATAAACCGCCACAGCCTGGGCATCGACCCGCCCCGGTGATCTTGCGCTCCGGTCCGCAGCACTTCGGCACAGCGCGCCTCGTTACCATTCGTGGACGCACATCCGACGACCACTGACGACGACGAGGGACGGGCGAGCGCGTGGCCGAGGCGGCAGAGTTCCAGGGGACGTTCCGGGGGACGACGCCTCCTGCCGCTTTCCACCGGATCCGGTCGGTCCTGATCCTGCTCGCTGTACTGCTGGTGTGCCTCGGCATGGTCCAGCTCTCCGCCGCGCCCACGGCACGCGCCGACGGCACGGGCTCCCGCACGGTCTCGATCTCCGTCGACTCCCTGACCCCCGTCGCCCCCACGCAGAACGACAAGATCACGATCTCGGGGACGGTGACCAATAAGGGCCGGTCCACGGTCAGCGCCGGGCACATCGGGCTGCGGGTGGGAGGGCTGCTCTCGACGCGCAGCGAGATCGACGACATCGGCGACCGGACCGCCTTCTCGCCGGGCACCGACGGTCCCGAGCTGACCGGCCACACGCAGAAGATCGGAAAGCTCCAGCCGGGCATCTCCCGCGAGTTCACGCTGACCGTCCCCGCGAAGGACCTCAACCTGGACCGGGACGGCGTCTACCCGCTGGGCGTCTCGTTCTCCGGGCAGACCGCCGACCAGCAGTACGAGCGGGTGCTCGGCATCCGCCGCACGCTGCTTCCGTGGCAGCCGGCCGGCGCCGACGGCAAGAAGACCAAGGTCACCTTTCTCTGGCCGCTGATCTCCGACACCCACCTCACCGCCCGCACCGAGTCGGACCAGCAGCAGACGCCGATCTTCCCCGACGACGACCTCGCGGCGGAGCTGGCCCCGGGCGGCCGCCTCCAGCAGCTGGTGGCGCTGGGCAAGGACCTGCACGTCACCTGGGTGATCGACCCCGACCTGCTGGCCACCGTCGAAGCGATGACGAAGAGCTACCAGGTCGCCGGGCCGGGTGGGAAGGACACCCCCGGCCGGGGCCAGGCGGTCGCCAAGCAGTGGCTCGGCCAACTGCAGGCGGCGGTGAACGGCAAGGAGGTCGTCGCCCTGCCCTTCGGCGACCCGGACATCGCCTCGCTGGCCCACCACGGTACGAACGGCACGCTCGGCCACCTGCAGTCGGCCACGGAGCTCGCGGCCATGACCGTGGACACCATCCTCCAGGTGAAGCCGCGCACGGACTTCGCCTGGCCGGTCGACGGAGCCATCGACCACTCCGTCGTCGACGTCGGCACCTCGGCCGGCGCCCACAACATCATCGCCCGCAGCGACAGCCTCCGGGAGCCGGACGGCTCTCCCTACGCCCCCACAGCGGCCCGCCAGATCGGCGGGGGGGTCACGGCCGTCGTCGCCGACGCGCGCCTCTCCACCGCCTTCGAGGGCGATATGAGCCGTGCGGGCGACGCCTCCCTCGCGGTGCAGCGGTTCCTGGCCCAGAGCCTGATGATCAACAAGCAGGCGCCGGAGAACGAGCGCAGCATCGTGGTGGCCCCGCAGCGGATGCCCACCACCAGCCAGGCCCAGGCGATGGCCACGGCGCTCGGCGGGCTGTCCGCCGGACGCTGGTCGCAGCCGCTCGACGACCTGAGCGACGCCGCCAAGGCCAAGCCGGACCCCGCCGCCAGCCGTCGGGTGCCCGGCTCCGGCTCGTACCCGGACGCCCTCCGAGCCCAGGAACTGCCCACCGAGGCGTTCACAGAGATCCAGAAGACCCAGGACAAGCTGTCGTCCTTCAAGACGATCCTGACCTCCCCGGACCGGGTGGTCATCCCCTTCGGCAGCGCGATCACGCGCGAGATGTCCACGTCCTGGCGCGGCGACCCGGCCGGCGCGTCCGACTTCCGGGCGGCCGTGCAGTCGTACCTCGAAACCCTGCAGGACCAGGTCAAGCTGGTGGCCAAGTCCGACGCGACCCTCTCCGGCCGCAGTGCGACGATCCCCGTGACCGTGAAGAACGGCCTGCTCCAGGGTGTCGACCACCTGTACCTGCAGCTGGAGTCCACGCAGCCGAACCGCCTGAAAGTCACGGACAAGCAGCCCGTCAAGATCGACGGCGGTCACAGCCAGTCGGTGAAGTTCGAGACCCGGGCCTACGCCAACGGTCCGGTCACGGTGAAGGCGCGGCTCTACACTGCCGACGGCCAGCAGGTCGGCGAGGCGATGCCCTTTACTGTGCATGTCACGTCCATCACCCCTATGGTTCTGCTGGTCATCGCCGGTGGTGTCCTCCTCCTCGTCCTCGCGGGACTCCGCATCTACCTGAAGCGGAAGCGGTCGGGCAGCCGTGACGGCGCCGGGGACGGTCCGGAGGCCGGTGGCGAGGGCCCCTCGGACGGCGGTGACAACGGCGGCGGCGAGCCCGAGCGGCCGGGGGACCCTGCGGCCGATACCGGAACAGGGAGCGATGAGCCCTCCCGGCCGGGTGAGAAAGTGGAACGTTGACGTGTCGTGGGGCCGGTCGGCCGCGGACGGATGAGGTGGGCTAGGGATGAACGCGCCGTACGACGGTGACCGCGGCCGGGGCGCGGGGGGTGACCGACGGGACCAGTACCCGCCGGCGCCGCCCGGTGCCCAGGAGCCGCCGCAGCCGGGCCCGTACGCCCCGGACCCGTACCTCGGGGACCCCTACCCGGCCGAGCCGTACCCCGGGCACACCCCGGCCGACGACGGCGCGGCCCAGCAGGGCGGCTTCCACCAGGGCGGACAGCCCCCGTACGGACAGCAGCCCCCATACGGACAGCAGCCGCAGCACGGGCAGCAGCCGCAGGGCGGACCGCCCGTCCCCCCGCCGCCGCCCGCGCCCTCGTACCCGCAGCAGCAGGCGTGGCCGGCCGCGCCGCAGCCCGGATCCGAAGACGCGACCCAGCTCATCGGCAGCGTGAGCGGTTTCCCCGACCGGACGGCGCCCACCCCGCCCCAGCGCGACGCCTTCGCCCACCTCTACCGCGACCAGCAGCAGCCCTACGAGCCCCAGCGCCCGCAGGGCCGGCAGGTCCCGGCGCCCGGTCAGCACGCGGCGTCACCCTCGATGGAACACACCCAGCCGATGGTGCCCGCCGTGGAACCCCCCGCGGCCGAGCCCCTGGTGGAGCCGGAGCCCGCCCCCGCAGCTCCCGCGGCCCCGGCGGCGAAGGGCGGCAAGGCGGCGGGCCTGCTCAAGTCGAGCGCCCTGATGGCGGCGGGCACGATGGTGTCCCGGCTCCTGGGATTCGTGAAGCAGGCGATGATCGTTGCCGCCCTGGGTGCAGGCGTGCTGGGCGACACCTACACGGTGGCGAACCAGTTGCCCGCCATGGTCTTCTTCCTGACCATCGGCGGCGGCCTCAACTCGGTCTTCATCCCCCAGCTCGTGCGTTCCATGAAGGAGGACTCCGACGGCGGCGAGGCATACGCGAACCGTCTGCTGACGCTGGTCGGCGTGATCCTCGGCGGTCTCACCGTGATGACCGTGGTGGGTGCCAACTATCTCGTCCCCCTGATGTCCAGCAAGTTCGCCGACAAGCCCGATGCCAATACGGTGACGGTCGCCTTCGTCCACTACTGCATGCCCACCATCTTCTTCATGGGCATCCACGTGGTGATGGGGCAGATCCTCAACGCACGCGGCCGGTTCGGCGCGATGATGTGGACGCCCGTCCTCAACAACATCGTGGTCATCGCCAGCCTCGGCATGTTCCTCTGGGTGTACGGAACCGCGGGCACCTCGCACCTCGACGAGCACACCCTCCCGCCGGAGGGCATCCGCCTGCTGGGCATCGGCACCCTGCTGGGCCTGGTCGTCCAGGCCCTGGCGATGATTCCGTACCTCAGGGCGGCGGGCTTCAAGATCCGGCCGCGCTTCGACTGGCGTGGCCATGGCCTCGGCAAGGCGGCGAAGCTGGCCAAGTGGACCGTGCTGTTCGTGCTCGCCAACCAGGCGGGCAACCTGGTCGTCACCCAGCTCGCCACCGCCGCCGGTGTCAACAGCAAGCAGGACGGCACCGGCATCATGGCCTACATCAACGCCCAGCTCATCTGGAACATGCCGCAGGCCATCCTCACCGTGTCGATCATGGCGGCGATGCTGCCGCGGCTGTCCCGCTCGGCCGTTGACGGTGACACCAGCGCCGTCCGGGACGACATCTCGCAGGGTCTGCGCACCTCGGCCGTGGCGATCGTGCCCATCGCCTTCGCCTTCCTGGCGCTCGGCGTCCCGATCTGCACGCTGCTCTTCGGGTCCGGCGGCATCGAGGGGGCCCGCTTCTTCGGCTACGCCCTCATGGGCTTCAGCCTCGGCCTGATCCCGTTCTCCGTGCAGTACGTCGTCCTCCGCGCCTTCTACGCCTACGAGGACACCCGCACTCCCTTCTACAACACGGTCATCGTCGCGGCGGTCAACGCCGCGGGCGCGGCGCTCAGCTACTTCGTCCTGCCCGCCCGCTGGGTCGTGGTCGGCATGGGCGTCTCCTACGGCCTGGCCTACGCCGTCGGTGTGGGTGTCGCATGGCGCAGGCTGCGCAACCGGCTCGGCGGCGACCTGGACGGCGCCCGCGTGGTGCGTACGTACGCCCGCCTCATCGGCGCGTGCGTCCCCGCGACGCTCATCGGCGGCGCCATCGCCTACGGCATCGGCCAGGTGCTGGGCAGCGGTGTCCTCGGCTCGCTCGCCGCCCTGATCGGCGGTGGCGTGATGCTGCTCGGTGTCTTCTACATCGCCGCCAAACGCATGCGCGTGGAAGAGGTCACCGCCATGGTCGGCATGGTCCGCGGGCGTCTGGGGCGCTGACCGGAGCACAACCATCACCCGTCGTCGCGTGTCGTGCAGGGCGACGGAGTGTGGGCACAATTGTCTTGGCTGCGGACAGGGTGCATCGGACGGGGAGGCAGGAGCGACGGTGGCGGATCGGAGCACGGCTGCCGTCGACGTGGCAGACACCAGCGACGCGCAGGACGAACCGTCGCTGGCCGCCAAGGCGGACAAGGCCACGGCCGACGGGACGGAGGCCGGGAACACCGAGCGCAATGGCGCCGGTGCGCCCCTGGACACGATGCGGACGACGGACGGAAAGCCCTCGCGCGGCGACCGCGCGCCCGACCTGCACAGCGGTCACAAGCTCGCCGACAGGTACCGCCTGGAGGAGTGCGTCACCCGTCTGGAGGGATTCAGCAGCTGGCGTGCCGTCGACGAGAAGCTGCGCCGGGCCGTCGGCGTCCACCTGCTGCCGGCCGACCACCCGCGGGCCCGTACGGTGCTCGCGGCGGCCCGCTCCGCCGCGCTGCTGGGTGACCCGCGCTTCGTCCAGGTCCTCGACGCCGTCGAGGAGGACGACCTCGTCTACGTCGTCCACGAGTGGCTCCCCGACGCCACCGAACTGACCTCCGTACTGGCTGCCGGGCCCATGGAGGCCTTCGACGCCTACCAGTTGGTCAGCCAGGTGTCGCAGGCCATGGCCGCCGCCCACCGCGAGGGCCTCGCTCACCTGCGTCTGGGCCCCGGCTGCGTGCTGCGTACCGGCTCCGGGCAGTACCGCATCCGCGGTCTGGCCGTGATGGCGGCGCTGCGCGGCATGACCTCCGACTCCCCCCAGCGCACCGACACCGAGGCCATCGGCGCGCTCCTGTACGCCGCCCTCACCCAGCGCTGGCCCTACGAGGGCGACGCCCACGGCCTGGCCGGCCTGCCCAAGGACGTCGGTCTCATCCCTCCCGACCAGGTTCGGGCCGGTGTCCACCGCGGGCTCTCCCAGCTGGCGATGCGCGCACTCGTCAACGACGGTGCCACGGCGTCCCGCCAGGAGCCGCCCTGCACCACTCCGGAAGAGCTCGCCAAGGCCGTCTCGGCCATGCCGCGGATCCGCCCCCCGGAGACGCCGTACTCCGCCGCGCCGTCCTACGCCCGCCCCCCGACGGGCGGCGGCTACGGCCCCCAGCCCGCCCACCACCTTCCCGCCCCACCGCCGCCTCCCCTGCAGAGCCGCACTGGGACCGCCATCAAGTGGATCGTCTCCTCGCTGCTGATCGCCGCGCTGGGCCTGGGCAGCTGGCAGCTGGCGGACACCCTGCTGAAGCACACGGACTCCGACGACGATCCGCAGCAGTCCCAGTCGTCGGACAACGAGGCCAAGAAGAAGAAACCCGCGCCGAAACAGCTTCCGATCGAGCAGGTCACGGAGTTCTCGCCGCTCGCCGCGCCGACCGGGCCCAAGTCCGTGGCCTCCGCGGCCGACGGTGACGAGAACACGGCCTGGAAGACGGGAGCCTTCTACGGGTATCCCCGTTTCGGCAACCTCGATCAGCGCGCACAGGGCAGTGGGATCGTCGTCGACCTGGGCAAGGTCAAGGAGGTCTCGCGCGTCGAAGTACGGATGTTCGCGGGCCAGACCGTCGAGGTGCGCGCCGCCGATGTCTCCGCCTCCCAGCCCACGACGCTGAATGACTTCCCGAGGCAGCTCCTGGGATCTCAGAGGGTGGCCGGAGTGCACCTCCAGGTCACCAAGAGCGTGAAGACCCGCTACGTGCTCGTCCACGTCATCGAGCTGCCTCCCGAGAGCGGCAACACCTATCGAGGCGGGATCTACGAAATCAAAGTGTTCGGACAACGTTCTTGAGGCAGCGCCCCGCGAGCGCATGGATACCGGCCCACGGGCGAGGCCGTCTGCCCCTACCCAGTCAATCCCCCTCCTCTCTAAGTTGGTCTCGACAACAGATCGCGCGCGAGACAGCGCTCTAGGGCGGGGTGAGTGCCATCGCAGAGGACGGACGGCCGCAGCGGACGCCGACGGCCGACAGTGACAGCGAGCTGCTCGCGCTGCATGTCGCCGGGGACCCCGACGCCTTCAGCGAGCTCGTGCGGCGCCACCGCGACCGGCTCTGGGCCGTGGCACTGCGGACCCTCGGCGACCGGGAGGAAGCCGCGGACGCCGTACAGGACGCTCTCGTCTCCGCCTACCGCGCCGCTCACACCTTCCGCGGACAGTCGGCCGTCACCACCTGGCTGCATCGCATCACCGTGAACGCCTGCCTGGACCGGGCCCGCAAGGCCGCCGCCCGCCGTACGTCGCCACTCGCCGAGACCGAGAAGCTCGAGCATCTCCTCGAACCGCACGAGTCGGCCGCCGAGCCGGCTGAGCGGAGCGATCTCCACCGAGAGCTGCTGGGCGCGCTCGCGACGCTGCCGCCAGACCAGCGGGCCGTTCTCGTCCTGGTCGACATGCAGGGCTATCCCGTCGCCGAGGCGGCGGCCGTATTGAATGTTCCCGTGGGCACCGTGAAGAGCCGGTGCGCGAGAGCACGGGCGAGACTGCTGCCCCTGCTCACCCATCTGCACCCCGGCGGCAGGGGTAGCCCTCGCACCGAGAGGGAAAGGAACCGGTCGCAGGGGACGTCCGTCCCACCACCGGCTGGACGGAGTGACGTGAACCCAGTGAAGGGCGGAGGTGGGCGAGCGTGACCTCGACGACCGGCACGGACGGGCACCCGGAGGTCTCCGAGATCTCCGCACTCGCCGAGGGAGTGCTCCCCCCCGCGCAGAGCGCCGACCTACGGGAGCATCTGGCCGACTGCGCGGTGTGCGACGAGGTCCGGGTGTCCCTCGACGAGATTCGCGATCTGCTGGGCACCCTGCCCGGCCCGGTCAGGATGCCCGCGGACGTCGCGGGCAGGATCGACGCGGCTCTCGCGGCCGAGGCGCTGCTCGATGCGACGGCCCCCCAGGAGGCGGTCGCGACCGTTTCACGTGAAACCACGGCGACGATCGCCGATCTCGTTTCACGTGAAACACCGCTGGAGCCGGCCCGTGACGCCGAGAGCCCGGTTTCACGTGAAACACCGCTCAGTGACCGCCCCGCCGGGCGCCCCCGCGGCACTGTCGGGCCGGGCCGTCGGTCGACCACCGGGAAGTCTCCCGGGACATCGTCCACTGCACGTGGCCGCCGCTGGCGCCGGACGCTCCTGGGTACGGCCTGCGCCGCTGCCGCCATCGGTGTGGGCACCTTCCTGCTCCAGGGAACGGGAGACGACGGGGGCGACCGTTCCTCGCTGCGAGCGGACAGCCCGAGCCCTACCGCGGTCGCCGTGGCCGAGCTGAGGACACGGGTCCACGACGCGCTGTCGAACATCAAGCCGGCCGAGACGCGCGGCATGCGCGCACAGGACGGCGCCGAGACCTACCAGGGCTCGGAGAGGACCGCACCGTACTGCGTGCAGCGGGGCATCGGCCGCACGGAGCCCGCACTCGCGGTACGCCAGGAGCGCTTCACCGGAACGGACACCTATCTGGTGATCTACCCGCACTCCCGTGACGCCGCGCTCGTTGACGTCTATGTCGTCGCGGCGGACTGCGTCGTCACCTCCTCCGGCGCCCCCGGAAGGGTGCTGGCGAGCGAGACGGTCTCGCGTTCCTGAACCGCCTCTCCGGCCGCTGCGATGTCCCTGGGGGAATGCTCGCCCCGTAGGATCCGTTGGGTGGGGTGAGACCCAGCAAGGACCCAGTCAGCAGTCGGCAGAGACAAGGAAGACACCCGTGAGCGACGTCCGCAACGTGATCATTATTGGCTCCGGGCCCGCGGGCTACACGGCCGCGCTCTACACCGCCCGTGCTTCGCTGAAGCCGCTGGTGTTCGAGGGCGCCGTGACCGCCGGTGGTGCGCTGATGAACACCACCGAGGTCGAGAACTTCCCCGGCTTCCGCGACGGCATCATGGGCCCGGACCTCATGGACGGCATGCGGGCCCAGGCCGAGCGCTTCGGCGCCGAGCTGATCCCCGACGACGTCACCGCCGTCGACCTCACCGACGAGATCAAGACCGTCACCGACTCCGCCGGCACCGTCCACCGGGCCAAGGCCGTGATCGTGGCCACCGGCTCCCAGCACCGCAAGCTCGGCCTGCCGCGCGAGGACGAGCTGTCCGGGCGTGGTGTCTCCTGGTGCGCCACCTGCGACGGGTTCTTCTTCAAGGACCAGGACATCGTCGTGGTCGGCGGCGGCGACACCGCGATGGAGGAGGCCACCTTCCTCTCGCGCTTCGCGAAGTCGGTCACCGTCGTCCACCGCCGTGAGGCCCTGCGCGCCAGCAAGGCCATGCAGGAGCGGGCCTTCGCCGACCCCAAGATCTCCTTCGTCTGGGACAGCGAGGTCGCCGAGCTCCACGGCGAGGCCAAGCTCTCCGGGCTGACCCTGCGCAACGTGAAGACCGGCGAGACCTCGGAACTGCCGGTGACCGGCCTCTTCATCGCCATCGGTCACGACCCCCGCACCGAGCTCCTCAAGGGCCAGCTGGAGCTGGACGACGAGGGCTACCTGAAGGTCGACGCGCCCTCCACCCGCACCAACCTCACGGGCGTCTTCGCCGCCGGTGACGTCGTGGACCACACCTACCGCCAGGCGATCACCGCCGCGGGCACCGGCTGCTCCGCCGCCCTGGACGCGGAGCGCTACCTCGCCGCCCTCGGCGACGGCGAGAACGTCCGCGAGCCCGAGCAGACCGCCTGATCCCCCTCCCCGCCCCCCACATAGAGAAGAACCAAGGAGACCGCAATGGCTCTCAAGGCCGTGACCGACGCGTCCTTCGACGAGGACGTCCTCAAGAGCGACAAGCCCGTGCTGGTGGACTTCTGGGCCGACTGGTGCGGCCCCTGCCGGCAGATCGCTCCCTCGCTCGAGGCCATTGCCGCCGAGTACGGTGACAAGATCGAGATCGTCAAGCTGAACATCGACCAGAACCCGGGCACCGCCGCCAAGTACGGCGTCATGTCGATCCCGACCCTCAACCTGTACAAGGGCGGCGAGGTCGTGCAGACCATCGTGGGCGCCAAGCCGAAGGCCGCCCTGGAGCGCGAGCTGTCGGACGTCATCCACACCAAGTAAAAGCGCGCCGGTGTTTCACGTGAAACAGGGTCCCTCTCCTCATGGAGACGGACCCTGTTCCGTACCCCGGCTACAACGGCCGTAGTGCCGGCTCCTTCTGCACGGCACCCAGCAGCCGGTCCAGCGCCAGCTCCACGTCCTCTTTCCAGGACAGGGCGGACCGCAGCTCCAGCCGGAGCCGGGGATACCTCGGGTGTTGACGCACCGTCTTGAACCCCACCGCCAGCAGGTGGTCGGCCGGGAGCACACACGCGGGTTCCTTCCACCGCGCGTCGCCGAACGCCTCGATGGCCTTGAACCCGCGCCTCAGCACGTCCTTGGCCACCGTCTGCACCATGACCCGGCCCAGACCCTGGCCCTGGAACTTCGGCGCCAGCCAGGCGGTCATCAGCTGGACGGCGTCAGCGGCCACCGGACTGGTGGGAAACGCCGTCGCCCGCGGCACATAAGCCGGCGGAGCGTAGAGGACGAACCCCGCCGGCTCGTCGTCCACATAGACGACGCGGCCGCAGGATCCCCACTCCAGGAGAACGGCCGAGATCCAGGCCTCCTTCTCCAGCTCGGGGCGGCCCGCCCTCAGTGCGGCCTCGCCGCTGACGGGGTCAAGCTCCCAGAACACACACGCCCGGCAGCGCTTGGGAAGGTCCGGCAGATTGTCCAGAGTGAGCGGTACGAGGCGACGCCCCATGGAGCCAGTTCCTCACTTCCTACCCGTGCCGCGCCGCGGGCGGCGCTCAGCGCACTGCGCTCCCTGAGCAGGCCGCCGACGAATCCGCCGACCGCGCCCAGACCCAGGCCCGTCGCCACCAGTCCGGTCCGGCTCACCGTTCGCATGGCCTCGTTCCTCCGTCACCTGCGTGCGCATGTCCGACGTGGTGGTGCCATACCTCAACGCATCGTAGCCACTGGGGGTTTGAGCGGACAGCCGACAAAGCCAAAGGGGCGGGGCGTGTTCCACGGGAAACCGATGTTTCACGTGGAACACGCCCCACCCCGGGGCGACCGGACTCTTAGTGGTCCGAGTCCTCGACGCCAGCGTCCGACAGCTTCTGCTCCAGCACCCCGCCCTCGCCCGGGGCGAGCGTGCTGAGGATCCGCTCGAGGTCCTCGATCGAGGCGAACTCGACGACGATCTTGCCCTTCTTCTGCCCGAGGTCGACCTTGACCCGTGTCTCGAAGCGATCGGAGAGCCGTGACGCCAGATCGCTGAGCGCCGGGGACACCCGAGCGCCGGCCCGCGGCCCCTTGGTCTTCGCCGACTTCTTCGTCCGGGAGCCCATCAGCTGGACGATCTCTTCCACCGACCGCACCGAGAGGCCCTCCTGCACGATGCGGCGGGCGAGCTTCTCCTGCTCCTCGACGTCGTCCACGGCGAGCAGCGCGCGGCCGTGCCCGGCCGACAGCACTCCCGAGGCGAGCCGGAGCTGCACCTCGGGCGAGAGCTTCAGAAGCCGCAGCGTGTTGGAGACCTGAGAGCGCGAACGCCCGATGCGGTCCGCCAGCTCGTCATGCGTACAGGCGAAGTCCTTGAGCAGCTGGTCGTAGGCCGCGGCCTCTTCCAGCGGGTTGAGCTGCGCACGGTGGAGGTTCTCCAGGAGGGCGTCCAGGAGGAGCTTCTCGTCCTCCGTGGCCCGGACGATCGCCGGGATGCTCTCAAGACCGGCCTCGCGGCAGGCGCGCCAGCGGCGCTCGCCCATGATGAGCTCGTACCGCTCCGGCGCCAGCTGCCGGACGACCACCGGCTGCAGCAGGCCCACCTCGCGGATCGAGGTGACCAGCTCCGCCAGCGCGTCCTCGTCGAACACCTCACGGGGCTGCCGGGGGTTGGGCGTGATGGAGTCCAGGGGCAGCTCCGCGAAGTGCGCCCCGGCCACCGTCTCCGTGGCCTCGGGCTCCTGGACGGCCACCGGCTCCGCCGCGGGCGTCTCCGCGGGCGTCATGTCGACCGGCGCGAGCCCCCGGTCGGCCGTCAGCAGCGGCATCGCAGTAGGGGACGTGGCACCGGGCCCCACCGTGGGGGTGCCGATCTCCGCCCCCTTCGGCGCGGCCGGGATCAGTGCCCCGAGCCCACGGCCCAGTCCTCTACGTCGTTCACTCACTGCAGCCCCTCCGACATGCTGTGCTGGTCCTGCTGTTGCTGGTGGCTCCCAGCCTGGTGGCCCCCGGGCTGGTGCCCCACCGACTGATGGCCCACCGTATGGGCCCCGGTGTCGTCGTAATGCACGGCGACGCCCCGCAGCGCGATCTCGCGGGCCGCCTCCAGGTACGACAGCGCCCCACTGGAGCCCGGGTCGTAGGTGAGCACCGTCTGCCCATAGCTGGGAGCCTCGGAGATCCGGACCGAGCGCGGGATGCTGGTCCTCAGAACCTCCTGGCCGAAGTGGCTGCGCACCTCGTCGGCGACCTGGGAGGCGAGGCGGGTGCGTCCGTCGTACATGGTCAGCAGGATCGTCGACACATGCAGCTTCGGGTTGAGGTGGCCACGGACGAGCTCGACGTTCCGCAGCAGCTGCCCCAGGCCCTCCAGCGCGTAGTACTCGCACTGGATCGGGATCAGCACCTCGGCGCCGGCGACCAGCGCGTTGACCGTCAGCAGCCCCAGCGAGGGCGGGCAGTCGATGAGGATGTAGTCCAGCGGCTGCTCGTAGGCCTTGATGGCCCGATCCAGCCGGCTCTCCCGGGCCACCAGGGAGACCAGCTCGATCTCGGCGCCGGCCAGATCGATGGTGGCCGGGGCGCAGAAGAGGCCCTCCACGTCCCGGACGGGCTGTACGACGTCGGAGAGCTTCCGCTGGTCCACCAGGACGTCGTAGATGGACGGCACATCGGCATGGTGGTCGATGCCGAGCGCGGTCGAGGCGTTGCCCTGTGGGTCCAGGTCCACGACGAGTACCCGGTTGCCGTGCAGCGCCAGGGAGGCCGCCAGGTTCACGGTGGTCGTCGTCTTGCCGACGCCACCCTTCTGGTTGGCCACCACCATGACCCGGGTCTGGTCGGGCCGCGGCATCCGCGTTTCACGTGAAACGACCTCCGCGGCACCCAGGGGGCCGGGACCGGGTACCGGTTCGGAGTCGGCGGGGCGGGGACCGGGGACCGGGTCGGCCATCGGCCCCGCGATATTGGCGTCGGACCGCAAGGATTCACTCTCCTCGACATCAGGCTCGCGATGGGGAGAGCCTGCCATGGTTCGCCGGGTACGAACCAGTGAGGCCCACTCTCCTGTGGATGAATCCACCGTGCCTGTGGATACCGGGGGAGGTTCCACAGCGTCGACCGGCCGACGGTCGCGGGCCGCGGCTGCACGCCCGCGACCGATGATCCCTTGCAGCAACGAGCGATGTTTCACGTGAAACACGATGCCCGCGACCCATGGCTACCTCGCCACGACACTCCGTGACGCATACTTTAGGCAGCTTGTATGGAGCACTCCCGGTGCCGCCGGCCGGAGCAATCAGCGGCGGCGGCGAGACCGGCTCACCCGGGCGGCCTTGGCCCGCTTGGCCGCGAAGCGGACGCCGCCGGGGCTCTCCCCGACCTCGACCCGCACCAGCGTGGACGGCGGATCCACGACGCCCTCGCCGACCTGAAGCACCGAGGTCCGCTCGACGCCCAGCTTGCTGAGCGCGGCCCGGGCCCCCTTCAGCTCCTCCTCGGCGGTGTCGCCCTTGAGGGCCAGCATCTCGCCGTACGGCCGCAGCAGGGGAACGCCCCAGCCCGCCAGCCGGTCCAGCGGGGCCACGGCGCGGGCCGTCACCACGTGCACCGGCGGAAGCTTGCCCAGGACCTCCTCGGCACGGCCCCTGACGACCGTGACGTGGTCCAGGCCCAGCAGCTCGACGACCTCGGACAGGAAGGTCGTGCGGCGCAGCAGCGGCTCCAGCAGGGTGATCTGGAGGTCGGGGCGGACCAGGGCCAACGGGATGCCGGGCAGGCCGGCGCCCGAGCCCACGTCACACACGGAGACGTCCTCGGGGACGGCCTCGGAGAGCACCGCGCAGTTCAGCAGGTGCCGCTCCCAGAGCCGGGGAACCTCCCGCGGGCCGATCAGCCCACGCCGCACGCCCGCGTCCGCGAGCAGTTCGGCGTAGCGGACGGCGTCCTGAAAGCGGTCACCGAAAACCGCCCGTGCCTCCGGGGGCGCCGGGGGGAGCTCCGCTGCCTCTTCCACAGTGAACCGTCCTTCCGTACCACGTTTGTAGTCGCCGATTCTGCGGATCGACGACTGTGCGTATCGACGAATCTGTGGGACTCCGAGCACCGGAGTCCGATGTCAGGCTGACAAGGATCGGCCCCGCCTGCGCGCAGACGGGGCCGAAGCTACCGGGAAACGGGAGCAGGTCACACCGGCAGGACGACCACGCGGCGCTGCGGCTCCTCGCCCTCGGACTCGCTGCGCAGGCCGGCGGCGGCCACCGCGTCGTGGACGACCTTGCGCTCGAACGGCGTCATCGGGTCGAGCTTGACCGGCTGGCCGCTGCTCTTCGCGTCCGCGACGGCCTGGGCACCCAGCTTGGCCAGCTCCTCGCGCTTGCGGGCCCGGAAGCCCGCGATGTCGAGCATCAGGCGGCTGCGGTCGCCGGTCTCCCGGTTGACCGCGAGCCGCGTGAGCTCCTGGAGCGCCTCCAGCACCTCGCCGTCGCGGCCCACCAGCTTCTGCAGATCCCGGCTGGTGGAGTCGCTGATGATCGACACGGACGCCCGGTCGGCCTCGACGTCCATGTCGATGTCACCGTCCAGGTCGGCGATGTCGAGCAGCCCCTCCAGGTAGTCCGCCGCGATCTCGCCTTCCTGCTCCAGGCGGGTCAGCGAGTCGGTGCCCTCGGCGGCGTCCGCACGGGTCTGGTCCTGGGTGTCCGTCACGGTGGGACTCCTTCGCTACTTCTTCGACGACTGGTGCTTGGGCCGCTGCGGGCCGCCCTTGCGCTGCCCGGACTTGGCACCCCGGGACGAGCCCCCACCCTGCTTCGGCTTGGCGTCCTCGGCCTGCTCCTGGGCACCGTTCCCCGAGGAGGCCTTGGTGCGGGCCTGCGGACGGCCGGCCTGCGGCTGACCTGCGGCCGGGGCCGCGGTGCGCTTGGCCTTCGTCTGGCGCTTGGGCTGCTGGCGGGCGGCACGAGCGGCCTCGGCGGCCTGCTTGGCCTCGACCTCGGCCGGGTCCTCCTTGAGCTTGCCCTTGGCCCGCAGGCGCTCCTGGCGCTGCTGGTAGGCGAGGCTGCCCGGGGTGGGGTTGCGGCGGATGATGAACATCTGCTGGCCCATGGTCCACACATTGGTGGTCAGCCAGTAGACGAGGACACCGACCGGGAAGTTGATGCCGAAGACGGCGAACATGATCGGGAAGATGTACATCAGCATCTTCTGCTGCTGCATGAAGGGCGTCTTGACCGTGAGGTCGACGTTCTTCGTCATCAGCTGGCGCTGCGTGTAGAACTGCGACAGCGACATCAGGACGATCATGACCACCGTGACGACGCGGACGTCGGTGACGGTGGAACCGAGCTTCTCGATCTTGGCCGCGCTGTCCAGGAACTTCACGGACAGCGGAGCGCCGAAGATGTGGGCCTCACGGGCGCTGGCCAGCAGGTCGTGGTTGATGACACCGACCGTCTTGCCCTGCGCGATGTGGTTGAGGACCTGGTACAGCGAGATGAAGAAGGGCGACTGGGCCAGGATCGGGAGACAGCTCGAGAGCGGGTTGGTGCCCGTCTCCTTGTAGAGCTTCATCATCTCTTCGGACTGGCGCTGCCGGTCGCTCTTGTAGCGCTCCTGGATCGCCTTCATCTTGGGCTGGAGCGCCTGCATGTTCCGGGTCGCCTTGATCTGCTTCACGAAGAGCGGGATCAGGCAGATGCGGATCAGGACCACCAGCGAGACGATCGACAGACCCCACGCCCAGCCGCTGTTCTTGTCGAAGATCAGGCTGAAGAACGAGTGGAACTGGACGATGATCCAGGAAACTGCGTAATAAAGGGGCTTGAGGACCGTGTCCACGTATCAGGCTCCTTGGGCGTTGGGCTGAGTCTCGGGCTGTGCGGCGGCCCCGGCTACGGGGTGTCCGCCCAGTCGGCTCCTCAGCCGCTGGTGCCAGACCGGACGCTTCCGGGGAGGTACGTGGTCCACGCCACCGAGCGACCACGGGTTACAGCGCAGGATGCGCCAGGCCGTCAGCACCGTCCCCTTGATCGCGCCATGCACCCGGATGGCCGTGTAGCCGTAGTGCGAGCACGACGGGTAGTACTTGCAGACCGGGCCGAGCAGGGGACTGATGGTCCACTGGTACAACTTGATCAACCACAGCAGCGGGTACTTCACCGTGCACTCCCTCCCGGGTCATGGCCGGGGTTCCGGGGAACCGAGGTATCGGTACCCGGGGGATTGCAGCTTCGCGGCGCCCCTCCCAACAGCCGCTGCAATGCGGTATCGAGATCGCGGGCCAGCTGACCGTGGTCGGCTTCGCCCGCGCCCGGCAGGGCTCGCACCACCACCAGGCTACCGGCGGGCAGCGCGTCGAGCCGGTCACGCACGAGGTGGCGCAGCCGGCGTTTGACGCGGTTGCGGATCACCGCACCGCCCACCGCCTTGCTGACGACGAAACCCGCACGTGCCGGGGGAACACTTCCCCCAGGCGCGTGCGGGTCCGTTTCACTGCGGAGGTGGACGACGAGGAGAGGGCGCCCGGCCCTGCGTCCTCGTCGAACCGCGGTCGCGAAGTCCTCGCGCCGCCTCAGCCGAGACTCGGAAGGCAGCACGTCATGGACCTTGAGTCAGGCTGCTCAGGCAGACAGGCGGGCGCGACCCTTGCCACGGCGGGACGCGAGAATCGCGCGGCCGGCGCGGGTGCGCATGCGCAGGCGGAAGCCGTGGGTCTTCGCGCGACGGCGGTTGTTCGGCTGGAAGGTGCGCTTGCTCACTCGGGGACTCCAGAAATGAATCGTGTGATGGCGGGACATCGCCTGGCTGTCACCGTGCGCCCACGAGGAAGCTCGCAATACGCAAGGCACCGCTTCACGATCACACTCCAACTTGGAGAAGTGAGACCCTTGCCCATCGGAGGCAGGCGGCAGCAGCCATCGACAACTCGACCTGGTCACGGTACGCGCCGTTACGCCATCCGGTCAAACCGGCAGCGCACCAGCATCAACCGTAGCCTCCCGGAGGCCCCGGAGACGCCAGCCGTGCCCGGGTGAGGCGGCGCGGACCACCCCATGGCACATTTGTACACACCCTGTGGACAACGACTTGAACGACGTGCCACGGCCTGACTACCGTGGCTGAACTCCGAATCCTTCCCGCCCGTCCCGAGAACCACACATTCGTGGGACCGGGGGGCGCCCCCGCTGACCGAGAGAGCGTGCCCTGTGGCTGACCTGCCTGCCGATCTTGCCGCAGTGTGGCCGCGCGTGCTGGAGCAGCTCCTGGGCGAGGGAAGAGTCGAGAGCAAGGACGAGCACTGGATCAAGCGCTGCCAGCCGCTGGCCCTGGTCGCGGACACCGCGCTGCTCGCCGTCCCCAACGAGTTCGCCAAGGGCGTACTGGAAGGTCGGCTGGCTCCGGTCGTCAGCGACGCCCTGAGCAGGGAGTGCGGTCGGCCGATCCGCATCGCGATCACGGTCGACAACTCGGTCGGCGAGCCGGCCGCGCCGCAGCAGCCCGCGCACGAAGAGCGTTCGCACAACGGCCAGGGCCGTGACACGTACGAGGGGTACGACGGGCGCTCCGGCTACGACGGCCGGGACGGGTACGGCCGCGGCGCCGGCGACGAGCTGCCGACCGTCCGTCCCGCCTACCCCGACTACCAGCAGTCCCGCTCCGAGCCCGGCTCCTGGCCGCGGCACACGGGCCCCGGCGGTCCCGGGGGCCGCGCGCAGGACCGGGGCGACTACGGCTGGCAGCAGCCGCGGCTCGGCTTCGCCGAGAACGACCGCGACCCCTACGCCTCGCCGCAGCACCCCTCGTCCGGCTACGAGCAGCAGCGCGAGCCCGGCGGCTACCGGTCGGCCGGGTCCGAGCGCCCCTACGAGCAGCAGCGCGAGCTCCCGGACACCCATGGCCGCGGCGGCGGCCAGGGCGACCGGCCGGTGCCCGGCGGCTCGGGCGCGCCGGGCGGGGGGAAGTCCTCCGGGTCGTCAGGCCCCGGCGAGCCGACCGCCCGGCTGAACCCCAAGTACCTCTTCGACACCTTCGTCATCGGCGCGTCCAACCGGTTCGCGCACGCGGCGGCCGTGGCGGTCGCCGAGGCGCCGGCGAAGGCGTACAACCCCCTCTTCATCTACGGCGAGTCGGGGCTCGGCAAGACGCACCTGCTGCACGCGATCGGGCACTACGCGCGCAGCCTCTACCCGGGCACGCGGGTGCGGTACGTGAGCTCAGAGGAGTTCACCAACGAGTTCATCAACTCCATCCGCGACGGCAAGGCGGACGCGTTCCGCAAGCGCTACCGCGACATGGACATCCTGCTGGTCGACGACATCCAGTTCCTCGCGAGCAAGGAGTCGACACAGGAGGAGTTCTTCCACACCTTCAACACCCTGCACAACGCCAACAAGCAGATCGTGCTCTCCTCGGACCGGCCGCCCAAGCAGCTGGTGACCCTGGAGGACCGGCTGCGCAACCGCTTCGAGTGGGGTCTGATCACCGACGTCCAGCCGCCCGAGCTGGAGACCCGGATCGCGATCCTGCGGAAGAAGGCGGTCCAGGAGCAGCTGAACGCGCCGCCGGAGGTGCTGGAGTTCATCGCCTCCCGGATCTCGCGGAACATCCGCGAGCTCGAGGGCGCGCTCATCCGCGTCACGGCGTTCGCCAGCCTCAACCGGCAGCCCGTCGACCTGGGCCTCACCGAGATCGTCCTCAAGGACCTGATCCCGGGCGGCGAGGACGCCTCGCCGGAGATCACCGCGCCCGCCATCATGGCCGCCACCGCCGACTACTTCGGGCACACCGTGGAGGACCTGTGCGGCGCCTCGCGCAGCCGGGTGCTGGTGACGGCGCGCCAGATCGCCATGTACCTCTGCCGTGAGCTCACGGACCTGTCCCTGCCGAAGATCGGCGCGCAGTTCGGCGGCCGCGACCACACGACCGTGATGCACGCGGACCGCAAGATCCGCGCGTTGATGGCCGAACGGCGGTCCATCTACAACCAGGTGACCGAGCTGACCAACCGCATCAAGAACGGCTGACAGGACCGCGCCGAGCGCGCGGGGACGCCTCCGAGGGCGCTCCGGGACGGTTCCCGGGGCGCCTTTCGCCGTTCCGGACGGCGTCGCCTCGCGGCCACCTCGTTCGAATAGGGACCCAGGTCACCGCGTTCTCCACAGAAACCGCCCCCGACGCCCGTCCACATCCTGGGGACTGGGAAGTTATCCAGATGATGTCCACAGCCGGGCCTGTTGACAGCTCATCAGAGGAGGTCAGCAGGGTGTGGAAGTGTGGGGAACCGAAGTCCACAGCCTGTGGATGACGAGTCCGCCCACAGCGGCCGCGGCGGTTGTCCACCGGCCGCCCACAGGAAGAACGGCGTTGTGCACAGCCTTTCCCCAGGGTTGTCCACTGTTCGGCAACGAAACGCCCGAGCTCACCGCGCCGAGTGAAAGGCGTCACACCAAGCTGCCGGGTTGGGCTGTGGGGAACCTGGGTAAAGCTGGGGACGAGCCTGGGGAGAAGTACCCCCTGCCTGTGCACCGCCTGTGCAGAACTTTTGTTTCTCCACAGTGACGCCCGGTTTTCCACCGTGGCCACCCACAGGGTCAGTGGACAAAAAATCCGGCCTGACCAGGGCAAAGGAAGTTTTCCACGGTTTCCACAGGCCCTACTACTACGACCACTGAGATCAACCGGGGAACTCGTTTCGAAGTGGGTCCTGTGCACAACTCGGCCCGAGGCCGCGCCACGCCGCCGGGTGCGACTTGACCCCGAGCAGCACCGGCTGTCAGCGGCGTACGTCAGACTGGTCTCCGGCTTCGTAGCCGTCGCAGCCGTCGGACCCGGCGGAGCACGACGAAGCCAGCGACGAAGACAGCCCAGCAGGGCCAGCCAGCAACAAGCAGGAGGCGGTTCCGGTGAAGATCCGGGTGGAGCGCGATGTACTCGCGGAGGCAGTGGCCTGGGCGGCCCGCAGCCTCCCGGCCCGTCCGCCGGTGCCGGTCCTCGCGGGACTGCTGCTGAAGGCGGAGGACGGCTCGCTCAGCCTCTCCGGCTTCGACTACGAGGTCTCGGCCCGCGTCTCGGTCGAGGCCGATGTGGAAGAGGACGGCACCGTCCTCGTCTCCGGCCGGCTCCTCGCCGACATCTGCCGCGCACTTCCCAACAGGCCTGTGGAGATCTCCACCGACGGCGTCCGCGCCACCGTGGTCTGCGGCTCGTCGCGATTCACACTCCACACCCTGCCTGTGGAGGAGTACCCGGCGCTGCCCCAGATGCCCACCGCCACCGGCACCGTCCCCGCCGAGGTCTTCGCGTCCGCCGCCGCCCAGGTCGCCATCGCCGCCGGCCGTGACGACACCCTGCCGGTGCTCACCGGTGTGCGCATCGAGATCGAGGGCGACACCGTCACCCTGGCCTCCACCGACCGCTACCGCTTCGCCGTCCGCGAGTTCATGTGGAAGCCGGAGACCCCCGACGTCTCCGCCGTCGCCCTGGTCCCCGCCAAGACGCTGCTGGACACCGCCAAGTCGCTGAGCGGCGGCGACACCGTCTCGCTGGCGCTCTCGGGCTCCGGCGCGGGCGAGGGCCTCATCGGCTTCGAGGGCGCCGGCCGCCGCACCACGACGCGGCTGCTGGAAGGCGACCTGCCGAAGTACCGCACCCTGTTCCCGACCGAGTTCAACTCGGTCGCCGTGATCGAGACGGCCCCCTTCGTCGAGGCCGTCAAGCGCGTGGCCCTGGTCGCCGAGCGCAACACCCCGGTCCGGCTGAGCTTCGAGCAGGGCGTGCTGATCCTGGAGGCAGGCTCCAGCGACGACGCACAGGCTGTGGAAAGGGTCGACGCCCGGCTGGAGGGCGACGACATCTCCATCGCCTTCAACCCCGGCTTCCTGCTGGAGGGCCTCTCCGCGATCGACTCCCCGGTCGCCCAGCTCTCCTTCACCACGTCCACCAAGCCGGCGCTGCTCAGCGGCAAGCCCGCGGTCGACGCGGAGGCGGACGAGGCGTACAAGTACCTGATCATGCCGGTGCGGCTTTCGGGCTGACGCGCCACGGACGCGCCGGCGGCCGGGAGCGCGAGGGTCGGCCCTCGCGACAGCGCAGCAGGCCGGTGCGGCTTTCGGGCCGAGCTTCGGTGACGTCCCCCGTACGGACCAGTGCGGGGGACGCCTTGACCGGGCGCATGGACGGACCACGGGCGGGTACCCGCCCCACCGTTTGAGCGCTCGGTCCCGACAGGTGTGCACGGACCCCCGGGCGTAGGCTCGGATCCGGGTAAACCGCTACGACTACGGCATAGAGGATCACTGATGGAGCTCGGTCTCGTCGGTCTCGGCAAGATGGGCGGCAACATGCGCGAGCGCATCCGCCGCGCAGGCCACACCGTCATCGGATACGACCGCAACCCGGACCTCGGAGATGTCCACAGCCTCCAGGAGCTTGTGGATTCCCTCAAGGGTCCGCGCGTCGTGTGGATCATGGTCCCCGCGGGCGCGGCGACCCAGTCCACCGTCGACGAGCTCGGCGAGCTGCTGTCGCCCGGCGACGTCGTCGTCGACGGCGGCAACTCCCGCTGGACGGACGACGAGAAGCACGCCAAGGAGCTCGCCGCCAAGGGCATCGGCTTCGTGGACTGCGGCGTCTCCGGCGGTGTCTGGGGCCTGGAGAACGGCTACGCGCTGATGTACGGCGGCGACGCCGCCAACGTCGCCCGCGTCCAGCCGATCTTCGACGCGCTGAAGCCCGAGGGCGAGTTCGGCTCCGTGCACGCCGGCAAGGTCGGCGCGGGCCACTTCGCCAAGATGGTCCACAACGGCATCGAGTACGCCATGATGCAGGCGTTCGCCGAGGGCTGGGAGCTGCTGGAGAAGGTCGACTCCGTCACCGACGTGCGCGAGATCTTCCGCTCCTGGCAGGAGGGCACGGTCATCCGCTCCTGGCTGCTCGACCTCGCCGTCAACGCCCTGGACCAGGACGAGCACCTCGACAAGCTGCGCGGCTACGCCGCCGACTCCGGCGAGGGCCGCTGGACGGTCGAGGCCGCCATCGACAACGCGGTGCCGCTCCCGGCGATCACCGCCTCCCTCTTCGCCCGCTTCGCGTCCCGCCAGGACGACTCGCCGCAGATGAAGATGATCGCCGCGCTGCGCAACCAGTTCGGCGGCCACGCGGTCGAGAGCAAGTAACACCCCACGCGAATCAGGAGGCTCGGCGCGCACCCATGCACGTTTCGCATCTCTCGCTCGCCGACTTCCGCTCGTACGCCCGGGTCGAGGTCCCGCTCGATCCGGGCGTCACGGCTTTCGTGGGCCCCAACGGCCAGGGCAAGACCAACCTCGTCGAGGCGGTCGGCTACCTGGCGACCCTCGGCAGCCACCGTGTCTCCTCCGACGCCCCGCTGGTCCGGCTGGGCGCGGACCGGGCGTTCGTCCGCGCCGCCGTCGTCCAGGGGGAGCGGCAGCAGCTGATCGAGCTGGAGCTCAACCCGGGCAAGGCCAACCGGGCCAGGCTCAACCGCTCGTCCCAGGTCAGGCCCCGGGACGTGCTCGGCATCGTGCGGACCGTGCTGTTCGCCCCCGAGGACCTGGCCCTGGTCAAGGGCGACCCCGGGGAGCGCCGGCGGTTCCTGGACGAGCTGGTCACCGCCCGTTCCCCGCGGATGGCGGGCGTGCGCTCGGACTACGAGCGCGTCCTCAAGCAGCGCAATACCCTGCTGAAGTCCGCCGTGATGGCGCGCCGGCACGCCGGCCGCTCGATGGACGTCTCCACGCTCGACATCTGGGACCAGCACCTGGCCCGCGCCGGCGCCGAGCTGCTGGCGCACCGCCTGGATCTGATCGCCGCCCTGCTGCCGCTGGCCGACCTCGCGTACGAGCGGCTGGCGCCCGGCGGCGGGCCGGTCGCCTTCGACTACCGCGGCCCGGTCGGCGTCGGCGGCCCGGAGGGCGCGCGCACCCGCGAGGAGCTGTACGAGGTGCTGCTCACCGCGCTGGGCGAGGCACGCAAGCAGGAGATGGAGCGCGGCGTGACCCTCGTCGGTCCGCACCGCGACGACCTCGTGCTGCGGCTGGGGCAGCTGCCCGCCAAGGGGTACGCGAGCCACGGGGAGTCCTGGTCGTACGCGCTGGCGCTGCGGCTGGCCTCGTACGAGCTGCTCAAGGCGGAGGGCAACGAGCCCGTCCTCGTCCTCGACGACGTCTTCGCCGAGCTGGACGCCCGCCGCCGCGAGCGGCTGGCGGAGCTGGTGGCCGACGGTGAGCAGGTGCTGGTGACGGCCGCGGTGGACGACGACGTTCCGGACGTGCTGACGGGCGCGCGGTACGCGGTCTCCGAGGGGACGGTCGAGCGCGTATGACCGAGCACTCCCCGGCGCAGCAGTCCTCGACGCGCAGGGTGCCGGAACCGTCCGGCGTGGACCTGGCGCGGGTCGCGCTGCGCGCGGCCAAGGAGCAGGCGCGGGCGCGGGGCGCGGCCGTGCAGCAGAAGAAGCAGGCGCGCCGCGGCGGCCTGCGCTCCGGCGCGCGCGCCGACGGCCGCGACCCGCTGCCGCTGGGCGCGGCCATCAACCGCCTGATCACCGAGCGCGGCTGGGAGACGCCCGCGGCGGTCGGCGGGGTGACCGGGCGCTGGCCGCAGATCGTCGGCGAGAACGTGGCGCTGCACTGCGAGCCGGAGGGGTACGACGAGGACGCGCGGGTGCTGACCGTGCGGTGCGACTCGACGACGTGGGCGACCCAGCTCCGGCTGCTCGCCCCGACGCTGGTGGCCCGGCTCAACGACGACCTGGGCCAGGGCACCGTCCGGCTGATCAAGGTGCTGGGTCCGGGCGGGCCGACGCGCCGGTACGGAGCACTGCGCGCACCGGGGAGCACGGGGCCGGGCGACACCTACGGGTGAGCTCTGCGCGCCCCCGTGCGCGAGGGGCCCGAGGGCGGATCGGGGCGAACGGGGGAGATGGGGAGGAGGCGTCCTCCGAGCGCGGTAGCGGGCGGTTGACAACCCGAAGCGCTGAGTGCCGCTGTGAGCCTCTTGGAGCCCCGTCCCACATATAGGGAGTCGGCTGATGCCGGTTCAGGGCGGCACATGCGGACTCAGACACCGCCAAACCCCCATTCATGTCGGCGCTACCGGTAGACTGGTGGTAATCCCGCGCGTTTCGCGGAAACAAGTCGAACGACGCAGTCGCTCCCGCCTGCCCTCCCGGTCTCCCGACCGACGACGGCGCCCCGCCGCACAGGCAGGAGAAGGTCTGTGCTGTGCCAGAAAGGGCGCTTCGTGGCCGATTCCGGCAACCCCAACGAGAACACCACCCCTTCCCCCGAGGAGGGCGCCACTCCTGTGCCGGAGGACGCCTCGTCCGGCGCTCCGGGCGGAGGTGCGTCGTACGACGCCAGCGCGATCACCGTGCTGGAGGGTCTGGACGCGGTCCGCAAGCGGCCGGGCATGTACATCGGCTCCACCGGCGAGCGGGGCCTGCACCACCTGGTGCAGGAGGTCGTCGACAACTCGGTCGACGAGGCCCTGGCCGGCCACGCCGACACCATCGACGTGACGATCCTGTCCGACGGCGGCGTCCGCGTGGTCGACAACGGCCGCGGCATCCCCGTCGGCATCGTCCCCTCCGAGGGCAAGCCGGCCGTGGAGGTCGTGCTGACCGTCCTGCACGCGGGCGGCAAGTTCGGCGGCGGCGGCTACGCGGTCTCCGGTGGTCTGCACGGCGTCGGCGTCTCCGTCGTCAACGCGCTGTCGACGCGCGTCGCCGTCGAGGTCAAGACGGACGGCTTCCGCTGGACCCAGGACTACAAGCTCGGTGTCCCCACCGCCCCGCTGCAGAAGAACGAGGCGACGGAGGAGACCGGCACCTCGGTCACCTTCTGGGCCGACGGCGACATCTTCGAGACCACCGACTACTCCTTCGAGACGCTCTCGCGGCGCTTCCAGGAGATGGCGTTCCTCAACAAGGGCCTGACCATCTCCCTGACCGACGAGCGCCCGGACCACGTGGACGAGGAGGGCAAGCCGCTCGCCGTCCGCTACCACTACGAGGGCGGCATCTCGGACTTCGTCCGCTACCTCAACTCGCGCAAGGGCGAGCTGATCCACCCCACGGTGATCGCGCTCGAGGCCGAGGACAAGGAGCGGATGCTCTCGGTCGACATCGCGATGCAGTGGAACAGCCAGTACACCGAGGGCGTCTACAGCTTCGCGAACATCATCCACACCCACGAGGGCGGCACGCACGAGGAGGGCTTCCGCGCGGCGCTGACCTCGCTGATCAACAAGTACGCGCGCGACAAGAAGCTGCTCCGCGAGAAGGACGACAACCTCACGGGCGACGACATCCGCGAGGGTCTGACCGCGATCATCTCGGTCAAGCTGAGCGAGCCGCAGTTCGAGGGCCAGACCAAGACCAAGCTGGGCAACACGGAGGCGAAGACCTTCGTCCAGAAGGCGGTCTACGAGCACCTCACCGACTGGCTGGACCGCAACCCGATCGAGGCCGCGGACATCATCCGTAAGTCGATCCAGGCCGCCACGGCCCGCGTCGCCGCCCGCAAGGCGCGCGACCTGACCCGCCGCAAGGGCCTGCTTGAGACCGCCTCGCTGCCCGGCAAGCTGTCGGACTGCCAGTCGAACGACCCGGCCAAGTGCGAGATCTTCATCGTCGAGGGCGACTCCGCCGGCGGTTCGGCCAAGTCCGGCCGGAACCCCGAGTACCAGGCGATCCTCCCGATCCGCGGCAAGATCCTCAACGTCGAGAAGGCCCGGATCGACAAGATCCTCCAGAACCAGGAGATCCAGGCGCTGATCTCCGCGTTCGGCACCGGTGTGCACGAGGACTTCGACATCGAGAAGCTCCGCTATCACAAGATCATCCTGATGGCGGACGCCGACGTCGACGGCCAGCACATCAACACCCTGCTGCTGACCTTCCTCTTCCGCTTCATGCGACCGCTGGTCGAGGCCGGTCACGTCTACCTGTCGCGTCCCCCGCTCTACAAGATCAAGTGGGGCCGGGACGACTTCGAGTACGCGTACTCGGACCGCGAGCGCGACGCGCTGATCCAGCTCGGCCGCGAGAACGGCAAGCGCATCAGGGACGACTCGGTCCAGCGCTTCAAGGGTCTCGGCGAGATGAACGCCGAGGAGCTGCGCGTCACCACGATGGACATCGACCACCGGGTGCTCGGCCAGGTCACCCTGGACGACGCGGCGCAGGCGGACGACCTGTTCTCGGTGCTCATGGGCGAGGACGTCGAGGCACGGCGTTCGTTCATCCAGCGCAACGCCAAGGACGTCCGCTTCCTCGACATCTGAGTCGGCCTGCACGAACAGCCGCGGCTCGAAAGGACTTTGAACACCAATGGCCGACGAGATGACCCCTGACACGCCCACGCCCGTGACCCCGGACGGCACCACGCCCGAGGGGCAGCCCGCCACCATCGAGGGCGTCGGGATGCGCGTCGAGCCCGTCGGGCTCGAGACGGAGATGCAGCGCTCCTACCTCGACTACGCGATGAGCGTCATCGTGTCGCGTGCGCTGCCCGACGTGCGGGACGGCCTCAAGCCGGTGCACCGGCGCGTGCTCTACGCGATGTACGACGGCGGGTACCGCCCCGAGAAGGGCTTCTACAAGTGCGCCCGCGTCGTCGGCGACGTCATGGGTACGTACCACCCGCACGGTGACGCCTCCATCTACGACGCCCTCGTCCGGCTGGCCCAGCCGTGGTCGATGCGGATGCCGCTGGTGGACTCCAACGGCAACTTCGGCTCCCCGGGCAACGACCCGGCGGCCGCCATGCGGTACACCGAGTGCAAGATGGCGCCGCTGTCCATGGAGATGGTCCGGGACATCGACGAGGAGACCGTCGACTTCCAGGACAACTACGACGGCCGCAACCAGGAGCCGACGGTCCTGCCGGCGCGCTTCCCCAACCTGCTGGTGAACGGCTCGGCCGGCATCGCGGTCGGCATGGCGACCAACATCCCGCCGCACAACCTGCGCGAGGTGGCCGAGGGTGCCCAGTGGTACCTGGCCAACCCGAACGCCACCCCCGAGGAGCTGCTCGACGCGCTCGTCGACCGGATCAAGGGCCCCGACTTCCCGACCGGCGCCCTCGTGGTCGGCCGCAAGGGCATCGAGGAGGCGTACCGCACCGGCCGCGGCTCGATCACCATGCGCGCGGTGGTCGAGGTCGAGGAGATCCACAACCGCCAGTGCCTGGTGGTCACCGAGCTGCCCTACCAGGTCAACCCGGACAACCTCGCGCAGAAGATCGCCGACCTGGTGAAGGACGGCAAGATCGGCGGCATCGCGGACGTCCGCGACGAGACCTCGTCCCGGACCGGCCAGCGCCTGGTGATCGTCCTCAAGCGGGACGCGGTCGCCAAGGTCGTCCTCAACAACCTCTACAAGCACACCGACCTCCAGACCAACTTCGGCGCGAACATGCTCGCGCTGGTCGACGGCGTGCCGCGGACCCTGTCGCTGGACGCGTTCATCCGCAACTGGGTCACCCACCAGATCGAGGTCATCGTCCGGCGCACCCGCTTCCGGCTGCGCAAGGCCGAGGAGCGCGCCCACATCCTGCGCGGTCTGCTGAAGGCGCTGGACGCCATCGACGAGGTCATCGCGCTGATCCGGCGCAGCGACACCGTCGACGTCGCCCGCGAGGGCCTGATGGGCCTGCTGACGATCGACGAGATCCAGGCCAACGCGATCCTGGAGATGCAGCTCCGCCGGCTGGCGGCCCTGGAGCGGCAGAAGATCGTCGCGGAGCACGACGAACTCCAGGCGAAGATCAACGAGTACAACGCGATCCTGGCCTCCCCGGAGCGCCAGCGCGGCATCATCAGCGAGGAACTGACCGCGATCGTCGAGAAGTTCGGCGACGACCGGCGCTCCAAGCTGGTGCCCTTCGAAGGCGACATGTCCATCGAGGACCTGATCGCCGAAGAGGACATCGTCGTCACCATCACCAACGGCGGCTACGTCAAGCGCACCAAGACCGAGGACTACCGGTCGCAGAAGCGCGGCGGCAAGGGCGTGCGGGGCACCAAGCTGAAGCAGGACGACATCGTCGACCACTTCTTCGTCTCCACCACCCACCACTGGCTGCTCTTCTTCACCAACAAGGGCCGGGTCTACCGGGCCAAGGCGTACGAGCTGCCGGACGCCGGCCGGGACGCGCGCGGCCAGCACGTGGCCAACCTGCTCGCCTTCCAGCCGGACGAGAAGATCGCCCAGATCCTCGCCATCCGTGACTACGAGGCGGCCCCCTACCTGGTGCTCGCCACCAAGTCGGGCCTGGTGAAGAAGACCTCGCTGAAGGACTACGACTCCCCGCGCTCCGGCGGCGTCATCGCCATCAACCTGCGGGCGATGGACGACGGCCGCGAGGACGAGCTGATCGGCGCCGAGCTGGTGTCGGCCGACGACGACCTGCTGCTGATCAGCAAGAAGGCGCAGTCCATCCGGTTCACCGCGACGGACGACTCGCTCCGCCCGATGGGCCGGGCCACCTCCGGCGTCAAGGGCATGAGCTTCCGCGAGGGTGACGAACTGCTGTCGATGAACGTCGTCCGTCCGGGCACGTTCGTCTTCACCGCGACCGACGGCGGTTACGCCAAGCGCACCCCCGTGGACGAGTACCGCGTCCAGGGCCGCGGCGGCCTCGGGATCAAGGCCGCGAAGATCGTCGAGGACCGGGGATCGCTGGTCGGCGCCCTGGTCGTCGAGGCGTCGGACGAGATCCTCGCGATCACCCTCGGCGGCGGTGTCATCCGGACCCGGGTCGACGAAGTGCGGGAAACCGGGCGTGACACCATGGGCGTCCAACTGATCAATTTGGGCAAGCGCGACGCCGTCGTGGGCATCGCGAGGAACGCCGAGGCCGGCCGTGAGGCCGAGGAGGTCGACGAGGACACGTCGGCCGAGGCCGGGGGCGGGGGGCCCGAGGTGGCCGGAGGCACGGAGCCTGCGGTCGAGGACACCGAGGAGTAGGTCGTGAGTCGAGCCACGGGCACCGCGGCAAGCGGTGCGGACGCCGGGCGACGCGGTGCCGGTGCTTCTTCGAGCACCGCGGTCGGCAAGGGCGGTGCCCGTGGCGCCGACGCGGACGGGGCAGACTCCCCGGGTGGGAGCGACACCACCGCCGCCAACAGGGGGGACTCCATGACGGAGACCAAGGGCCCGAAGCCGTACCACCCGCCGAAGGCCTACGAGCCGCCGGCCGAGCGCACCGCGTCCAGCACCGCGTCCAAGGCAGGCAAGGGCGCCGCCGGCGCCGCCAAGGGGGGCACCAAGAGCATGAGCAAGCCCGCGGGGGCCGCCAAGGCCCCGGCCGCGGCCCGGCAGGTCCCGGCCCAGGGGGCCGCCCCGGCGGCGTCCGCCGCGCCCGCCGCCGCGGCGCCCCGCACCCGCTCCGCGCGGCTGCGGGTGGCCAAGGCCGACCCGTGGTCGGTGATGAAGGTCAGCTTCCTGCTGTCGCTCGCCCTGGCCGTCTGCACGATCGTGGCGGTCACGGTGCTGTGGCTGGTCCTGGACGCCATGGGCGTCTTCTCCGCCGTCGGCGGGACCATCAGCGACGCCACCTCGGGGGAGGGCGGCGGCTTCGACCTCCAGTCGTTCCTGTCGCTGCCGCGCGTCCTGATGTTCACCGTCGTGATCGCGGTCATCGAGGTGGTCCTGGCGACCGCCCTGGCGACCCTGATCGCCTTCGTCTACAACCTCTCGGCGTCCTTCGTGGGCGGCGTGGAGCTCACCCTCGCCGAGGACGAATAGCCCTCGCGGGCGGCCCGCCGGCGAGGGGTGGCCGGGCGATTTTGGGACTGGGCCCCAAGTGCGCTAATCTTTCGGTGCAGCGCGGGGCTATAGCTCAGACGGTTAGAGCGCTTCCCTGATAAGGAAGAGGCCACAGGTTCAAGTCCTGTTAGCCCCACCGGCCCGATCGGCCCGGACGGAGAGAAATCTCCGGCCGGGCCGATCGGCTTTTCCGGACAAGTCGTGTGAGAGCTCCCGAGGCGGTACGGCGGAGGCAGGGAAGCGGTACGGCAGAGTCCGATACAGGTCCGATACAGGTCACCGATCGGTATCGGCCGGTGTGTATCATCGGCCACCAGAGTCCCCTTACGTCAAGGAAAGACGAGGTCGCGCGGTGAAGAAGCTGCTCCTGGTCGCACTGGCCGCCATCGGCGGGCTCCTCGTGTACCGCCAGATCCAGGCGGATCGCGCCGAGCAGGATCTGTGGACGGAGGCGACCGACTCCGTGCCCGCAGGTTCGGGTGTGTGAGACGACGAGTTCTACGCGGAGCCCCGGCCGGTACGACGGCCGGGGCTCCGTTGTTTTCGCCGGCACCCCGGGGCTGTTCGCTACTGCGAATAAAATGATTGCATTAGTGAAGGGGTGAGGTCAGGCCGCCGAGAGCGCCCAGAACCCCACCGCCAGGCACAGCAGCGCCACCACCAGTACCGCGGCCGCCGTCGAGCGCTTCGGGGGAGGCGGGCGCCGGGAGCGTGGCGCGTGGCGCGCCTGACCGGCCGGGGGCGCCGCCAGGGGCGGTCCGACGGGCCGCGGGGGCGTGGGCGGCATCGGAGGCGGTACGGGACGCGGCGGGGCGCCCAGGGGGCCGTGAGGGGCCCTGACGTCCCGGCCCTGGGGGCCTTCGGGCCCGAAGCCCGGCGGCAGCGGGCCGATCTGGTCGAACACCTCGATCCGCTCGTCCCCCGCGGCGGGCGGCGGCAGCAGCGGCACGGCGGCGGCCAGGGCCGCGCGGGCCTCGGCGGCGCCCCGGAAGCGCAGCACCGGATCGGGGGCCAGCAGGCGCGCCAGGACGTCCCACAGCGCCGCGGGGACCTCGTCCGGGGGCGGCGGCACCCCGTCCGCGAGGAACCGCGCGACGAGGGCCTCGGCGTCCGGTTTCCGGCCGGCCAGCAGATAGAGCGCGACCAGTCCGACGGCGAAGAGGTCCGCGGGGAAGTCCGGTTCCTCGCCCGCCATTTGCTCGGGCGCGAAGTAACCCGGCGTTCCCATCACATAGTTGGTCTCGGTGAGCCGCGGTTCCCCCTTCCGCATCGCGCAGCCGAAATCGGAGAGGCGTAAATGCGGGGGCCCGGTGCCGGTCGCCTCCAAAAGCAGATTCGCCGGCTTGATGTCCCGGTGCACCACGCCTTCCGCGTGCACCGCGGTGAGCGCGTCCAGCAACTGGTCCAGCAGGACGCAGACGAATCGCGGGGGCAACGGGCCGTAGTCCCCGATGAGATGGGCGACCGAGCCGCCGTACACCACGTCCATGGTGAACAGCACCCGGTCGTCGTCGGCGGCCCAGCTGACCGGGGCCAGGACGTGCGGATGATCGATGCGCAGCGCCTGCTCGCGGACGAAGCGCAGCAGCAGGGTGTGGGCGTGGCTCTGCTTGAGCACCTTCGCCGCCGCGTACCGCCGCCGTGCCCGGTCCCAGACCCGCCAGACCTCCCCCACCCCACCGCGTCCGATGGGGTCCACCAGCTCGTAGCGCCCGGCGAAGACCTCCCCCATCGCGGCGGGTCAGCTCTGGTGGGCCTCGTAGTGGGCGACCGCCTCGGCGGTCCGGCCGGCGCCGTAGACGCGCAGGAACTCGGCCAGTTCGGGATGGGTGGGGGCGAGTGTGCCGGCCGCGTCGATGATGTCGCCGGCGGCGGCGACCGACCGCAGCAGGGACTGGATCTCGCGGACGACCCGCTTGACCGTCGGGGCGCCGCTGCTGGCCGTGGTCTGCGTGGAGTTGAGGACCGAGCCGCCGGAGCTCCGCTTGACCTCCTCCATCCGCTCCGCCGCCTCCGCCGCGCTCACGCTGCCGTCGGCCACCTGGTGGGAGAGCTCCTGGAGGGCCTGGACGCGCTGCACCACCGCCGGGTTGCCGATCTTCGCCCGCTGACCGCTCATCAACTGCGAGAGCATGGGCGCCGAAAGGCCCAGGACGGAGGCGAGACGGGCCTGGTTGAGACCGAGATCGTCGATCAGCCGGCGGAAGAGCGCCCCCAGCGGCTCCCCGTACCAGCTCCGCTGCAGCTCTCGTGCGCGGGCGGTGGCTTCCTGCTGTGCTGCGTCCATCTCGCTCTCCCCTTCGCTTCGCTGCCGCGAATCTTGCGGTGCATCCTACGGAGAGTGGCGGGACGCGGCGATACCTGGTCGGCCCTGCTCCCGGCACCGGGTACCCTGGTGCTCCGAGGGGCCTTAGCTCAGTTGGTAGAGCGCTGTCTTTGCATGGCAGATGTCAGGGGTTCGACTCCCCTAGGCTCCACGCAAATCCCCTCCGACCTGCGTCGACGCGGTCGGAGGGGATTTTTTGACGTCTCAGGATCCGACGTCCAGGGTTCGACGTCTCAGGAGTGGTCGTCGCCCTTCTTCTCGTCGGCGGACGAGGCGTCGGCCTCCGCCTCGGCCTGCTTGGCCTGGACCTCGGGGTCGAGGGGGGAGCGCTCGGCACTGCCGTCCACGGAGGAGCTGCCGTCCACGGAGGAGAGGTGCGGGCGGTCGGCGACCTCGGTGGCGGCCGGGGGCTCCACCAGCCAGTCCGGGTTGGCCTGCTTGTCCCACCACTTCCAGACCGCGACGGCGCCGCCCACCAGCAGGCCCGCGAAGGCCAGCCGCTTCGCGACCCGGCCGGCCCGGCCGCGGCGGCAGCGCTTGCGGCCCAGGCGCTCCACGTCCTGTGCCGGCACCTGGCCGCGCAGCACGGCGAGCGCGGCGTTGCCGCGGGAGAGGGCCTCGTCGCGGACCGGTTCCGCGGCGGCGCGGGCCCGGGCGGCGGCCTGGTTGACCTTGGGCGGCAGGACCTCCAACGCATGGTCGATCCGGGGTTGCAGATGCGCGTCGTACTGCGAACGTGCCTGGTGGGCGGCCTCGGCCACCTTGGGAGCAAGCCGGACGCGGGCTTCGTGCGCATAGTGCACGGCGGCGTCCTTGGCCGTGCCGGCGTAGGGCGCCACCACTTCGGCCGCGTGGCGCACGCTGTCCTTGGCGGTGCTGGTCGCGGCGCGCACGCTGTCCTTGCGGGTCACGAGAACCTCCTCCTCGGTGGCGTACTGGACTGTCGCCTTTCCACCCAGTGGGAAATCATGCCTGCCCAGGGGCGGTCCGGCAGGTTCGGAAAGGCATCCGGGTCAACGGACCCCGGGTTCGACAATGCCATGGTTCGCCGCCGCGCGCGGGGCTTTGGGCGTTACTCGCCGGGCACCGGTCCGTGCGAGGATCGGTGGCTGTCAGTGCAGACTATGGAAGGTAGATCGTGGCCGAGCAGCTCTACGCGACCCTGAAGACCAACCAGGGGGACATCGAGATCCGGCTCCTGCCGAATCACGCCCCGACGACGGTCAAGAACTTCGTCGAGCTCGCGAAGGGCGAGCGCGAGTGGGTCCACCCGGCGACGGGCAAGAAGTCCACGGACAAGCTGTACGACGGCACGGTGTTCCACCGCGTCATCAGCGGCTTCATGATCCAGGGCGGTGACCCGCTGGGCAACGGCACCGGCGGCCCCGGGTACGAGTTCAAGGACGAGTTCCACCCCGACCTGGCCTTCAACAAGCCCTACCTGCTGGCCATGGCCAACGCCGGCCCGGGCACCAACGGCTCGCAGTTCTTCATCACGGTCTCCCCGACCACGTGGCTGACCGGCAAGCACACCATCTTCGGCGAGGTCAGCAACGACGCGGGCAAGAAGGTCGTGGACGCGATCGCGAGCACCCAGACCAACCCGCGCACCGACCGTCCCGTGAACGACGTCGTCATCGAGAGCGTCGTGATCGAGACCCGCGAGGGCTGATCGAGACCCGCGAGGGCTGACAGCGCGTTCCGGGAACCCGGCGCCCCGCCCGTCCGTAAGACGGGCGGGGCCCTGCTCGACAGCGGCGGCGCCCGGGTCCGCCACAGGGGCGAGGGGAGAGCATGAACGACCAGGCCGTCTGCTGCTACCGGCATCCGGACCGTGAGACGGGCATCCGCTGTACGCGCTGCGAACGGCCGATCTGCCCGGACTGCATGGTCAACGCCTCGGTCGGCTTCCACTGCCCCGAGTGCTCGGGCGGAAGTCCCGGCTCCGGCGGGAGAAGCGCCCGGCAGGACGCCGCCCCGCGTACGGTCGGGGGCTCCGTCGACCGTCCCGGTGACCCCTTTCTGGTGACGAAGGTGCTGCTGGGGATCAACATCGCGATCTGGATCGCGGTGATGGTCAAGGGGCAGGACGTCGTCGGCACCCTGGAGCTGATGGGCCGCGACCCCTTCCAGGACGGCGAGGGTGTCGCCGAAGGCCAGTGGTACCGGCTGCTGACCTCGCTCTTCCTGCACGAGTCGGTGATGCACATCGGCTTCAACATGTTGTCGCTCTGGTGGCTGGGGCCCCCGCTTGAGGCCGCCTTCGGCCGGGCCCGGTACCTGGCGCTCTACCTGCTGTCGGGGCTCGGCGGCAGCGCGCTCACCTATCTGATGGTCGACGCGGGCGGCCGGTCCTACGGCGCCTCGGGCGCGATCTTCGGCCTGCTGGGGGCCACCGCGGTGCTGATGCGCCGGCTGAAGTACGACATGCGCCCGGTGATGGCGCTCCTCGTGCTCAACCTGATCTTCACCTTCACCTGGAACAACATCGCCAAGGAAGCGCACATCGGCGGCCTGGTGGTGGGTGCCCTGGTGGCGTACGGCATGGTGCACGCCCCTCGCGCGCGCCGTGCGCTGGTGCAGTGGCTGACCTGCGGGGCGGTGCTGCTGGCCATCCTGGCGACGGTGATCGTCCGGACCGCCGAGCTGACGTAGCCGACGGCGCGACGTCCGCCGGGGCTCCGGCCCCGGCCCGTCACCCACATCGGTGGGCCGGGGGTTGTCCACAGAGTGCCCCGGCCGGTGTGCAGAACGGTGGGAAAGCCCGCCCCGGCTCGTTCCCGGCCCCTACGGCACCCGCTGCGACCTGCGGATATGACGAAGAACGCCGGTGTGGACGACGATCCGCGGGGATCGTCGGCAGTCACACCGGCGTCAACGCCGAGGAAGTTATCCACAGATCTTCTGAGTTTTTCCCCACTGTGGATGAAGGTGTGGATAACCCGGGCCGGCCCGCCGGGCCCCCCGGATCGGCCGGATCGTCCCCGCTACTTCCACTGCGTGGAGACCACGAACCCCGCCGCGATGAAGCCGAAGCCGACCACGATGTTCCAGTTGTGCAGGGACTCGATCGGCATGTCGCTGCCCGTCACGTAGAACATGACGATCCACGCGAGCCCGATCAGGAACAGTGCCAGCATGAGCGGAGCCACCCAGCGCCGTCCGCTGTTCAGCTTGATCGTCTGCTGCTTCGCCGGCGGTGGAGTGAAGTCTTCCTTCTTGCGGATCCGTGACTTCGGCACGAGGAACTCTCCTGTCGATGCGCTGCGTAACCGCGCTGGGTGTACAAGGGCTGGTCGGCCGCGCCGGGGAGCGCTTCCTCCCCCCGGGCGTCCGTTAGCGTAGTGCTTCAGCGGCGTCGGAGAGGACAAGGGTACGTTGAGCAATTCTGCCGTCTCCACCAGCGACGCAACGCCCGGCCGGCGCCCTCCCCGGCGATTCCGCCCCGTACGGCTCCTGACGGCCGCGGTCTTCGCCCTCGCCGGCCTCATCTTCTGGATGAGCTTCAACACCGCCAAGGGCACCGACATCCGCACCGACGCCTCCATGCTGCGGCTCTCCGACCTCATCCAGGAGCGCAGCAAGGGCAACGGCGAACGGGAGCGGAGCACCGCGGCCCTGCGCGCCGAGGTCGACTCCCTCGCCGGCCGGGACGCCGGCGCCGACACCGCCGAGGCCCGCCGGCTGGCCGCCCTGGGCGACGCCGCGGGCACCCGGGAGCTCGGCGGCACCGGCCTGACGGTCACCCTGACCGACGCCCCGCCCAACGCCACCGCCAAGATCCCCGGAGTCCCGCAGCCCCAGCCCAACGACCTGGTGATCCATCAGCAGGACCTCCAGGCCGTCGTGAACGCCCTCTGGAGGGGCGGCGCCCAGGGCATCAAGGTGATGGACCAGCGGCTGATCTCCACCAGCGCCGTCCGCTGCGTCGGCAACACCCTCATCCTCCAGGGCCGCGTCTACTCCCCGCCCTACAAGATCACCGCCGTCGGTGACCGCGGCCGGCTCCGCAAGGCCCTGGACACCTCTCCCACCATCCAGAACTACCTCCAGTACGTCACGGCCTACGGCCTCGGCTGGAAGGTCGACCAGCAGGACGCGGTGACCCTCCCCGGCTACACCGGCGCGGTGGACCTGCACTACGCCAAGCCGGCCGGCTGACGGACCCGGCGCGCCCGGCGGGAACTCCGCGCCGGGGGTTTGCCCGGCTGCGCCCCGCGCACGGGTGCGGCCCCTTACCCTGGTGCGGCAAAGACCATCCCCGTCGGCAAGTAGGGACAGCATGTACGTCTGGATCTGGCGTCATCTGCCGGGCAACGCGTGGGTGAAGGCCCTGGTCTCCGTGGTCCTCGTGCTGGCCGTCGTCTACGTGCTCTTCCAGTACGTCTTCCCCTGGGCCGAGCCGCTGCTGCCGTTCAACGACGTGACGGTCGACGACAGCCTGCCGACACCGGCAACGGAATGGCGGTGACGCGATGAGCGCGCGCATCCTCGTCGTGGACAACTACGACAGCTTCGTCTTCAACCTCGTCCAGTACCTCTACCAGCTCGGCGCCGAGTGCGAGGTGCGCCGCAACGACGAGGTCGAACCCGCGCACGCGCAGGACGGCTTCGACGGGGTGCTGCTCTCCCCCGGCCCCGGCGCGCCCGAACAGGCCGGTGTCTGCATCGACATGGTGCGGCACTGCGCGGCCACCGGGTTGCCGGTCTTCGGCGTCTGCCTGGGCATGCAGTCGATGGCCGTCGCGTACGGCGGGGTGGTCGGCCGGGCGCCCGAGCTGCTGCACGGCAAGACCTCGTCCGTGAGCCACCAGGGCGCCGGCGTCTTCCAGGGGCTGCCCTCGCCGTTCACGGCCACCCGCTACCACTCCCTCGCCGTCGCCCGGGAGAACTGGCCGGACGAGCTGGAGATCACCGCCTGGACGGAGAGCGGCGTCGCCATGGGCCTGCGCCACCGTGACCTCCCGGTCGAGGGCGTGCAGTTCCACCCCGAGTCCGTGCTCACCGAGTGGGGGCACCGGATGCTGGCCAACTGGCTCGTCTCCTGCGGTGACACGGGGGCGGTGGAACGGTCGGCCGGGCTCGCCCCGGTGGTGGGCAAGGCCGGAGAGTGAACGGGCTCCGCCCCGAGCGGGACCCCTGGGGGGCGCCGGCGCCGGAGCGGTACGCGCCCCCGCCGGCGGACCCGTACGGGCAGGGCGAGCCGGCCGACGACCCGTACGAGTACGTGCGGGGCGAGCGGGCCCCCGGCCCGTGGCCGCCGGCGCCCGAGCCCGCCGCCTGGTCACCGGGCGTCTCCCGGCCGCTGCCCCCGGAGAACCGGTTCACCGCGCGGCCCCTCCCGCCCGAGATGCCCCCGGAGACCGTCTCCCGGCCGCTCCCGCCCGAGGTCCCGGCGGCCGTTCCGCCGCAGTCCCGGCCGTCCGCCGCCCTGCCGCCCGAGGACGACGCGACGATGTCGCTGCGCCCGGTGCCGGCCGCCCCGGCCCCGCCGCTCCCGACCGGCGGGCGGGCGGAGCGGCGCCGGGCGGCACGGCGGGCGGAACGGGCGCGCAAGGACAGCCTCGGCGTGGTCGTCAGCCGGGCGCTGGGCGAACTCTTCATCACCCTGGGCGTGGTGCTGCTGCTGTTCGTCGCCTACCAGCTGTGGTGGACGAACGTCATCGCCCAGCAGCAGGCCGGCGGCGCCGCGAAGGACCTCCGCAGGAGCTGGGCCCGGGACGGCGGCGAGGACCGGGACGCGGGCGCGTTCTCGCCCGGCGAGGGCTTCGCGATCGTCTACATCCCCAAGCTGGACGTGAAGGCCCCGATCGCCGAGGGGACCGGGAAGCACAAGGTCCTGGACCGCGGGATGGTCGGTCACTACGGCAAGGGGCCGCTGAAGACCGCGATGCCCTGGGACCGGCAGGGCAACTTCGCGCTCGCGGGCCACCGCAACACCCATGGCGAACCGTTCCGCTACGTCAACCGGCTGCGGCCCGGTGACAAGATCGTGGTGGAGACGAAGAGCACGTACTACACCTATGAGATGACGAGCCGACTGGACCAGACGTCACCGGCGAACGTCGGGGTCATCCGCCCGGTGCCCGCGGGATCGGGCTTCACGGGACCCGGCCGGTACATCACCCTGACCACCTGCACCCCCGAATTCACCAGTACGTACCGGATGATCGTGTGGGGCAAGATGGTGGACGAGCGCCCGCGCGGTAAGGGCAAGCCGGACGCGCTCGTCGACTGACGGACGGCAGGGGAGCGGGGTACGGGCGGGCTGTGGCAGGGACCGAGGAGCTGACCGACGGCGCGCCACGGCGGCGCGGCCGTACCCGGAGCCGGATAGCCGCCACCGTCGGCGTGGTGGGCGAAGTGCTCATCACCGCGGGCGTGCTGCTGGCGCTGTTCGTCGTCTACTCGCTGTGGTGGACGAACGTGATAGCCGACCGGGAGGCGAAGCGGCAGGGCGCGCACGTGCGCGAGAACTGGGCGCGGAAGGGGCCGGGCGCCCTGGACACCAAGGACGGGGTCGGCTTCCTGCACGTGCCCGCCATGGGCAAGGGCGAGGTGCTGGTGAAGCCCGGCACGGGCAGCTCCGTGCTCAACGAGGGCGTGGCGGGCTACTACCGAAAGCCGGTGAAGGCCACGCTGCCCTGGGAGGGGCCGGGCAACCTCACGCTGGCGGCGCACCGGGACGGGCACGGCGCCAAGTTCCACAACATCCACAAGATCAAGGACGGTGACCCGGTCGTCTTCGAGACGCGGGACACCTGGTACGTCTACACGGTCTACAAGGAGCTCAAGGAGACCTCGCGGTACAACGTGAAGGTCCTCGACCCCGTGCCCCGGGAGTCCGGGAAGACCGTGCCGGGCCGCTACCTGACGCTGACGACCTGCACGCCGATCTACACCTCCGACTACCGCTACGTCGTCTGGGCGGAGCTGACGCGGACGGAGAAGGTCGACGAGAAGCGGACCCCGCCGAAGGAGCTCCGGGGCTGACCCCGGGCCGTACGGCGACAGCGCGGAGCCCCGGCACCATCCTCCTGAGGAGGACGGTGCCGGGGCTCCGTCCGTACGTCAGTGCCGGCGTCCGCCGAGGAAGCCGCCGAAGGGGCCGCCCTGGTCGTCGCCGCCGGGGTTCCCCCGGTCGTCGCCGCCCTGGTTGGCGCCGCCGATGTCGGTGCCGGGGAGCGGCGCGTGGGTCATCAGGTTGACCGCGGACCCCTTCTTCACCTTCTGGGTGGGGAAGGGAACGGTCGACGACACGACGGCCTTGTCGTCGTTCGGGCCCGCGATGGTCCCGACCTTGAGGCCGACGTCCTCCAGGGCCTTCCTGGCGTCCTTGACGGTCATGTTGGTCAGCGTCGGGACCGGGACGTCCTGCGGTCCCTTGGAGACCGACAGCTCGACCGACGTGCCGGGCGTGGCCGCCGTGCTGCCCTCCGGGGACTGGGCGGTCACCTGGCCGGCCGGGTCGTCGGAGTCGACGTCCTTCCGGGTCACCTTGAAGCCGTTGTCCTCAAGCTGCTTCTTCGCCGCGTCGAACTGTTGCCCCACCACCGGCGGGACGGTCTTCGTCGGGACGGCCGTGGCGACCGTGAGGGTGACCTCCGCGCCCTTCTCGGCCTGGGCGTTCGCCTTCGGGTTCTGCTTGATGACGATGCCGGCCTCGGCCTCGTCGGTCTGCTCCTCCTTGCGGTGGACCGTGAAGCCCTTGTCCTCCAGCGTCTTCTTCGCCTCGTCGAACTGGGTGTGGAGGACGTTGGGGACCTCGACCTTGGCCGGGCCCTTGGACAGCGACACCTTGACCTCGCTGTTCCGCGCGACCTTGGTGCCGGCCTTGGGGTCCTGCTCGCAGACCTTGCCCTTGTCGGCGTCGCAGTTGACGGCCTTGCCGCTGTCGACGACCTTGAGCTCGACGTTCTCGCCCTGCTTCCGGGCGGAGTCGAGCTTCTCGCCGATCAGGTTGGGCACGGTGACGTCGCCGCTCTTGCCGTCGCCGGAGAACAGCGACTTGCCGATGAAGATCGCGCCGACGAGCACCAGGATGCCCGCGACCACCAGCAGCACCGTCGACAGGCTGCTCTTCTTCCGGCCGTTGCCGCCGTGGCCGGGCCCGCCCGCGCCGTCGTCGTAGCCGCCGTAGCCGTCACCGCCGTAGCCCCCGCCGTCCCGCACGGGCGGCAGCATGGACGTCTGGCCGGCGGCGTTCGGGTCGTGACGGCCGAGCATGGCGGTCGGCTGGTCCTCGCCGCCGTAGCCGACCGCGCCCATGGCGCCGTAGCCGGCCGCGGCGGCCACCGGGCGGCCCTCCAAGGCGGCCTCGATGTCGGCGCGCATCTCGTCGGCCGACTGGTACCGGTAGTCCGGGTCCTTGACCAGCGCCTTCAGGACGATGGCGTCCATCTCGGGCGTGATCTCGGGGTCGAAGGTGCTCGGCGGGTTGGGCTCCTCGCGGACGTGCTGGTACGCCACCGCGACCGGGGAGTCGCCGATGAACGGCGGCCGGACCGTGAGCAGTTCGTAGAGCAGGCAGCCCGTCGAGTACAGGTCGGACCGGGCGTCGACCTGCTCGCCCTTGGCCTGCTCGGGGGAGAGGTACTGGGCGGTGCCGATCACGGCCGCCGTCTGAGTCATCGTCATGCCTGCGTCACCCATGGCGCGGGCGATGCCGAAGTCCATGACCTTGACCTGGCCGGTGCGGGTCAGCATGACGTTGGCGGGCTTGATGTCCCGGTGGACGATGCCCGCGCGGTGGGAGTACTCCAGCGCCTGGAGCACCCCGATCGTCATTTCGAGGGAACGTTCGGGCAGCAGCTTGCGGCCGGAGTGGAGCAGCTCGCGGAGGGTGGACCCGTCCACGTACTCCATGACGATGTACGGGATCGAGACCCCGTCCACGTAGTCCTCGCCGGTGTCGTAGACCGCGACGATGGACGGGTGGTTCAGCGAGGCGGCCGACTGGGCCTCACGGCGGAACCGGGCCTGGAAGGACGGATCCCGGGCGAGGTCCACCCGGAGCGTCTTCACGGCGACGGTGCGGCCGAGCCGGGTGTCGTGGGCGAGGTAGACCTCGGCCATGCCACCACGGCCGAGCACCGAGCCCAGCTCGTACCGGCCGCCGAGGCGACGCGGCTCTTCCATAGCTCCAGCCCTTCCGTTCTTCCCGACCGCACCGACGTGGGTCCGGCGGTGTGCTGTCCGCGCTTACCGTACCCGGCGTCCCGTACGGCACCCGGGTGTGACCGGCACCCGATACGTACCTGGTACCGGCGCGCGGTGCCGGTGCGTGCCGGGACTCACTTCGAGGTCTTGAGCACCGCCTCCATGACGCTCTTGGCGATGGGCGCGGCCAGCTTGCCGCCCGCGATGTCGTCACGCATGGTGTTCGAGCCCTCGATGACGACCGCGACGGCGACCGGCGAGCCGTCCCCCTTCTTGGCGTAGGAGATGAACCACGCGTAGGGGTTGCCGCTGTTGTCCACGCCGTGCTGGGCGGTACCCGTCTTGCCGCCGACCTTGACGTCGTCGATCTTCGCCGACGTACCGGTGCCCTCCTCGACGACCGTCTCCATCGCGCTCTGCAGCGTCTGGGCGTGCTCCGGGCTGAGCGGCCGGCTCATCTCCTTGGGCTGGTGCGTCTCGATGACGTTCAGGTTGGGCGCGCGCAGCTTGTCCACCATGTACGGCTCCATGAGCTTGCCGTTGTTGGCGATCGCGGCGGCCACCATGGCCATCTGGAGCGGGGTGGCGCGGTTGGACGCCTGGCCGATGCCCGCCATGGCGTTCTGCGGGCGGTTGTCCTTGGGGTAGACGCTCTTGGAGACGCCGACCGGGATCGTCAGGTCGTCGCTGTTGAAGCCGAACTTGTCGGCCTGCTCGATCATCTTCTGGTTGCCCAGGTCGGCGCTGATCTTGCCGAAGACGCTGTTGCAGGACCACTGGAGGGCGGCGCGCATCGAGACGTTGTCGCAGGGCATCGTCGTCTCGTTGGGCAGCTTCAGGTTCTGCGTGTCGGGCAGCGTCCAGCCCTTCGGCGAGTTGGTCTTCTCGTCGACGTCCTTGTAGAGCTTGTTCTCCAACGCCGCCGCGGCGGTGACGACCTTGAACGTCGAACCGGGCGGGTAGGTCTCCCGCAGCGCCCGGTTGAGCATCGGCTTGTTCTTGTCGTCCTTGCTGAGCTTCTCCCAGGCAGCGCCGTTGTTGGCCCCGGCGACCGTCGAGGGATCGTACGACGGCGTGGAGGCCAGGGCCAGGACCTTGCCGGTGCGAGGGTCCAGAGCGGCCACGGCGCCCTTCTTGTTGCCCAGCCCCTTGAAGGCGGCCTCTTGTGCCTTGGAGTTGAGGGTGGTGATCACGTCACCGCCCTTCTTGCCCTTGCCGGTGATCATGTCGATCGTCCGGTTGAAGAACAGCCGGTCGTCGTCACCGGTGAGGATCTTGTCCTCGACGCCCTCCAGCATGGTGGGCTTGTAGACCTGCGAGCTCAGACCGGTGACCGGCGCCCACATCTCGCCGTTCTTGTAGGTGCGCCGGTACTTGTAGTTGATCCCGTTGACTTCCTCGGAGCCGGTGATCTCCTGGCCGTCGACGATGATGTTGCCGCGCGGCTGGCTGTAGCGGGCGATGTTCACCCGCATGTTGTTCTTGTCGTTCTTGAGCTCGTCGGCCTTGACGAACTGGAGCCAGTTGCCGCGGATCATCAGTGCGAGGACGAGGAGTCCGCAGAAGATCGCGATCCGGCGCACGGGCTTGTTCACGGTCGGACCACCTGGGTCATTTCGGCGTCTGGATTGGTCACGGGGGCGGGCGCGGGCCTGCGCGCCGCGTCACTGATCTTCATCAGGATCGCGATGAGTGCCCAGTTGGCGATCACCGAGGATCCGCCCTGTGCGATGAACGGCATGGTCATACCGGTCAGCGGGATGAGGCCGGTGACACCGCCGGCCACCACGAAGACCTGGATGGCGAAGGCGCCGGAGAGCCCGATCGCCAGCAGTTTGCCGAACGGGTCGCGGGCGGCCAGTGAGGTGCGCACACCGCGCTCCACGATCAGACCGTAGATGAGCAGGACGGCCATGAGGCCCGCCAGGCCCAGCTCCTCGCCGATGGTGGCGAGGATGAAGTCGGAGTTGGCGGCGAAGCCGATCAGGTCGGAGTGGCCCTGGCCCCAGCCGGTGCCGGACACCCCGCCCGAGCCGAAGGCCCACAGGGCCTGCATCGACTGCTCGGAGTGGCCCCAGATGCCCTTCTTGCTCAGCAAGAACTCACCCATGGGGTCGAGCCAGGCCTGGACACGCTGCTGCACATGGGTTTCGAACGAAGCGACGCCGACCGCGCCGGCCGCGGACATCAGCAGACCGAAGACGATCCAGCTGGTGCGCTCGGTGGCGACGTAGAGCATCACGACGAACATGCCGAAGAACAGCAGCGAGGTACCGAGGTCGGTCTCGAAGACCAGGATCAGGATGCTGAAGGCCCAGACGGCCAGGATCGGTCCCAGGTCGCGGCCGCGTGGCAGGTAGATGCCCATGAACCGGCGGCTGGCCAGGGCGAGCGCATCCCGTTTGACCATCAGGTAGCCGGCGAAGAACACCGCCAGCACGATCTTGGCGAACTCACCCGGCTGGATGGTGCCCAGACCCGGGATCTTGATCCAGATCCGGGCGCCGTTGACCGACGGGAAGAACATCGGGGCGATCAGCAGCACCAGCGAGAGCGCCATGGAGATGTAGGTGTAGCGCTGGAGGACCCGGTGGTCCTTGAGGAAGATGATCAGCGCGACGAACAGCGCGATGCCCAGCGCCGAAAACAGCAGCTGGTTGGTGGCCGCCGGGGCGAACGTGGCCACCTTCTGGAAGCGCTTCGACTGGTCAAGCCGCCAGATGATGACCAGCCCCAGCCCGTTGAGGACCGTGGCCAGCGGCAGCAGCAGCGGGTCGGCGTACGGGGCGAACTTCCGCACCACGAGGTGGCCGACGCCGGCCAGCAGGCCGAGGCCCATGCCGTAGCCGAGCATGCCGGAGGGCATCTCGCCGTCCAGCGCCAGGCCCACGTTGGCGTACGCGAAACAGGGGAGGATCACGGCGAAGGCGAGCAGCAGCAACTCGGTGTTGCGCCGGCTCGGCTGACCTGCCGTGCTGACGGTGGTGGTGTTGGTGTTCGGCATGGGTGAGATGGCTGACACGTCGCTGACCCCCTACAGGCTTACTGCTGGGGGCCGTTGCACTGCGCTGCCACTTTCTGCTCTTCCTCGCTGAGGGTGGGACCGGGCGCCGGAGTGGGTGCGGCCTGGAGGGTGAGGCCCGACGCCGCGCCGGTCGGCGGGGTGCTGGGCTTGCCCGGGGTCGGCTTCCCGGCGTCGGGCTTCCCCGCGTCCGGCTTGGCCGTCTCGGGCTTCTGGCTCTCGCGCTGCCGGCGCTCGGCCTTCTGCTGCTCGTCCTTCTTCTTGCAGGCGCTCGCCAGCGTGCCGAGGTCCTTGACCTTCTGCTCCGCCTGCGCGCGGCTGCTCACCGCGATCGTGTCCTCCACCCGGCCGCGCTGGTCGACGGGGAGGTACTTGAGTTCGATCTCGGGGTGGTCCTGGTACAGCTTGCTGAGGCTGATCCAGGCGAGGTCCTGGTCGATGCCCTGGTAGAGCGCGACGTGGTTGTCGTCCTTGGCCGCCAGGTAGTACTGCGTCTGCGTCCACTGGTAGCCGCCGTACAGGCCGCCGCCGACCACGCCGAGCACCACCGCGATGATCAGCGAGCGCTTGAGCCAGCCCCCGCGCCGGGGGGCCTTGCCGAGCTCCGCGCCGCTCTCGTCGTAGTCGTCGTGGAAGGCGCCGAACTCGCCGGCCGGCGCCGCGTCGCCGCCCGGACCGCTGCCGGGCGGGCCGAAGCCGCCCGCCGGGTCCTGCGGCGGGGTGCGGCCCAGCTCGGACGCCCGGCCGGCCGGGGTCTGCATGGCGCCGTGGTCCCCCGCGGGGAACTGGTTCTCGGCGACCGCGCCGACGACCACCGGGGTGTCGCTGTGCTGCTGGGCGACGAGGGTGTCCCCGCCGTCGACGTCCAGGACGTCCGCGACGATCACCGTCACGTTGTCCGGGCCGCCGCCGCGCAGGGCCAGCTCGATCAGCTCCTGGACCGTCTCCTGCGGGCCCTGGTAGCTCGCCAGCCGCTCCTCGATCGTCTCGTGGCTGACGACGCCGGAGAGGCCGTCGGAGCAGATCAGGTAGCGGTCGCCGGCCCGCACCTCGCGGATGGACAGGTCGGGCTCGACGTGGTCGCCACTGCCCAGCGCGCGCATCAGCAGGGAGCGCTGCGGGTGGGTGGTGGCCTCCTCCTCGGTGATCCGGCCCTCGTCCACCAGCCGCTGCACCCAGGTGTGGTCCTGGGTGATCTGCGTGAGGACGCCGTCCCGCAGCAGGTACGCGCGGGAGTCGCCGACGTGGACGAGGCCGAGCCGCTGACCCGTCCACAGCAGGGCGGTGAGCGTGGTGCCCATGCCCTCCAGCTGCGGGTCCTCCTCGACCATCACGCGCAACTGCTCGTTGGCGCGGTGGACGGCGGTGCCGAGCGAGGTGAGGAGGTCCGACCCCGGGACGTCGTCGTCCAGCGTCACCAGGGTGGAGATCACCTCGGAGCTGGCCACCTCGCCCGCGGCCTGGCCGCCCATGCCGTCGGCGATGGCGAGCAGCCGGGGGCCGGCGTAACCGGAGTCCTCGTTGCCTTCCCGGATCATGCCCTTGTGCGATCCGGCGGCGAAACGCAGTGTCAGACTCATGCGCACCTCGCCCGTCGGCTCCGGGTACAGCCCCTTGCCCACCTCGCTGCCCACCCTCCGGTCGTCATGGTCCTACTACTTCCGCAGCTCGATGACGGTCTTGCCGATGCGGATCGGCGCGCCGAGCGGGATCGGGGTCGGGGTGGTCAGCCGGGTCCGGTCCAGATACGTGCCGTTGGTCGAACCGAGGTCCTCGACGATCCAGCGGCCGTCGCGGTCCGGATAGATCCTGGCATGCCGGCTGGAGGCGTAGTCGTCATCCAGCACGATCGTCGAGTCGTGGGCGCGGCCGAGGGTGATGGTCTGGCCCTGAAGGGCCACCGTGGTGCCGGTGAGCGTGCCCTCCGAGATCACCAGCTTGGTGGGTGCGCCGCGGCGGCCGCGGCTCTCGGCGCGCCCCGCGCCCCGACGCCCGCCGGACTGCTGCTGGCGCTGCGGCGGCGGGGTGGCCTGCTGGGCCGCCCGCTGCGCCGGACGTCCGTCGCCGCCGCGGCGCGAGCCGCGCGCGGTCACCCGGGTACCGAACAGATCACTGCGAATGACCTGCACGGCCACGATGACGAACAGCCACAGTACGGCGAGGAAACCCAACCGCATGACCGTGAGGGTCAGCTCTGACATTGCCCCCGCTTCACCCTTCGGCTTGCCGATAAACGATGGTGGTGCTGCCCACGACGATCCGCGAGCCGTCGCGGAGCGTAGCGCGCGTGGTGTGCTGGCCGTCCACCACGATGCCGTTGGTCGACCCCAGGTCCTGGATGGTCGCGGGGGTGCCGACCCGGATCTCGCAGTGCCGCCGGGAGACGCCGGGGTCGTCGATTCGGACGTCCGCCTCGGTGCTGCGGCCCAGCACCAGCGTCGGACGGGAGATCTGGTGCCGGGCACCGTTGATCTCGATCCAGCGCCGTGTCCGCTCCGCCGCGCCGGCTCCCGGCCCGCCCGCGCGGGGCTGGGGACGGGCCGCGCCGGGCGGCGGGGACGACGGCATGGGCGGGGCACCCGTGGGCTGCGGCGGGTAGCCGCCGCCCTGGGTGGCCGGGGAGGGGGCGCTCCGGGGGGCGCCGCCGCCGTACGGAGTGTGGGGGGCCTGCGGGCCTTGCGGGCCCTGCTGTGCCTGGGGCTCCTGGGACTCGCTGGCCGCGAGGGTGCGGCTGCGGACGCGGTAGAGCCCGGTGTCGAGGTCGTCCGCCTTCTCCAGGTGGACCTGGATGGTCCCCATGAAGGTGTACCGCTGCTGCTTCGCGTAGTCGCGGACCATGCCGGCCAGCTCGTCGCCCAACTGGCCGGAGTAGGGGCTGAGCCGCTCGTAGTCCGGGCCGCTCAGCTCCACGATGAAGTCGTTGGGAACGACCGTGCGGTCACGGTTCCAGATGGTGGCGTTGTTGTCGCACTCGCGCTGGAGTGCCCCCGCGATCTCCACGGGCTGGACCTCGGACTTGAACACCTTGGCAAAGGTGCCGTTCACGAGACCTTCGAGTCGCTGCTCGAAGCGCTTCAGTACTCCCACGGGGCACCTCCTTCCCTCGGTGACGCCTGTGATGCCCGGTGCCGTTCCTGATACTGCTTACTGATCGTATCCACGCGCCGGGAAAACGGCTGGTTCCCCTTCGGCGCCAGGAGTGACGAGTGTCGCCATGGCCGCTCCGGTTTCCTCCGCGTTCCCTCCGCGTTCCCTCACGGGGGATCGTAGAGGCGCCCGGAGGCCAGTGTCCCGCAACCGGCGGGGTCCTCGCCGGTACCCCCGGGGACCTGTCGAGGGCGGGCGAGAGCGCTCGGGGGCGGCCGGGGGCGGTCGGGTGGATCACGGGTGTGAAGGCACCCTCCGAAGCGTGCTAATGTTCTGCATGTCGGAAGGCGGACGCACCGCGAACCGGACGGAAGTCCGGAGGGGGAGCGGAAGCCGGAGGACACACCCAATGCGCGGGTGGCGGAATAGGCAGACGCGCTGGATTCAGGTTCCAGTGCCCGAAAGGGCGTGGGGGTTCAACTCCCCCCTCGCGCACCGTGAGAACGGGCCTCGTCGTGAAAACGACGGGGCCCGTTCTTCTTTGTATCCGCTTCCGGTCTTGTCTGTACTTCTGACGGTGGGCGGGACGCCGGGGCGTTCCTGTGTCGTATCTCTCGGTGGGCCTGCTCGGTTGGTGAGCCTGGCCGGTCGGTGGGCCCGCTCGGTGCGTTGGCGGGCCGCCGGTCAATCCTGTTCCGCTCCGGAGGCGTTGTAGCGCAGCAGGTAGCCGGCGAAGCGGGCGAGGTCGGTCTCGTCCCATTCGGCGAGGCGGTTCTCGAAGGCGGTGCGGCGGCTGGCCGCGACCTGGTCCAGGACCTCGGTGCCGCGGTCGGTGAGGTGCAGCACCTGCACCCGCTGGTCGTCGGGGTCGGCGCGGCGTTCGACGAGTCCCAGCCGCTCCAGGCCCGCCACCTGCCGGCTGACCGTCGACTTGTCGAGCAGGTAGTGCGCGGCGAGGTCGGTGGCCCGGCAGCCCCGCTGGTCCTGGAGGTGGGCGAGCAGGGTGTACGAGACCAGGGACAGCTCGGGGTGGAGCCGGGCCGCCGCGGCGCGGGCGCGGCGCGCGAAGGCGGTCAGCTCGCGCTGGATGGTGTCGAGGTGTTCGGCTCGGTGTGACACGGGGGACCCTTCCTTCCCATTTGGTTGTATAGTACAACTGAAGTGGAAGTTGTATAAGCCAACCATCCTGGAGAGGGGTGCCGATGAAGCCCGCGACGCGCGCCGCGCTCCGGCATGTACTGACCCACCTGCTCACGCCGCTGCTGATGTGCGTCGGCATGGGGCTCGCCTACCTCGGCGCCTTCGCCGACCCGTCGCCGCACGAACTGCCGGTGGCGGTCGTCGGCTCCGGTCCGAGCGCCGAGCGGCTGGCCGGGGCGATCGGGCAGCGGGCCGGCGACAAGCTGTCCGTCCACACGGTGGCCGACCGCGCGGAGGCCGTGCGGGAGCTGAAGGACCAGGACGTCTTCGGCGCCTACGTCCCCGACCGGCGGGCGCCGGAGCTGCTGATCGCCTCGGCCGGCTCGGACACCACGGCCTCGGCGGTGCAGAAGGTGTTCACGCCCGTCGCGGCCCGGGAGGGCGCGCCGCTGAAGGTGACGGACGTGGTGCCGCCCTCCGAGGGCGACCCGACCGGGCAGGGCATCTTCTTCCTGCTGGTCGCGCTCAGCATCGGCTCCTACGCCTCGGTCGCCGTGATCGGCGGGGCCGGCGGGGCGCTGGCGCTGCGGATACGGGCGGTGCTGGCCGCCGCCACCTCGCTGGTGGTCAGCGTGATCGGTGTGGTGCTGGCGGGGCCTGTGTTCGGCCTGGTGGACCACGGGCTGTGGGGGCTGTGGGGCCTGTCGTGGCTGTACTCGGCCGGCGTGCTGTTCGTCGGCACCGGACTGCACACCTTCCTCAAGCGGTGGACCACGCTCGGCGTCATGGTGCTGTTCGTGATGCTCAACTTCACCAGCGCCGGCGGCGTCTTCCGGCCCGAGCTGCAGAACGGGTTCTTCGCCGGGCTGCACGGCTTCTGGAACGGCGCCGGCTTTGTGGAGGGCACCCGCAGCCTCGTCTACTTCGGCCACTCCGGGCTGGGCGGCCATGTGGCCACGCTGGCGGTCTGGCTGGTCGTGGGGCTCGCCGTGCTGGGGGCCGCGTGGGCGGTGGAGCACCGGCGCGGGGTACGGGCGGCGGAGCGGGCTTCCGGTGCCGGCCCCGAGGCCGAGGAGGAGATGGAGGAAGCCGTCGGCGTCTGAGGCGGGAGGGGGCCCGGAGCTCGTAGGCTGGGCGGGTGATGAATCCGGAGACCGACGTGCCGGCCGAACCGGGCACCGAGCGGCTGGAGCGGGCCGTGCGGGCCGCCGAGCAGGCGCTGATCGAGTTCGAGATCGCGGTGGAGACGTTCCGGGTGGAGGTGGAGAACTTCTCCCGGCTGCACCACCAGCGGCTCGGCCCGCTGTACGGGCGGCTGGACGAACTGGAGGCGAGGATCGCCGAGGCCGTCGCCGCCCGTTCCGGCGACCCGGACGACCTGAAGCGGGCGCGCGAGGCGCGGGCGCTGGTGCAGCCGATGCCGGACGTCGAGGAACTGCTCGGCGGGTGGATGGACTCCGACGGGCTGTCGCCCGAGGCGAGCGCCATGCTCACCGGGCAGCGGGTCCGGCCGCCCGAGCGCGTCCGGCCCAGCGACGCGGCCCGCAAGGCGTACCGCGACCTGGTCCGCCGGGCCCACCCGGACCTGGCCACGGACGAGGCGGAGCGGCGGCGGCGCGAGGAGTTCGTCGTCCGGGTCAACGAGGCCTACGCGGCGGGGGACGAGGAGCGGCTGCGCGCCCTGGCCGAGGAGTGGGCCGCCGGGCCCGTCCCCGGGCAGCGCCGGCCGGACCGGGCCGAGGAGCTCTACGCGCGGCTGGAGTGGCTGGCCCGGCGCAAGGAGCTGCTCGCCGAGCTGGCCGCCGAGCTGGAGTCCTCGGCGATCGGCGCCATGATCAAGATGGCGCCGGAGGACCCCGACGGGCTCCTCGACGAGATCGCGGGCGGGCTGCTGGCGCAGATCGCCGAGCGCGAGACCCGGCTGGCCTCGCTGGCCGGGTAGGGCGGCGTGGTCCGGGGCCGCCGCGTGGTCCGGGGCCGCCGCGTAGTGCGGGGGCCGCGTGGTGCGGGGGTCGCGTGGTGCGGAAGGTCGAGCGGTGCGGGGGCGGGCAGTGCGGAGGGCCGGGTAGTGCGGAAGGTCGGGTAGCGTCGGACGCATGATGTTTGGTTCCGGGGTTCCCACGGTCGAGGTCGGCGCGCTCGCGGCCGACGACTTCCTGCTGGACGTGCGCGAGGCCGACGAGTGGGAGGCCGGGCACGCCGAGGCCGCCCTGCACATCCCGATGAGCGAGTTCGCCGCGCGATTCGGCGAGCTCACGGAGCGGGCGCCCGACGGCGGGCGGATCAACGTGATCTGCCGCTCCGGCGGCCGCTCGGCCCAGGTGACCGCCTACCTGGTGCAGCAGGGCATGGACGCGGTGAACGTCGGCGGCGGCATGCAGGCATGGGAGGCCGCGGGCCGTCCCGTGGTGGCGAACGGCGGCGGGCCGGGTGCGGTGATCTGAGCCTGTCGGGGCGTGGTCCACGTGGCGCGTGGTCCGCGTGGCGCGTGGCCCGAGCGACGCTTGGTTCGCGCGGCACTCGGTTCGCGCCGCGCGTGGCTCGGGCGGCCGGGCCCTGGGGCGCGGCCGGAGGCCGTCCGGCCGGCGGACCGCCCAGGGCAGCCTCGCCGTTCCGGTGAACGAGCCTGCCGTCGCCGACGGCCGCGGTCCCGGGCGTTCGGGGGCCGCGTCGCGGGGTGAACCCGGCGGGCCGAAGCCGGCGTGGTCGGTCGCCCCCGTGCGTCGCCGGTGCACGGTCCCGGCGGCCGGTGGCCGGGCGGGTGCGTGATCCGTCTCCGGGCCCCTCGCGGACGCGACGCCGGGCCCGCTGCTCAGCGGTCGAAGTCCAGTTCCACCTCCTCCGTCACCGGCCGCGACTGGCAGGCCAGGACGTAGCCCGCCGACAGTTCGTCGTCCTCCAGGGCGAAGTTGCGGTCCATGCGCACCTCGCCGGAGACCAGGAACGCCCGGCACGTTCCGCAGACGCCGCCCTTGCAGGCGTAGGGCGCGTCGGGGCGGTTGCGCAGGACGGCCTCCAGCAGGGAATCGCCCTCGCGGACGGGCCATCGGCCGCCGCGGCCGTCCAGCGTGGCCGTGACCGTGCCGCGGGCGGGCGCGGTGGCGGACCGGGGCGGGGCCGGGGCGGCCGGGCCGTCCTCCACGTGGAAGATCTCCTGGTGGACGCGGTCCCGGGGCACTCCCAGGCCGCTCAGCGCCCGCTCGGCGGCCAGGACCAGCCCGTGTGGGCCGCAGAGGAACCAGCCGTCCACCGAGCCGACCGGGAGCAGCGCGGGCAGCAGGCCGGTCAGCCGCCGCTCGTCGAGCCGCCCCGAGGCCGGGCCGGCCTGCTGCTCCTCCCGGGAGAGGGTCTGGACGACCTGGAGCCGGCCGGGATAGCGGTCCTTGAGGTCGGCGACCTCCTCCAGGAACATCGTGGACGCCGTCGTGCGGTCGCTGCGTATGAGGGTGAAGCGGGCCGCCGGCTCGCGGGCGAGCAGGGTCGTCGCGATGGACAGGACGGGAGTGATCCCGCTGCCGCCGACGATCGCGGCGAAGTGCCCGGGGCGCGGCTCCAGGACGAACCGGCCCGCCGGCGTCATCACCTCCAGCTCGTCCCCCGCCCGCAGTTCCTTGAAGGCGTAGGTGGAGAACGCGCCGCCGTCGACCAGCCGGACGCCCACCCGCAGGGTGCTCGGCCCGTCGGGGCCGGGGGCCTCCCCGCAGACGGAGTAGGTGCGGCGTATCTCGGCGCCTTGAAGAACACCCTGGACGGTGTGGCGCACGGTCAGGTGCTGGCCGGGGGCGTGGCGGAAGGCGGCGCGGACCCCGGCGGGGACGGTGAAGGTCACGGCGACCGCGTCGTCGGTGAGCGGTTCGACGGACGCCACCCGCAGGCGGTGGAAGGTGCCGTGGCGGGCCGCTGCCATCAGTGCAACTCCTTGAAGTGGTCGAAGGGCTCGCGGCACGCGTCGCAGCGGCGCAGGGCCTTGCAGGCGGTGGAGGAGAAGCGGCTGAGCAGCGTGGTGTCCGTGGAGCCGCAGTGCGGGCAGCGGATGGCGAGCTGTACCGGGACGGGGCCGCCGGGCCCGGAGGGCCGGGGCGGGGCGACGCCGTGCTCGGCGAGCTTGCGCCGGCCCTCGGCGCTGATCGCGTCGGTGGTCCAGGGTGGCGAGAGCACGGTGCGGACCTCGACGTCGGCGACTCCCTCGGCGTGCAGGGCGCGCTCTATGTCGGCGGACATGGCCTCGACGGCGGGGCAGCCGGTGTAGGTGGGGGTGAGGTCTACCTCCACCCGGCCGGGGGCGGTGACGCGCAGGTCGCGCAGGACGCCGAGCTCCTCCAGCGAGATGACGGGCAGCTCGGGGTCGGGGACGGCGCCGGCCAGCGCGCGCAGCCGCTCCTCCAGGGGCGTCGGCCGGCCGGCGGCCCGGGGCGGGGGCACGGAGCCGGTCACCATGACGCCCCCGGGTGGCTGCGGTGGAGGTGCTGCATCTCGGCGAGCATGCGGCCGAAGGGCTCGGTGTGGACGCCCTGGCGTCCGCCGCCCGCGGTCCAGGCGTCCGACGCCGGCCCGGTGGGGAGCTCCAGCGTCGCCTGCCGGAGGGTCCCTCCGACGCGGTCCGTCCACGCCTCGCGCAGGGCGGCCGGGTCGACGCCGTCCAGGCCCTCCACCGGCCGGAACAGCTCGTCCGTGTACCGCCACAGGGCGTCCAGGGCCCGGCGCATCCGCTCGTGGCTCTCGGGCGTTCCGTCGCCGAGCCGCAGTGTCCAGTGCTCGGCGTGGTCGAGGTGGTAGGCGACCTCCTTGACGGCCTTCGCCGCCAGCGGGGCGAACGGCCCGTCGCCCTCGGCGAGCCGGGCGTACAGCAGGTACTGGTAGGCGGAGAAGTAGAGCTGCCGGGCGATGGTGTGCGCGAAGTCCCCGTTGGGGCGCTCGACGAGCTGGACGTTGCGGAAGGCGCGTTCCTCGCGGAGGTAGGCCAGTTCGTCCTCGTCGCCGACGAGCGAGAGCAGGGTGCGGGCCTGGCCGAGCAGGTCGAGGGCGATGTTGGCGAGCGCGACCTCCTCCTCCAGGACGGGGGCGCTCCCCGCCCACTCCCCCAGCCGGTGGGCGAGGACCAGGGCGTCGTCGCCGAGCGCGAGGGCGGCCGGGACGGGCACGGGCCCGGCGGAGGCACGGGTGGTCGGGGTGGTCGCGGGGGTCACAGGTGCCGCACCCCTTCGGGGATCTCGTAGAACGTCGGGTGGCGGTACGCCTTGTCGCCGGCCGGCTCGAAGAAGGGGTCCTTCTCGTCCGGCGAGGAGGCGGTGATGGCGTCGGAGGGCACGACCCAGATCGAGACGCCCTCGGACCGCCGGGTGTACAGGTCCCGGGCGTTGCGCAGGGCCATCCGCGCGTCCGGGGCGTGCAGGCTGCCGGCGTGGGTGTGCGAGAGGCCGCGCCTGCTGCGGACGAACACCTCCCACAGCGGCCAGTCGGTGCCGGTCATGCCATCGCCTCCGGGTGCTCGGTGGGGCCGGACGCGGCGGTCCCGCGCTCGGGGGTGGGGTGCGGGGTGCCGCCGCCCGGGCCGGGGGCGGGAGCGTGCTTGGCGGCGTACGCGGCGGCGGCCTCCCGTACCCAGGCGCCCTCCTCGTGGGCCTCGCGGCGGCGGGCGAGCCGCTGCTCGTTGCACGGGCCGTTGCCGCGCAGGACCTCGTTGAACTCGTCCCAGTCGATCGGGCCGAAGTCGTAGTGCCCGGTCTCCTCGTTCCACCGCAGGTCGGGGTCGGGGAGGGTGAGGCCGAGGGACTCGGCCTGCGGGACGCAGATGTCGACGAAGCGGCGGCGCAGTTCGTCGTTGGAGTGCCGTTTGATCTTCCAGGCCATGGACTGGGCGGAGTGCGGGGATTCGCCGTCGGGCGGGCCGAACATCATCAGCGACGGCCACCACCAGCGGTCCACCGCGTCCTGGGCCATGGCGTGCTGTGCCTCGGTGCCGCGGCTGAGGGCGAGCAGCAGCTCGTACCCCTGGCGCTGGTGGAACGACTCCTCCTTGCAGACGCGGATCATGGCGCGCGCGTACGGGCCGTAGGAGCAACGGCAGAGGGGGACCTGGTTGGTGATGGCCGCGCCGTCCACGAGCCAGCCGATGGCGCCGACGTCGGCCCAGGTCAGGGTGGGGTAGTTGAAGATCGAGGAGTAGCGCTGGCGGCCTGCGTGCAGCTTGTCCAGCAGCTCGTCCCGGCCGACGCCCAGGGTCTCGGCGGCGCTGTAGAGGTAGAGGCCGTGGCCGGCCTCGTCCTGGACCTTGGCCATGAGGATGGCCTTGCGCCGCAACGACGGGGCCCGGGTGATCCAGTTGGCCTCGGGCTGCATGCCGATGATCTCGGAGTGGGCATGCTGGGCTATCTGCCGGATGAGGGTGGTGCGGTAGGCGTCGGGCATCCAATCCCGCGGCTCGATGCGCTCGTCGGCGGCCACCGCGGCGTCGAACACCGCCTCCAGAGCCGCCCTGTCCACCGTTTCCGGTGCCGTCGTGGTCATGCCGATGCCCCCTCGTCCGATGTGAACGCGTGAACGCCGGGTCGGCGGCTCGGGGAAGGGAGAGGCTTCCGGGCCAACCGACCGATCGTTCGGTTCAATGTTGAGGTGGCCCCGGAGCGGTGTCAAGCCTGTGGATAACCGGCTGTCACCGGCTGTGGACAACAGCGGGGGGCCGCCTCGCGACCCCTACGGGACGGGTGCCGGGACCCCTGACGGTGGGCCCTGCGAGGGCCGGTCGGTGGGACGAAGGTCTTATGGCCGCTGCGTCGTCCGCGTCCGGGTCGGTACCGTTCGGGTGCGCGGAAGGCGTCCGCGCGCGATCGACGAGCGGAAAACGGGGCGTACATGGACACGGACGACGGACGCGAGCGGAAGGACGGCGCCGGTGAACGGGCTCCGGCCGCACCCGCCGGGCTGTCCCGGCCCGCCCGCTGCGCCATCGCGCTCGGCGCCCTCACCGTCGCCGTGGTGACAGTGGTGCACCTGGGCATGATGTTTCTGCATGTGGCGCCGCCGAACACGGTCAGCAAGCAGCACTCGTCGACCATCGCCGACTACGTCCTGCCCGAGTTCGAACAGAACTGGAAGTTCTTCGCGCCCAACCCGCTCCAGCAGAACATCCACGTCCAGGCCCGCGCCCAGGTACGTGCCCCCGACGGCGAGGTCAGGGTCACCCCGTGGACCGACCTCTCCGCCCAGGACGGCGCCGCCATCCTCCACAACCCCCTCCCGAGCCACGCACGGCAGAACCAGCTCCGTCGCGCCTGGGACTTCTACCTCGCCTGGCACGACGACCAGGGCCGGCCGCTGGGCAAGCGGAGCCCGCTCGCCGAGGAGTACCTGCGCCGGATCGCCGTCTCCCGGATCGACCTCGACCGCGAGCCGGGCGACCTCGAACGCGTCCAGCTCCGCTCGCTGACCTCGAACGTCGCACCGCCGCCCTGGAGCAAGGGCCAGACCGGCGACCCGGTGCGGCGTGAGCTCGCCTGGTGGCGGGTCGAGTCCGACGACCTGAAGGTGGTGCGCGTCCGGTGAGCGTCTCCTCCGTACGTACCGCCTGGTCGGACGCCTACGCGCGGGTCACCGGCAGCTCCCTCGGCCCGTACCAGACCGCCCTGATCCGGATCGGGTTCTCCTTCACCTGGCTGTTCTTCCTGGCCCGCGAGTGGGTCAACAGCCAGGAGCTGTACGGCCCCGACGCCCCCTGGAGCTGGGACCTCGCCCGGCGGCTGACGGACGACAACGGCGCCTTCACGGTGCTCATGTGGTCCGACAGCGGCTGGTGGTTCCGGCTGGTCTACCTGCTGGCGATGGTCTCGGCCCTGCTGCTGATGCTCGGCTGGCGGACCAGGACCATGTCCGTCCTCTACATGATCGGCCTGCTGTCGCTGCAGAACCGCAGCGTCTTCGTCGGCGACGGCGGGGACAACGTCCTGCACCTGATGGCGATCTACATGGTGTTCACCCGCTGCGGGCAGGTGTGGTCGCTGGACGCCCGGCGTGCCAGACGTCGCGCGGCCGCCGGCCCGGGCGGCACGGCACCGGACGAGTCGGCTCCGGGCACCGCGCTGACGGAGGAGGGCAAGGACCGGGACGTCCCCGGGATCGTGCTGTGGACGGTCTGCGGCCTCGCGCTGGCCTTCGCGACGACGGCCGCCGACGCCCGGCTCTCCTGGACCGCGCACGGGCCGGTCCCCGGCATCGGCTGGGCCGCGCTGCTGTGGGCGCTGTGGAGCGGGCACGGGCTCTGGTGGGCCGTGCGACGGTACGGCGGCACCGAACCGCGCGCGGTCATGGCCGCGTTCGGGCACCTGATCCACAACGCCGCCCTGCTGGCGATACTCGCCGAGGTCTGCCTGATCTACGGCGCGGCCGGCTGGTACAAGGTGCAGGGCTCGCTCTGGCAGGACGGCAGCGCGCTCTACTACCCCCTGCACCTCGACTACTTCTCCCCCTGGCCGAGCCTGTCGCACGCGCTCGCCGCCAGCGGCGTCGTGGTGCTGCTGCTCAGCTACGGCACGGTGGCGGTCCAGGCGGCCTTCCCCTTCACGCTGATCAACCGCAGGGTGAAGAACGTCCTGGTGGTGGCGATGATCGCGGAGCACCTGGGGATCGCGGTGCTGCTGGGGCTGCCCTTCTTCTCCCTGGTGATGGTCTTCGCGGACGCCGTGTTCCTGCCGACGGCCTTCCTGGTGTGTGCGGGCGGCGCGGTGGGGCGGACGGCGGCACGCGGCTGGAGTGCGCTCGTCCGGTTCAACCGGCGCGAGATCCCGGCCCAGTGGAACCGGCGGGCGGGGGTCCGGGCATCCGAGACCGGTGAGACGGAAGCGGCGCACGGGAAGGCGGAGGCCGAAGCGGATCCGGCTCGTTCGACGACCGGGTGACGGCCACCGGAACCCTCTGCCCCACGCCCCCCCAGGTCAGCGCCGTAGGCTGAGCCCATGACCGAGGACGCGACCGATATCGCCGTGCGGCAGTGGGGCGAGCTGGCCCCCGGTGCCGTGCTGCTCGACGGATTCCACGCCATCAAGCACGCCCTGCGCTTCGGAGCCCGGGTCGGCCCCGTGCTCACCACCGACCGGGCCGCCGTCCTGGCGCTGGCCGACCGGCTCGCCGACGACGTGACCGACGCGCTGAACGGTCTGCTGACCGAGGTGGACCGGGCCGTCCTGCGCGAGCTGGTGCCCCGGGGCCACACCACCGAGGTCGCCGCGCTGGCCGCCCGGACCGTCCGCGAGGACAACCTCGCCGCGCTGGCCCGCCGCCCCCGGCCCGCGCCCGTCGTGCTCCTCGACAACCCGCGCAACCTCGGGAACGTCGGGGCGGTCGTCCGGCTGGCCGCCGGTTTCGGCGCGACCGGTGTCGTCACCACCGGGGACCTCGACCCGTGGCACCAGAACGCCGTCCGTGCGGGCGCGGGGCTGCACTACGCCACGGCCGTGGAGCGGGTGGACCCCGACGGCCTGCCACCGGGGCCGCTGTTCGCGCTGGACCCGGAGGGCGAGGGCATCCGGTCCGTCACCCTGCCGGACGACGCCGTCCTCGCCTTCGGATCCGAACGCCACGGCATCTCGGACGAGGTGCGGGCGCGGGCGGACCGGCTGATTTCGCTGCCGATGCGCCCGCAGGTGTCCAGCTACAACCTCGCGACGAGCGTGGCGATGGCGCTCTTCCACTGGGGCGGGCCGGCGGAGGCGGTCTGACGGCCCGCGTCGGCCCACCCGCCCGTCACGCCTGGCGCCGCACCTCCACCGTGCGGAACCGGCTCGCCACGAACGCCGCGTCGCACAGCGCCGCGTTGGCCGCCGGGTTGCCGCCCGAGCCGTGGTAGTCGGAGAAGGCGGCGGTCTGGTTGACGTAGACGCCGCCGGTGAGGTTCAGCGAGAGCTGTGCGCACTCCTCCAGGCACGCCTCCTCGATCAGCCGCTCCGCCTCCGTGGAGGTGGTGTACGCCCCGACGGTCATCGCGCCCTTCTCCCGCACCGTGCGGCGCAGCAGTTCCACCGCCTCCGCCGTGGAGTCCACGGCCACCGCGAACGACACCGGGCCGAAGCACTCGGAGAAGTACGCGGCCTCGGCGTCCGGCTTGGCGCCGTCGAGCTTGACGATCACCGGGGTGCGGACCGTCGCGTCGGGGAAGTCCGGGTTGGCCACCGTGCGCGAGGCGAGCGCCACCTCGCCGAGCCGGCCGGCCGCCTCGACACGCTCCTTGACCTGGTCGTTGACGATGGCGCCGAGCAGGGCGTTGGCCCGGGCGTCGTCGCCCAGCAACTTCCCGACCGCCGCCGCCAGATCGGCCACCACCTCGTCGTACGTCTTGTGGCCGGCGTCCGTGCCGATGCCGCCGCGCGGGATCAGCAGGTTCTGCGGGGTGGTGCACATCTGGCCGCTGTAGAGGGAGAGCGAGAAGGCCAGGTTGGACAGCATCCCCTGGTAGTCGCCGGTGGAGTCGACGATCACGGTGTTGACGCCGGCCTTCTCCGTGAAGACCTGCGCCTGCTTGGCGTGGGCCTCCAGCCAGTCGCCGAACGCCGTGGAGCCGGTGTAGTCGATGATCCGGACGTCCGGGTGGACGGCCAGCGACTTGGCGATGCCCTCGCCGTCCCGCTCGGCCGCCAGGGCGACGAGGTCGGGGGAGAAGCCGGCCTCGCGCAGCACCTCGCGCGCGGCGCGCACGGTCAGCGCGAGCGGCAGGACCGCGCGCGGGTGCGGCTTGACCAGGACGGGGTTGCCGGTGGCGAGCGAGGCGAAGAGGCCGGGGTAGCCGTTCCAGGTGGGGAAGGTGTTGCAGCCGATGACAAGGGCGATGCCGCGCGGCACCGCGGTGAACTCCTTGGCCAGTTTCAGCGGGTCGCGTTTGCCCTGCGGCTTGACCCACTCGGCCGTCCGCTCGGCCTCGGCCTGCGCGGCGTAGGCGTAGGCGACGGCCTCCAGCCCGCGGTCCTGGGCGTGCGGGCCGCCGGCCTGGAACGCCATCATGAACGCCTGGCCGCTGGTGTGCATGACCGCGTGCGCCATCTCGTGCGTCCGGGCGCTGATCCGCCTGAGGATCTCCAGACACACCAGCGCCCGGTGGCGGGGGCCCGCCTCGCGCCACGGGCGCATTGCGGACTTCATGGCCGGAAGCAGCACGGCGAGGTCGGCGTGCGGGTACTCGACGCCGAGCCGCGGCCCGTAGGGGGACACTTCGGAGCCCGTCCAGCCGTCCGTGCCCGGCTGGTCGAGCTCGAAGCGCCGGTCCCGGAGGGCCTCGAAGGCCGCCTGACCCGCGGCGGCGTCCAGGCCGCCGTCCTGGTCGGGGCCGTACGCCTTGGGATGCTCGGGATGCGGTGACCAGTAGGCGCGGGTGCGGATGACGTCGAGGGCCGTGTCGAGCGTGGCGGAGTGCTTCTCGGCCAACTGGTCGATGGTGAGTCCGGCGGTCACGGTTGACCAACTCCTCGTCGGACGGGCGTGGATGCGGTGGCGGTGAACCTGGGAAAGCAGAGGAAAGCGGTGGTGCCGGGTGAAGCGGTGGTGCCGGATCCGCACGGCCGGGTGCCGTTGTCGTACCCGCCAGATACATTAACCGAACGATCGGTCGGGACAAGGGGGCCCGGCGAATCCGGGACCACCTCATCGGGGAGGATCACTGTCATGACCGCAATCGAGCCGGAGCACCCCGTCGCCGTCGTGGGCGCGGGCACCATGGGCCAGGGCATCGCCCAGGTCGCCCTGGTCGCGGGCCATCCCGTGCGGCTGTACGACGCCCTCCCGGGCCGCGCCGAGGAGGCCGCGCGGGCCGTCGCGGGCCGGCTGGACCGCCTGGTGGCCAAGGGCCGGATGCCGGCGGAGGCCCGGGACGCGGCCGTCGCCCGGCTGCGTCCCGTCGCGGAACTCGCCGGACTCGCGGACTCCGCGCTCGTCGTCGAGGCCGTCGTCGAGCTGCTGGACGTCAAGCAGCGGCTGTTCCGCGAGCTGGAGGAGGTCGTCGCCGACGACTGTCTGCTCGCCACCAACACCTCGTCCCTGCCCGTGACGGCCGTCGCCGGCCCGCTGCGCCGCCCCGGACGCCTCGTCGGCCTGCACTTCTTCAACCCCGCGCCGCTGCTGCCGCTGGTCGAGGTCGTCCGGGGGCACGCCACCGACGAGGCCGCCGCCGACCGCGCGTACGCCACCGCCGCGGCCTGGGGCAAGACGCCCGTACGCTGCGCCGACACCCCCGGCTTCATCGTCAACCGGCTTGCCCGGCCGTTCTACGCCGAGGCCTTCCGGCTCCTGGAGGAGCGGGCCGCCGACCCCGCCACCCTCGACGCCGTGCTGCGCGAGAGCGGCGGCTTCGCCATGGGTCCGTTCGAACTGACCGACCTCATCGGGCAGGACGTGAACGAGGCCGTCACCCGTTCGGTGTACGAGGCGTTCTTCCACCACCCGAAGTTCACCCCGTCCCTCGCCCAGCGGCGCCTGGTGGAGGCGGGGCTGCTGGGACGCAAGAGCGGGCGGGGCTGGTACGACCACGCGGAGGGCGCCGCGCGGCCGGAACCGGACACCGCGGCTCCCGAGAAGGCGCCCGGGGCACTCGTCCTGCACGGCGTGCTGCCTCCCGCCGCAGCCGTCCTGCCGGAGCTGATCGAGGCGGCGGGCATAGCCGTGACGCGGGGAGAAGCGGGTGGCGCGGACGGCGGGTACTTCGCGCTGCCCGGCGGCGCCCGGCTCGCCCTCACCGACGGCCGTTCCGCCACGGGCGACGCCGGGGAGCCGGCCGTCCGCTTCGACCTGGCCCTGGACTACCGCTCCTGTGCCCGGGTCGCGCTCGCGGCCTCCCCCGGCACCTCCCCGGCCGATCTGCGGGCCACCGTGGGCCTGTTCCAGGCGCTCGGCAAGAAGGTCAGCGTCGTGGCGGACGCCCCCGGCCTGATCGTCGCGCGGACCGTCGCCCTGCTCGTCGACCTCGCCGAGGACGCCGCCGGGCGCGGCGTCGCCGGGCCGGAGGACATCGACACCGCCATGCGGCTCGGCGTGAACTACCCGCGCGGGCCGCTGGAGTGGGGCCGGGAGCTCGGTGCCGCGTGGGTCCGCCGCTTCCTGGCGAACATGGAGTCCGAGTACCCGGGCGGCCGTTACGCCCCGTCCCAGCCGCTGCGCCGCCGAGCGGCCGTCAAGGAGAACCTGCTTCCATCATGACCATGGCCAAGCGTGACACCTACACGCCCGAATCGCTGCTCGCGGTCGCCGTCGCGGTGTTCAACGAGCGGGGCTACGACGGCACCTCCATGGAGCACCTGTCGAAGGCCGCGGGGATCTCCAAGTCCTCGATCTACCACCACGTCAGGAGCAAGGAGGAGCTGCTGCGGCGGGCCATAAGCCGCGCGCTGGACGGGCTGTTCGCCGTCCTGGACGAGCCGGGTGCCACCACCGGCCCCGCCGTGGAACGGCTGGAACACGTCACCCGCCGCACCGTCGAGGTGCTGATCGCCGAACTGCCCTACGTGACGCTGCTGCTGCGGGTGCGCGGCAACACCGACACCGAGCGCTGGGCGATGGAGCGGCGTCGCGAGTTCGACCACCGGGTCGCGGCCCTCCTCAAGGAGGCAGCGGCCGACGGCGACCTGCGGGCCGACGTGGACGTCCGGCTGGCGACCCGGCTCCTCTTCGGAATGATCAACTCCGTGGTGGAGTGGTACCGGCCGCAGCGCGGCAACGCCGCCACCAGCGAAGAGGTCGCCGACGCGGTGATCAACACGGCGTTCGCGGGGCTGCGGGCGCACTGAGGCGGGCGCGCCGGCGGCCGTGGCGTCGCGCGCCCGGGCCGCCTCCCGCGGCTCATCTGTCGCACCCGTCCACGCCCTCCTTGAGGTCCTGCTCCTCGAAGACCAGCAGGGTGCGGGTGCTCAACACCTCCTCTATGGCCTGGATCCGGGTGAGCACGAGCTCGCGGAGGGCGCGGTTGTCCTTGGTGTGGACCAGCAGCAGGACGTCGAAGTCCCCGCTGACCAGGGCGATGTGCGACGCCCCCGGCAGCACCCGGAGCTTCTCGCGCACGGTGCGCCAGGAGTTCTGCACGATCTTCAGCGTGATGTACGCGGACGCGCCCTGCCCCGCCCGCTCCTGGTCGATGCGTGCCCCGAAGCCGCGGATCACCCCGTCGTCGATGAGGCGGTTGATCCGCGCGTAGGCGTTGGCGCGGGACACGTGCACCCGCTCGGCCACGGACCGTATCGAGGCCCGTCCGTCGGTCTGGAGCATGTGCAGGATCGAGCGGTCGATCTCGTCGAGCGGTCGGGCGGGCGTTCTTGGGCTCGTTTTGGCCATCTGTTCGTCCGGCATACCGCCATGCCTCCCCTGGGTGGACGCGCTGTTCATATCTCAGGCTGTGGAGAACCGTTTGTCCACAGGCCCGGGCCGCCTGTAGCCAAAATGCACCGGCAACCGAACAATCGGTAGGGAGAGTGCGGGGCGCTTTCCGGTCACACCTGCCCCACGCCTGCCCTCTCGCCTGCCGCACGCCTGCCTCACGCCTGCCCACAGAGGAGGTGCTCGTCATGACGGTCCTGGAGCAGCCCGGTGCCTACCGGCCGACCCCGCCCCCCGCCTGGCAGCCCCGCACCGACCCCATGCCGCTGCTGCCCGACGCGGAGCCGTACCGGTTGCTGGGCACCCCCGCCGCGGACACGCTGGACCCCGAGCTGCTCCGGCTGCTCCACGGCCACCTGGTGCGCGGGCGCCGCTACAACACCCAGGCCACCGCCCTCACCCGGCAGGGCCGGCTGGCCGTCTACCCGTCCTCCACGGGCCAGGAGGCGTGCGAGGTCGCCGCCGCCCTCGCCCTGGAGGACCGCGACTGGCTCTTCCCCAGCTACCGCGACACCCTGGCCGCCGTCACCCGCGGCCTCGACCCCGTCCAGGCCCTCACCCTGCTGCGCGGCGACTGGCACACCGGCTACGACCCGCACGAGCACCGCGTCGCCCCGCTGGCCACGCCGCTCGCCACCCAACTCCCGCACGCCGTCGGGCTGGCGCACGCCGCGCGGCTCAAGGGGGACGACGTCGTCGCCCTCGCCATGGTCGGCGACGGCGGCACCAGCGAGGGCGACTTCCACGAGGCGCTGAACTTCGCCGCGGTCTGGCGGGCGCCCGTCGTCTTCCTGGTGCAGAACAACGGCTTCGCGATCTCCGTACCGCTGTCCAAACAGACCGCCGCGCCCTCGCTCGCCCACAAGGCCGTCGGCTACGGCATGCCCGGCCGGCTGGTCGACGGCAACGACGCGCCCGCCGTGCTGGATGTGCTCACCGAGGCCGTCCGGCGGGCCCGCTCGGGCGGCGGCCCCACACTCGTCGAGGCCGTCACCTACCGCCTCGACGCCCACACCAACGCCGACGACGCCACCCGGTACCGCAGCGACGCCGAGGTCGCCGCCTGGCGCGCGCACGACCCCGTCGAGCTGGTGGAACGGGAGCTGGTCCGCCGCGACCTGGCGGACGGGGACGGCCTCGCCGCCGTCCGGGAGACGGCCGAGCGCATGGCCGCCGACCTGCGCGAACGCATGAACGAGGATCCCGAGCTGGATCCGATGGAGCTCTTCGACCACGTCTACGCCCGGCGGACGGCGCGGCTGCGCGAGCAGGCCGAGCTGCTGCGCGCCGAGCTCGCGGCGGCCGGCGCCGCCGACGGAAGCGGCCGGGGCACAGGGGAAGGAACGGACCGATGACCACCGCGGTCGCCGCGACGGGCCGCAAGCCCGCGACGATGAGCCAGGCCCTCAACCGGGCCCTGCGCGACGCCATGGCCGACGACCCGGCGGTGCACGTCCTCGGCGAGGACGTCGGCACCCTGGGCGGCGTCTTCCGGATCACCGACGGGCTGGCGAAGGAGTTCGGCGAGGACCGCTGCACGGACACGCCGCTGGCCGAGGCGGGCATCCTGGGCACGGCCGTCGGCATGGCGATGTACGGGCTGCGGCCGGTGGTCGAGATGCAGTTCGACGCGTTCGCCTACCCGGCGCTGGAGCAGCTCATCAGCCACGTCTCCCGGATGCGCAACCGCACCCGGGGCGCCCTGCCCATGCCGATCACCGTCCGCATCCCCTACGGGGGCGGCATCGGGGGCGTCGAGCACCACAGCGACTCGTCCGAGGCGCTGTACATGGCCACCCCAGGGCTGCACGTCGTCACCCCGGCCACGGTGGCCGACGCGTACGGGCTGCTGCGCGCCTCCATCGCCTCCGACGACCCGGTGATCTTCCTGGAGCCCAAGCGGCTGTACTGGGCGAAGGCCGACTGGGAGCCGGACCGGCCGGAGGAGGTGCCGGGCGTCGGCACCGCCGTCGTCCGCCGGCGCGGTACCTCGGCCACCCTGATCACCTACGGGCCGTCCCTTCCGGTCTGCCTGGAGGCGGCCGAGGCCGCCACGGCGGAGGGCTGGGACCTGGAGGTCGTCGACCTCCGCTCGCTGGTCCCGCTCGACGAGGAGACCGTCTGCGCCTCCGTCCGCCGCACCGGACGGGCGGTCGTGGTGCACGAGGCGACCGGCTTCGGCGGCCCCGGCGGGGAACTGGCCGCCCGGATCACCGAGCGCTGCTTCCACCACCTGGAGGCCCCGGTGCTGCGGGTCACCGGGTTCGACATCCCGTACCCGCCGCCGATGCTGGAGAAGCACCATCTGCCCGGGGTGGACCGGGTGCTGGACGCGGTGGCGCGGTTGCAGTGGGAGGCGGACTGGACCTCTTCGGGGACTGCTCCGGGGAGTGCTGCGGGGACCGTTCCGGGGACGCCGGGGGGTGTGCGCTGATGGCCGCCGTACGGGAGTTCGCGCTGCCGGACCTCGGCGAAGGGCTCACCGAGGCGCAGGTGGTCCGCTGGCTGGTGGACGTCGGTGACGTCGTCGCGGTGGACCAGCCGGTCGTGGAGGTCGAGACGGCCAAGGCGATGGTCGAGGTGCCGTGCCCCTACGGGGGCGTCGTCACGGCGCGCTTCGGCGAGGAGGGTGCGGAACTGCCCGTAGGGGCTCCGCTGTTGACGGTGGCGGTGGGGGAGCCGGCCGATGGCGGTATCCCTGAGGCGGATCAGGGGCGTCAGGGGGGCGACGAGGGCTCGGGCAACGTCCTCGTCGGTTACGGGACCCAGGCGCCGGCCGCCCGCCGGGCGCGGGTCCGGCCTCAGGCCCGCCTGGCGCCGGGGCCGACGTCCGGGCCTGCGTCGGCAGCGGCTGGTGTGGCGGCTGTGGACGGTGTGGCCGTGGACGGCGCTGCTCCGGCGGGGGCCACGGCAGGGGCGGCGGCGACCGTGGCCGTGATCTCGCCGCTGGTACGACGGCTGGCCCGGGAGCGCGGGGTGGACCTCGCGCGCCTGCGCGGCACCGGGCCCGACGGGCTCATCCTGCGCGCGGACGTCGAACGCGCCTGCGCCCCGGAGCTTGCCTTCGCGCCGGAGCCGGTTCCGGTGGTCGGGGAACGCGTCCCGCTGCGCGGCCTGCGCGGGACTGTCGCCGAGAAGCTGAGCCGCAGCCGGCGCGAGATCCCGGACGCCACCTGCTGGGTGGACGCCGACGCGACCGAACTGCTCGCCGCCCGGCGGGCGATGAACGACGCGCCCGGCGGCGACCCCGGCCGTACCAAGATCTCCCTGCTGGCGCTCCTGGCCCGCGTCTGCACGGCCGCGCTCGCCGAGTTCCCGGAGCTCAACGCGACGGTGGACACCGAGGCGCGGGAGATCGTCCGGCTGCCGGCCGTCCACCTCGGGTTCGCCGCCCAGACCGAACGCGGCCTCGTCGTCCCGGTCGTCAAGGACGCGCACACGCGCAGCACGGCCTCCCTCCAGGCGGAGATCGCCCGGCTCACCGAGGCCGCCCGCGAGGGCCGGCTGACCCCGGCGGAGCTGACCGGCGGCACGTTCACCCTCAACAACTACGGGGTCTTCGGCGTCGACGGGTCCACGCCCATCATCAACCACCCGGAAGCCGCCATGCTGGGCGTCGGCCGGATCGTCCCCAAGCCCTGGGTGCACGAGGGCGAACTCGCCGTACGCCATGTGGTGCAGCTGTCCTTCACCTTCGACCACCGCGTGTGCGACGGGGGGACGGCCGGCGGGTTCCTCCGGTACGTCGCCGACTGCGTCGAGCGGCCGGCGTTGCTCCTCAGGTCGCTCTGAGGGGCGCTCTGAGGGTCGTTCTGAAGGTCGCTCCGAAGCCGGGAGCCGCTCCTTCCGTTCCCGGAAGGAGGCGGGCGGAACGGTCGCCTCCCGGCGGGCGCATACTGCGGGGGTGACGGACACGGTTTTCGACGCGGTCGTACTCGCCGGGGGAGCCGCCCGGCGGCTGGGCGGGGCGGACAAGCCCGGCCTGCGGATCGGCGGGCGCTCCCTGCTCGACCGCGTGCTCGGGGCGTGCGCCGGCGCCCGCACCACCGTGGTCGTCGGGCCGCGCCGGGCCACGGTCCGGCCGGTCACCTGGGCCCGCGAACAGCCGCCCGGCGGCGGCCCGCTGGCCGCCCTGTCCGCCGGGCTGCGCCACACGTCGGCCGAGGTCGTCCTCGCCCTCTCGGCCGACCTGCCCTTCCTCGACGCCGGGGCGGTCGAGGCCCTGGTGGGGGCGGCACTGGACGGCACCGAAGGTGCGGTCGTCACCGATGCCGGCGGGCGCGACCAGCCGCTCGTCGCCGCGTACCGCGCGGAGCCGGTCCGCCGGGAACTGGCCCTGCTGGCGACCGAGCACGGGACCCTTACGGGTCTTCCCGTACGGCTGCTCACCCAGGGGCTGTCCCTGACCCGGCTGACCCACCACGAAGCGTCGTTCGACTGCGACACCTGGGAGGACATCGGGACGGCCCGCGCCCGCATCAGGGACGATGGGACGGTGCTCGATGAATGGATCGCCGCGGTCAAGGCCGAACTCGGCATGGAACTCGAGGTCGACAGAGCCCTGCTGCTCGACCTGGCGCGCGACGCCGCGCACGGCGTGGCCCGTCCGGCCGCCCCGCTGACCACCTTCCTCGTCGGCTACGCCGCCGCCCAGCGTGGCGGTGGCCCGGAAGCGGTCGCCCAGGCCGCCCGCGAGGCCGCCGCCCTGGCCGAGCGGTGGGCGGCCGAGCAGGGCGACTCCCCGTCCGGCACCCCCGCGGGACCCCCGTCATGAGGGACCGCGAGGCGGACGCGGCGGCGCTGGACCGCGCCACGGACGAGGCCCTGGCCCTGCTCTCCGGCGGGCGCGGCGGGTCCGGACATCCGGAACGACAGGAACGGACGGTGGCTCCGGTCGAGGGCGGTACGACGGGTGATGCCACTGTCGGCGCCAGGGGGAAGGCCGTGCCGGGTGCACGTGATGCAAACGTGCTCCCCGGGGCTGCCGGGGGCCCTGGGGTTTCAGGGGAACGGCCGGGATCCGGCGAGCCGTTGACGGATGTCTGGCGGTCGATCCGCGAGGTGGCCGGAGCGGACGAGCCGTCCCGCGCCCGGGACGCCGTGGGAGTGGGTACGTGTGCGACCGGTGGCACCCCGGCCGGGCCGCCCGGCCGCGAGCCCGGCCGCGAGCCCGGCCGCGAGCCCGGCCGCGAGCCCGGCCGCGAGCCCGGCCGCGAGCCCGGCCGCGAGCCCGGCCGCGAGCCCGGCCGCAAGCCCGGCGACGGGCACCGCGGCGCCGAGGTCCTGACGGACGTGTGGCGCTCGATCCGTGACATGACCGGTGGTACCGGCGACCAGGGCCCGCGTTCCGAGCCCCCGCCCCCGCCCCCACCCCCGCCCGTGTCCGTGTCCGCGCATGCCGACGCACGCGAGGGACTGACGGACGTCTGGCAGTCCGTGCGGGACGCCGCCATCTCCGGTGGCATGCCTCCCGAGGACGAGGCGCGCCGCGGCGTGCGACGGCAGCGCCCCGACGACGGCGAGGAGTTGACCGACATCTGGCGGTCGGTCTGTGACGTGAGCGCCGGTACGGACGAGGACGAGCGCCGGCCCGATCACCGTGACGGCACCGGAGCGGATCCGGCCCCCGCCGGGACGACCCGTAAGGGGGCGGTGGCCGAGCCGGTCGCCTCTCGAGCCGGCAAGCGTAAGCCCCCCAAGGGAGCGCCCACTTCACCGCGCCGGAAGCCCGGGAACGAGAACGGAGCGGACACCGCGAACGAGAAGGCGAACGACGCCGAAGACCGCCCCTCCAGGGACAGCGCGGACGCAGGCGCGAGCGGTGAGCACGCCACCCCTCCGCCCCCCGACCACGGCCGCACCCCGACAGGGGCTCCCCGCCGTTCCCTGCCCTGGCCCACGGCCGGCGGCGTCGCGGCCGGGGCCGCCGAGCCCCTCCCGGCCCTCGCCACCCCCCTGGCGGAGGCGGTCGGACGGACGCTCGCCGCGCCCCTCACGGCGCTGACGGACCTGCCGTCGTTCGACACCTCGGCGATGGACGGCTGGGCGGTCGCGGGTCCCGGCCCCTGGCGCCTTCCGGAGGACGCGGATCATGGCATCCTCGCAGGCCACACCGGTGACGAGGCCCTGCGCGACGGCCACGCCGTACCGATCGCGACGGGCGCCCGCATACCGGCCGGCGCCACGGCCGTACTGCGCTCCGAGCACGGCCGGACGAGCGGGGGCGAACTGCACGCGACCCGCCGTACCGCCCAGGGCCAGGACATCCGCCCGCGCGGCCAGGAATGCCGCCTCGACGACGAACTGCTGCCCGCCGGCACGCTGATCACCCCCGCCGTGCTCGGCCTCGCCGCCGCCGCCGGCCACGACGAGCTGCGCGTGACCGCCCGCCCGCGGGTGCTGATCGTCGTCCTCGGCGACGAACTCGTCCACGAGGGCCTGCCGCAGGACGGCCGTATCAGGGACGCGCTCGGGCCGATGCTCGGCCCCTGGTTGCGATCCCTAGGGGCCGAGGTGATCGACACGCGGCGCCTGGGCGACGAGGAGGACGCGCTGCACGACGTGCTCGCCGCGACCGACGCCGACCTGGTGATCACCACCGGCGGCACGGCATCAGGCCCGCGCGACCAACTGCACCCCGCCCTGCGCCGCCTCGGCGCGGAACTGCTGGTCGACGGCGTCGCCGTCCGCCCCGGACACCCCATGCTGCTCGCCCGGCTCGCCCCCGGACGGCACCTCGTCGGCCTCCCCGGCAACCCGCTGGCGGCGGTCGCGGGCCTGATCACCCTCGCCGAACCGCTGCTGCGCGGCCTCTCCGGCCGCGCCGCGCCGTCCCTCCGCCGCGCCGTGCTCACCGGGCCCGTGCCGAGCCACCCGTCCGACACCCGCCTGGTGCCGGTCGTGCTGCGCGGCGGGGACGGGGCGCGTCCGCTGCGCTTCCACGGCCCGGCGATGCTGCGCGGACTGGCCGCGGCCGACGCCATCGCGGTGATCCCGCCGGGCGGGAGCACGGCCCGCGGCCGGGTCGCCCTCCTCGACCTGCCGTGGACGGCCACGGGAGGCGGCGTCGGCTGAGCGGCGGGACGAAACCCCCGCCCCTTACGGTGCGTGCATGACAGGCACGTCACCTTCAACGCCGCCCCTCCTCTTCCTCGACGTCGACGGTCCCCTCATCCCCTTCGGCGCGACGAGCCGGCAGCTCCCGGACGGTTACCCGATCTTCCGCAGCCCCTGGTACGCCCCGCGGCCGCGGGCAGCCGACGGCGGCAACCCCCTGCTCACCAGGATCGACCCCGCCCTCGGCCCCGCCTCGCGGCCCTGCCCTGCGAACTCGTCTGGGCGACGACCTGGATGTCCGACGCCAACGACTACGTCTCGCCCTGGCTCGGCCTGCCCCCACTTCCCGTAGTGGACTGGCCCGACCCGGCGGACGACCCCGACGCGCCGAACGGAACCGGGCGACGGGACGCCGTCCACTGGAAGACCCGAACCCTCGTCGCCCGCGCGGCCGGACGCCCGTTCGCCTGGGTCGACGACGAGATCGGCGACCCCGACCGCCACTGGGTCCGGACCCACCACCCCGTAGGGGCTCTCCTCCACCGGGTCGACCCCGTAAGGGGCCTGAGGGACGAGGACTTCGCCGTACTGGACACGTGGCTGCGGAGCGCGGGCGGCCAGGAGCGGTGACGGCGGGGAGCGCCCCTATCACAACCGGCTCACTATGTGTGCTTTTTCTGTGACAATGCGTTGCCGAGCTCTAGTGTCGTACGGCAGGGTCGACCGCCGGAGCGAGAGGAGGCTTGCCCATGACCGCCGCGATACACCCCACGCCGTCGCTCGCCGGGGCACCATGGGGGCGAGGAGGCGATTCCATGACCCCCAGCTCCGTTGACCGGCCTCAGATGTATGTCGAAGAGTTCGAGCAGCTGGCGCACCACGCTCCAGAGACTGTGCGTCTGGAGTTCATCAGGGGGAAGGTCGGGGTCAAGCCCGTGCCGAACGGTAATCACGGCGAAATCATCAGGTGGCTCCAGAAGCAGTGCATGCAGCACGTCCCAGAAGCCTGGCTCTACCCTGAGCAGGGCCTGAAGGTCGAGCAGTACCGCAAGGGCCGGGCCCGCCCCGACGGGGCCCTGGCACCCGAGGAGTACTTCCTGGGGCAGGGAGAATGGGCCGATGCCAAGGGCGTGTTGATGGCGGTGGAGGTGACCTCCGCCGATTCGGACGCGAACGCGCGAGACCGGCTCGAAAAGCCCGACGGTTACGCTGCCGTCGGCGTCCCCGTCTACTTGCTGATCGACCGTGACGACCACCTGGTGTACGTGTTCTCGGAGCCGGAGGGCGGCAAGTACCGGAACGTCGTCAATCAGCCCTTTGGAGGGCGGGTCGACCTTCCGGTACCCGTCGGCTTCTCCTTGGAGACGGAGAAGCTGAAGGACTTCGCCGACTGAGCTTCGGCGTCACTCCGACGCGCCCGCCGCCTGCCGGATGGTGATCACGCGGTCGGTGAGGCGGAGGGGGGTCGCCTCGGGGTCGGTGAAGTTGAGGAGGCGGTGGCCTCGGACGACGGCGACGACGAGGTCGGCGCAGTCGCGGGGGGAGTGGCCCGCCTCCGCCTTGGTGACCGGGCGGTCGACGACGTCCAGGCCGGTGCCGTAGGTCAGCAAGTCCTCCATCACGGTGCCGACGTACGGACTGACCATCGACATGCCGAGCATGCGGCCGGCCGAACTGGAGCTCGTCACCACCGTGTTCGCGCCGCTCTGCCGGAGGAGCGGCACGTTCTCGTCCTCGCGGACGGCGACGACGATCGTGGCCCGCTTGTTCAGCTGACGGGCCGTCAGGGTGACGAGGGCGGCCGTGTCGTCCCGTTCCGTGGTGATCACCACGTGGGAGGCGTTCTGGAGTTCGGCGCGGAGGAGGGTGTCGGAGCGGGTGCCGTCGCCGACGACGCCCACGATGCCGTCGCAGGCGGCGGCGTCGACGGCCTTCTTCTGCGGGTCGACGACGACGATCCGGTCCTTGGGGCGGCCCTGGCCGACCAGCGTCTCGATCGTGTGCCGGCCCTTGGTGCCGTAGCCGATGACGACGGTGTGGTCGCGCATCCGGGACCTCCAACGGTGTATGCGGACCTGGTGGCGCGTCCGCTCGGTCAGCACTTCCAGCGTGGTGCCGACCAGGATGATCAGGAACAGCACGCGCAGCGGGGTGACGACGAAGATGTTCGTCAGCCGGGCCGCGTCGCTCACCGGCGTGATGTCGCCGTAGCCGGTGGTCGACAGCGTGACGGTCGCGTAGTACGCGGCGTCGACGAAGCCGACCGGGCCGCCGGCGTTGTCGTGGTAGCCGTCGCCGTCCAGCCACACCACGCACGTCGTCAGCATCAGCACCATCAGGGCCATCACCAGCCGCCGCAGCACCTGTTGCAGGGGCGCGGTCACCCGCTGGACGGGGAGGACGATGGAGCGGCCCGCCTCCGCGTCCTCGGCCTCGGCCCGGGTGCGGCGCCAGAGGGACTTGAGGAGCAGCCGGCCGCCCCTGTGGTGGTCCGGGATCTCCGGCGGCGGCGGGGAACGGTGGCCGCTGGTCATCCGGTTCCGGGGCGCGGAGGACGACGATGGGTTCGGCACCCGTCCATGATCCCTGATGCGGCTCGGGGTACGGCACACGCGCGGCCGACGTCCGGCCCGGACCTCGGGCGGGACCCTAGGGGACGCGGCGGGCGGGGAGTAGCCTCGCGCCATGTATGCGATCACCATTCCCGAGCCCGGCGGGCCCGAGGCGCTGGCCTGGTCCGAGGTACCCGACCCCGTACCCGGTGAGGGGGAGGTGCTGGTCGAGGTCGCCGCGACGGCCGTCAACCGCGCCGACCTGGTGCAGCGGCAGGGGTTCTACGACCCGCCGCCCGGCGCCTCCCCGTACCCCGGCCTGGAGTGCTCGGGCCGGGTCGCGGCGCTCGGCCCCGGGGTGAGCGGCTGGGCGGTCGGCGACGAGGTGTGCGCGCTGCTCGCCGGCGGCGGTTACGCGGAGAGGGTCGCCGTCCCCGCCGGCCAGCTGCTGCCCGTACCCGACGGCCTGGACGTCGTGACCGCCGCCGCCCTGCCCGAGGTCACCGCGACGGTCTGGTCCAACGTGTTCATGCTCGCCCACCTGCGGCCCGGCGAGACGCTGCTCGTGCACGGCGGCGGCAGCGGCATCGGGACGATGGCCGTGCAGCTCGCCAAGGCGGTCGGCGCGCGGGTCGCGGTCACGGCGGGGAGCCGGGAGAAGCTGGAGCGCTGCCGCGAACTCGGCGCCGACATCCTCGTCGACTACCGGGAGCAGGACTTCGTCGAGGAGATCCACAAGGTGACCGGCGGCGCCGGTGCCGACGTCGTCCTCGACATCGTGGGCGCCAAGTACCTGAACCGGAACGTGGACGTCCTGGCCGTCAACGGCCGCCTCACCATCATCGGCCTGCAGGGCGGCCGCAAGGCCGAGCTCGACCTCGGCAAGCTGCTGACGAAGCGGGCCGCCGTCATGGGCACCACCCTCCGCGCCCGGCCGCTCGCCGAGAAGGCGGCCATCGTGGCGGCCGTCCGCGAGCACGTCTGGCCCCTCGTCTCGGGCGGCCGGGTCCGGCCCGTCGTCGACCGGACGATGCCGCTCCGGGACGCGGCCGAGGCGCACCGGATCGTCGAGGGCAGCTCGCACGTGGGGAAGGTGCTGCTCACCACGGGCTGAGGCTCGCGAGGCGGGAGCCGGTCGGGCGGGTGGGCGGCGGGCCGGTGATCGGGTTGGCGGGCCGGTGTAGGGCCGGCGTGTCACCCGTCCGGCCGCCTGGCGTGCCCGGGGCGGGCGGGCGTGTGACGGTGGACGGGTGATCGCTCTGATCGCTCTGTTCGCCGAAGCCGCCGGTGTGCATCGGGCCGTGCGGGCGTGTCGGTCGCGGGCGCCCGGGCGCCCGGCCGCTCCGGCCGCCGCCTTGGCCGTGGTGGCGCTGGCGGCCGTCCTCGCCGGGCCGGCCGACGCG
>NZ_JAIQLH010000559.1 GCF_020037025.1 Streptomyces huiliensis | reverse complement strand
GCCCCCGCCGCGGTGCGGCTGGCGGCGGAGCTGGAGAGCCGGGTGGCGGTCGTCTACGCCGACCTGGTCGCGGCGGCGGACGGCGCGCTGCGCGGGGAGGCCGCGGCGGCGCTGCGTGAGGCGGCGGTGCGGGGAACGCGCTGGCGGGGCGGCAGCGTAGCCTTCCCTGGGCTCGTCGGGCGGGCCCCGGCCGGCGGACCGGACGGCGCGTAGCGCCCGCCCCCGACGGCTCCACCGGCACGACGAAAGGGACGGCACAGGGATGGGCCACGCGAACGACCGCCTCGAACCGCCGGAACGGCTGGTTCGGGCCCTGGGCTCCGATCC
>NZ_JAIQLH010000558.1 GCF_020037025.1 Streptomyces huiliensis | reverse complement strand
GCGAACGACCGCCTCGAACCGCCGGAACGGCTGGTTCGGGCCCTGGGCTCCGATCCCGACCCGGCCCGCGCGGCGGCCGCCGGCCACTGGCTGGCCGGACTCCCGGCCACGGCCCGGGAGTGGCTGGACCGCTGGGAGCTGACGCCCGAACGGGTGCAGGCGCCGGGCGGCCGGACGGGCATGGTCGTCCTGGTCCACCGGGCCGACGGCACCCCGGCGGCGCTCAGGCTCCTCCCGCCGGGCGGCGCGGCGGCGGCCGAGCACGCCGC
>NZ_JAIQLH010000557.1 GCF_020037025.1 Streptomyces huiliensis | reverse complement strand
GTGCCGGACCCCGCCGCTCCCGCCGAGCCCTCGCCTCCCGGCACCGCGGAGAGCGCCGCCCCCGCCACCTGGGGGCGCCCGGCCGACTCCGCCGGCGCGCTCGCCGCGGAGCGCGCCCGGCAGGCCCGGATGCTCGTCGTCGGCCCGGTCACCGAGCGCTGGGCGCCCGAACAGGCCTGGCCGGTCCAGGAGAACTGGCAGCTCGCCCCGCCCGTCGGCCCGGCCGCCGACCTCTGGGCGCTGGGCGCCCTGCTGTTCCGCGCCGTGCAGGGCCACGCGCCGTATCCCGAGGAGAGCGCCGCCGAACTCGTCCGGATCGTCTGCTCCGAACCCCCGGCCTACGCCGAGGAGTGCGGCGCCCTGCGCCCGGTCGTCGAGTCGCTGATGCGCAAGGACCCCGAGGAGCGGCCGGACTTCGAGGAGCTGCGCGGCTGGCTGCGGTCCCTGATCCGGTCCGCCCCGGAGCCGGACGTCGGCAGCCGTACGGTCACCGTCCCGCCGCCCGCGCCCGGCGAACCGGCGGCGGCACCGGCAGCCAAGGGCGGCGCCCGGCTGCCGATCGTGCGCCGCCGGGGCGAACTGGTGCGCCGCCGCAGGGGACGCGGGGCCG
>NZ_JAIQLH010000556.1 GCF_020037025.1 Streptomyces huiliensis | reverse complement strand
TGCCAGATCGTGCGGGTGGCGTGTCCGACGCAGGACGATGCGGACGCGTTGAAGGTGATCGCGGCGAAGTCGCAGATCCCGGTGATCGCGGACATCCACTTCCAGCCGAAGTACGTGTTCGCGGCGATCGACGCGGGCTGTGCGGCGGTGCGGGTGAACCCGGGGAACATCAAGCAGTTCGACGACAAGGTCAAGGAGATCGCGAAGGCGGCCGGGGAGGCGGGGACGCCGATCCGCATCGGTGTGAACGCCGGGTCGCTGGACCGCCGCCTGCTGCAGAAGTACGGCAAGGCCACGCCTGAGGCGCTGGTGGAGTCGGCTTTGTGGGAGGCGTCGCTGTTCGAGGAGCACGGCTTCCGGGACATCAAGATCTCCGTCAAGCACAACGACCCGGTCGTGATGGTCAATGCCTACCGGCAGCTGGCCGCGCAGTGTGACTACCCGCTGCACCTGGGTGTGACGGAGGCGGGTCCGGCGTTCCAGGGCACGATCAAGTCGGCGGTGGCCTTCGGTGCGCTGCTGTCGGAGGGCATCGGTGACACGATCCGGGTCTCGCTGTCGGCGCCGCCGGCGGAGGAGGTCAAGGTCGGCATCCAGATCCTGGAGTCGCT
>NZ_JAIQLH010000555.1 GCF_020037025.1 Streptomyces huiliensis | reverse complement strand
GCCGGCTCGCCGCTCACGGCCGCCCGTCCCGCGAGACGCGGGCGGTTCGCGGTGATCCCGCGGCCCCCGGTGGCCGGGCGGTGCGCGCGGGCCCGTCGCCCGTAGTGCCACCGGCCGTCGGCCCGCCCTCCGCGCCGCCCGCGCGGTCCACGCACGACGCCGCCCGTGTGGCCAGCAGCGTGCTGGAGCGGCCGTCGAGGTAGGGGAGGAGGACGGCCTGGCCGCCCCAGGAGCCCAGTTGGGGGGCTTCCGGGAGCTGTTCGACGGCGTAGTCGCCGCCCTTGACCCAGATGTGCGGGCGCAGGCCGGAGAGCAGGGCCTCGGGGGTGTCCTCGTCGAAGACGGCCACCGCGTCGACGCACTGGAGGGCGCGGAGGACCCTGATGCGGTCGTGGAGCGGGTTGATGGGGCGGCCGTCGCCCTTGCGGCGGCGGACCGAGGCGTCCGAGTTGAGACAGACGATCAGGCAGTCGCCGATGCCCCGGGCCTGCTGCAGGAGGCTGACGTGGCCGGCGTGCAGCAGGTCGAAGCAGCCGCCCGCCGCCACGACCGTGCCGCCCGCCGCGCGGACCCGGCGGGCCAGCCGCAGCGCGTCGGTGTCCGCGCCGCCGGCGAACGGCGGGGCCGGGCTGGG
>NZ_JAIQLH010000554.1 GCF_020037025.1 Streptomyces huiliensis | reverse complement strand
GCCGCGCCGCGCGAGGAGCGCGTCGGACGGCTCGGCGAGCCAGTCGGCGACCGGCGCGGAGGACGCTGCTCCGGCGCCGCGCCGTACGCGCGGTGCGGCGGAGGGCTCCGCGAGCCAGACCTCGGCCGGCGCCACCGCGCCTTGGCCCGCGGGGAGCGCGGCGGAGGGCTCGGCGAGTCAGGACCAGGCGGCTGGTGCCGCCGCTCCCCGGCGTACCGGCAGCGCGGCCGACGGCTCGGCGAGCCGGCCGGCGGCGGGTGCGGAGGGTGCCGCTCCGGCGCCGCGCCGTACGCGCGGTGCGGCGGAGGGCTCCGCGAGCCAGACCTCGGCCGGCGCCACCGCGCCTTGGCCCGCGGGGAGCGCGGCGGAGGGCTCGGCGAGTCAGGACCAGGCGGCTGGTGCCGCCGCTCCCCGGCGTACCGGCAGCGCGGCCGACGGCTCGGCGAGCCGGCCGGCGGCGGGTGCGGAGGGTGCCGCTCCGGCGCCGCGCCGTACGCGCGGTGCGGCGGAGGGCTCCGCGAGCCAGACCTCGGCCGGCGCCACCGCGCCTTGGCCCGCGGGGAGCGCGGCGGAGGGCTCGGCGAGTCAGGACCAGGCCGGTGCGACCGCTCCCCGCCGCACCGGCGGCGCGGCCGACGGTTCGGCCGA
>NZ_JAIQLH010000553.1 GCF_020037025.1 Streptomyces huiliensis | reverse complement strand
CGGCCGGCCGCGCGCCGGCCGGTTTCCGGTCCGGACCGGCCTTCGACCGGCCGGCCGGGGCCACGGGACCCGCCGTCGCCGCCGCGAGCGGCAGGACGACGGCGAGCACCACCGCGGCCGCGAGCGCGACCATCCGGAGATTCGCTGCACGTTGCTGGGACACGCCGGGCTGGGACACGCCGGGCACACCGGACGCACGCTCCATGGGACCACCTGCGACTCGCCGCGGACACTGGATGCGGGGCGGTACGAGCGCGCCCCGCCGGACCGGCGCGGCCACTCAGGCGTCCGGTCGGAACCCGCCGGCGACAACCGGCGTTCGACCGGCACCGCTTCCGACGCAGGCCCGGTCCCCGAACATAGCGGCCGTCACCCCCGGCACCCCGCCGTTCACCACCCGAATCCCGCAGTTCTCGGCGCGGCTTGCACCCGTACGAGTGAGAGCGCGTGCGTCTCCCGTCCGTACGCGCTCCACGGGCGAGCCGCGCCCGAGATCCCGCTCAGTACGCCAGCCGGCTGCCGCCGCCGGGCGACCCGGTGGCCGCGCTCTGCTCGACCAGGACGTCGACCACCGAGGCCACGTCCGGCAGCCACGGCCGCGCCCCCGCGACGCTGCCCCCGCTGTCCCCGCCGCCCCCCGCGGCCCCCGCGGCACCGGCGGCCCGCGCG
>NZ_JAIQLH010000552.1 GCF_020037025.1 Streptomyces huiliensis | reverse complement strand
GCCCGGCGCGAAGCCGCCGCCTCCGCCGCCTGCGGATCCGCCACCACCGAAGCCGCCACCACCACCGCCGTACGAGCCACCGCCCCCGTACGCGCCACCGCCGCCGAAGCCGCCGCCCGGGCCGCCGGCCGGACCGGCGCCACCGCCGCCGCCCCCGCTCGCGTCCACGACGAGCTCGATCTTCCACTGCACGCCGAAGGCGTCGCCGAGCGCCTGGCGGAGGACGTCCTCACTGCCGCTGTTGGCGAAGCTGTCGCGGGCTCCGACGTTGGAGAAGCCCACCTGGAGCGTCGTGCCGTCGAAGCCGCTCACGTGGGCGTTCTGGCTGAGCAGGATCCACGTGAAACGTCGGCGGTTCTTGACCGCGTCGAGGATCTGCGGCCACATCTGGCGGGCCTGGTCCACGCTGCCGCCGTGCGCTTGGGGCTGCTGCGCTTGGGGCTGCTGCGCTTGGGGCTGCTGCGCTTGGGGCTGCTGCGCTTGGGGCTGCTGCGCTTGGGGGGCCTGAGGAGGCTGAGGCGTCTGCGGAGGCTGAGACGCCTGAGGCGTCTGCGCGGCAGCGGACGGCGCGGCAGCGGACGGCCAGCCGCCGGGCCGCGCAGCGGGCTGGTCGCCGGACTGGGCGGCCCCCTGCGCCGGGGCGGCGGCGGACGGCCAGGCACCGGGCTGA
>NZ_JAIQLH010000551.1 GCF_020037025.1 Streptomyces huiliensis | reverse complement strand
GGGGCGCGCGGCCGGTCATCGCGGGTCCCCGCCGGTGGAGGGCGGCAGCGGGCCGGCCGCGCGGAGGCCCGGGCGGCGCGGGCCGTGGGCGGTGGCGAGCAACTGGAGGCCCAGGCGCAGCCGGCGGCGCGCCTCGTCCTCGGTGACGCCCAGCCCGGCGGCGGCCCGGCGGTAGTCGAGGCGGCGGGTGTAGGCGAGGTCCAGGGCCTCGCGCAGGGGTGCGGGCATGGAGCCGACGATGTAGTCGGCGCGGGCGGCGGCGGAGGCCGCGCGGACCCGTTCGTCGATCTCCTCGGGGGTGGCGGGCCCGCCGGGGCCGTCGCTCTCCGAACGGCGCAGCCGGGCGACGGCCTGCCGGTGGGTGAGGTCGGCGATCCAGGAGCGCAGCGGGCCCTGGCGGGGGTCCCACTCGCCGGGGTGCTCCCAGACGTGGCCGAAGACGTCCCGGGTGACGCGGTCGGCGCCCGCCTCGTCGCCGAGGACGCGGTGGGCGAGGCCGTGCACGAGGGAGGCGAAGCGGTCGTACAGCTCGCCGAGCGCGGCCGCCTCGCCGTGCGCGAGCCGCTGCTGCATCCTCCGGTCCCACCGTGGTGGTGCGTCCGTCGTCATCCGCCCCTCCTCCCGTGCGTCGTCGCGACGCCCGCGCTTCATGGCGTCCGCCCCTCATGGCGCCGACACCGCATG
>NZ_JAIQLH010000550.1 GCF_020037025.1 Streptomyces huiliensis | reverse complement strand
GGGTGACCGCCGCTGCAAGCTCCCACCGCACCAGCGTGCCCTGGTCGGCCTGGTGTACCTGCGCCGGCACGACACCCTCGCCCAACTCGCCGCCGGGTTCGGCATCTCCGTCGGAACCGCCCACGCCTACACGACAGCCGTCGTCGGCCTGCTTGCCGACCGTGCACCCGGCCTGCTGCGTGCCCTGCGCGAGGCCGCCCCGGACTACGTCCTGCTCGACGGCACCCTGGCGGAGTGCGACCGGGTCGGAGACAGCCGGGCCGACTTCTCCTACAAGCACCGCCGGCACGGGGTGAACGTGCAGGTGGTGACCGACCCGGCCAGGCGGCTGCTGTGGACCTCGCCGGCGCTGCCCGGCCGCGCGCACGATCTCACCGCGGCCCGTGCCCACCGGATCATCCGGATCTGTGAACGCCAGGGCGTTCCCATCCTCGCCGACCGCGCCTACATCGGGGCCGGCCCATGGGTGACGACACCCCTCAGACGCCCGCCAGGCCGTGACCTCACGCCGAACAGGCAGACCGTCAACCGGGCGCTGTCCACAGCGCGGGCGCCGGTCGAGCGCGGCGTTGCACGACTGAAGTCGTGGCGGATCTTCCGCAGGTCCCGGTGCAGTCCGAATCGAATGTCGTCAATCTCCGCGGCCGTCCTCACCCTGGAGCGGCAGCGCTGAAAGAGCTCACTGA
>NZ_JAIQLH010000055.1 GCF_020037025.1 Streptomyces huiliensis | reverse complement strand
CGCGTTGGCGGCCACGACGGCGCGCCGGATCTCGGCCTCCAGCTCCGGATCGCGCACCAGCTCGCTGGGCAGGGGGACGGGCCGCTCGCGCATCGCACACCAGTGCGCGACCGCCGGGCGGTCCAGGGTGACCAGGGCGGCGAGGAACGGCCGGCCGTTGCCGACGACCAGGCAGCGGTCCACGAGCGGGTGCGCCCGGACGCGCTCCTCCAGGGCGGACGGCAGGACGTCGGTCCCGTCGGCGGTCACCAGGGACTCCGACTTGCGGCCCCTGATCGTCAGGTAGCCGTCGGCGTCGAGGGCGCCCAGGTCGCCGGTGGCCAGCCAGCCGTCGCGGAGGACCGCCTCGGTGGCGCGCGGATCGCCCAGGTAGCCGCTGAATATCTGGGGGCCGCGCAGCCACACCTCGCCGTCGTCCGCGATGCGCACGCCCGTGCCGGGGACGGGGGTGCCGACCGTGCCGGAGCGCGGGCGGCCGAGCGGGTTGGCCGTCACCGCGGCCGTGGTCTCCGTCAGGCCGTAGCCCTCCACGAGGGTGATGCCGGCACCCGCGAAGAACAGGCCGAGGCGCCGGTCGAGGACGGCGCCACCCGACAGCGCGAACCGCAGCCGGCCGCCCAGGCTCTCCCGGAGCGCGGAGTAGACGAGCCGGTCGAAGACCCGGCGCCGGACGCGCAGGGCGGTGCCCGGGCCGGGGCCGGTGCCGAACGCCCGGTCCTCCAGGGCGCTCGCATGGTGGACGGCCACCTCCACCGCTCTCTCGAACGTCTTTTCGCGCCCGGCGCGCTCGGCCTCGCGCCGGGCCGCGGCGAAGACCCGCTCGAAGACGTAGGGCACCGCGGCGAGGAACGTCGGGGCGAAACTCCGCAGCTCCGGCAGGAACGCCGCCTCCGAGAGGCTGGGCTGGTGCCCCACCCGGACCCCGGACCGCACGGCCGCGACCTGCATCATCCGGCCGAGAACATGGGCGAGCGGGAGGACCAGCAGGGTGGACGCCTGCCCGCGGGGACCGTGGCCGGGACCGGAGCCGGAACCGGAACCGTGGTCGGGGCCGGGACCCGGACCCGGGCCCGGGCCCGGACGGAAGACCGGGCCGAAACGGCCGACGAGGTTGTCGGTCTCCGCCATGAAGTTGGCGTGGGTGAGGACGCACGCCTTGGGACGGCCGGTGGTCCCCGGGGTGTAGAGGACGGTGGCCGGCGTGTCGGGGGTGACGGCGGCACGCCGTCGGTCGACCCGCTCGTCCGGGATCCCGGCGCCGGCCGCGGTCAGCTCCTCGACGGCGCCCGCGTCGAGCTGCCAGAGCCGGCGCAGGCCGGGCAGCCGGTCGATGACGGAACCGACGGTCATGGCGTGGTCCCCGTGTTCGACGACGCAGGCGGAGACCTCCGCGTCGTGCAGCGTCCAGAAGACCTGCTCTACGGAGGCGCCCGGGTACAGCGGCACCGACTGGGCGCCGACGCACCACAGGGCGAAGTCGAAGAGCGTCCACTCGTAACGCGTCCGGGAGACGATCGCGACCCGGTCGCCGGCGCGGACGCCCTCGGCCAGCAGGCCCTTTGCCACAGCCATGACCTCGTCCCGGAAGGCCGCCGCCGTCACGTCCCGCCAGCCGCCGGCCGTCCTGCGGGCGAACGCGGTCCGGCCGGGAGCGGCGGCGGCCCGCTCGAACACGGTGTCCGCCAGACCGCCGGAGACAGGCGGCGGTATCAGGGGTGGGACGGTGATCTCGCGCACAACCTCGCTCCTCGCCACGCTCCGCACAGCGCGGGTGACCGTACCCGATCCCCTAACGGTGAACCCTGAGGCTCCGGTAGACGAACGGGGCTCACGGTATCTGCACGAAATCTCCGTGACCTGGCCCGATCGCTTGCCACCGGGTTCCGACCGGTCCCGACGACTCCCGACGACTTCCGACGACTTCCGACCGCTCCCCACCGCTCCCCGCCGGTGCCCGCCCACCGCCTCAGGCGCCGTCGGCGGCCCCGGCCGGAGTGTGCAGCCGGTCGCCCGCCGCCAGAATCGCCTGCGACAGCGCCTCCACCGCGTCCCGCACCGTGTCGTCCCGCACGGTCTTATCCCGCACCGCGTCATCCCGCGCCGCCCCGTCCCGTTCGGATCCGGAACCGGGACCCTGGAGCAGGACGACGTCGATGGCGCCGAGCTCCGGCAGCCCGGCCCGGGCCGGGACGGGCACCAGCCCCGGCGGGATCATGCCGCGCGTGTGCGCCATCACCCCCAGCCCGGCCCGGGCCGCCGCGACCAGCCCGTTCAGGCTGCGGCTGGTGCACGTCACCCGCCAGGGACGGCCGTCGCGCTCCAGCACGTCCATGGCCCGGGCCCGGGTGATCGCCGGCGACGGGAAGACGACCAGCGGCAGGGGCCGGCGGGCGTCCAGACGCAGCCGCTCGCTGCCGATCCACACCAGGCGGTCACGCCAGACGAGCCGGCCGTTCTGCGGCTGCCGGGGATGGCGCTTGACCAGCACCAGGTCGAAGCGCCCGGCCGCCATCTGCTCGTGCAGCGTGTCCGACAGGTCCACCGTGAGCTCCAGGTCGACCTCCGGATGCTCACGCCGGAAGCGTTCCAGGACCTCGGGAAGCCGGGTGAGGACGAAGTCCTCGGAGGCCCCGAAGCGGAGCCGCCCGCGCAACCGCGTCCCCGCGAACCAGTGGGCGGCCCGCTCGTTCGCCTCCAGGATCGTGCGCGCGAAGCCGAGCATGGCCTCGCCGTCCTCCGTCAGCTCCACGCTGTGCGTGTCACGGACGAACAGCTGTCGTCCGGCCGCCTCCTCCAGCCTGCGCACCTGCTGGCTGACGGTCGACTGGCGCACCCCCAGGCGGTGGGCGGCCTGGGTGAAGCTGAGCGTCTGCGAGACCGCGAGGAAGGTCCGCAACTGCACCGGATCGAACATGGCCCGAGCCTACCGCCGCCCATCGCTATCCGTGATGACAGTCAGCACGGTGAACGGGGTTCCCGATGAGCGCTGCCCGGGAGAAGCTGACGGACATGCGCCGACCAGCCTTTCCGACCTCCTTCCTGTCCCGCGTACCCGTCGACCCCTATGTGGCCGCCCTGCTCGGCACGGTCCTGCTGGCGGTGCTGCTGCCGGCCCGCGGCTCGGCGGCGACGGCGGCCGGCGTGGCCGCCAAGATCCTGGTGGGTCTGCTCTTCTTCCTCTACGGCGCCCGGCTCTCCACCCGGGAGACCATCGAGGGCCTGCGCCACTGGCGGCTGCACACGGCGGTCCTCTGCTGCACCTTCGTGATCTTCCCCCTGCTCGGGCTCGCCGCCCGCGGCCTCGTCCCCTACGTCCTGACCCCCAGCCTCTACGACGGCTTCCTCTTCCTCTGCCTGGTGCCCTCCACCATCCAGTCGGCCATCGCCTTCACCTCCATCGCCCGCGGCAACGTGGCCGCGGCCATCTGCGCGGGCTCCTTCTCCAGCCTCATCGGCATCGTCCTCACCCCCCTCCTCGCGGCGGCACTGCTCGGCAACAGCGGGGCCGGCTTCTCCCTCGACTCCCTGCTGTCGATCGTCCTGCAACTGCTCGTCCCGTTCCTCGCCGGCCAGGCGCTGCGCCCCTGGATCGGCGGCTTCATCAGCCGCCACCGCACCGTCCTGGGCCGCGTCGACCGCACCTCCGTGCTGATGGTCGTCTACGTGGCCTTCAGCGCCGGCATGGTGCGCGGCGTCTGGAGTCAGGTGACGCCCTGGAGGCTGCTGGCCCTGCTGGGCGTGGAAGCCGTCCTGCTGGCGGTCATGCTCGTCCTCACCGGCTACGGCGCACGCCGGCTCGGCTTCCCGCGCGCCGACCGGATCGCCATCGTCTTCGCCGGCTCGAAGAAGGGCCTCGCCGCCGGACTGCCCATGGCCACCGTCCTCTTCGGAGCCGATTCCAGCCTCGCGGTCCTGCCCCTGATGCTCTTCCACCAACTCCAGCTGATGGTCTGCGCCGTCCTCGCCAAGCGGTTCGCCCGCCGGGCGGAGAGCGACGCACCGGAGACGACGCCGGACGAGGTGGCAGTGGACGACGTAACAGCGGACGACGTGACAGCGGACGAGGTGGCAGCGGGCGCGGAGACCGGGGATCGGACCGCGCCGGACCAGGCCGCGATCGGACCCGCGCGGCGGTAGCGGTGGTCAGCGGACGAGACGTCCACTCGGCCATGCCTCTCCGAGGGTGCGCGCCGGAGAGGCGGGCCCGACCACACTCACCGGCGCCCGGGCGCGACCGCGGTGTCACATCGGTCGCAGGACCACCTTTCCCTGATTGGCGCGCGATTCCATGATCTCGTGCGCCTTGGCGGCGTCCTCCAAGGGCAGTTCGGCGTGGACGCACGGCCGGAGCCGGCCCTCGGCGTACAGCGCCCAGAGGTCCTGCCGCCACTCCGCCATCACGTCGGGCCGGTGACGGGCTATCAGAGCCATCTGGAAGCCGATCGCCGATTTCGCGCCGACCAGCAGGTCGTACGCCTGGAGGGTTCCCCCGCCGGAGCTGTAGGCCACCAGCCGCCCGCCGGGGCCGAGCGCCCGTACGGCGGGGGTGAGGAGGTCGCCGCCGACCGCGTCCAGGACGACGTCCACCGGCTCGCCCCAGGACTCCTCGTCGTAGGTGACGGCTTCGTCGGCGCCCAGGGACCGGACGAAGCCGAGCTTCTCCGGCGACCCCACCGCCGCCACCACACGGCCCGCGCCGCGGGCCCGGGCGATCTGGACGGCCAGGTGGCCGGCGCCGCCCGCCGCCGCCGTGACCAGCACCGTCTCGCCCCCGGTGGGACGTGCCGCCTCGTAGGCGCCTCTCGCCACCAGTCCGCAGCGGACCAGGGCGACGGCATCGGTGGCGCTCGCCCCCTCGGGGATCCGGGACGCCATCGACGTCTCCAGCAGGGCGTAGTCCGCGTAGCCGTCGCCGAAGCAGAGGCCGGTGACCCGCTCGCCCAGCCGGAACCCCGTCACGTCCGGACCGACCGCGACGACCTTTCCCGCCACGTCGCCGCCCAGCCCCGCCGGGAGGGCCTGCCCGCCTTCGCGGACCTTCCGTGTCACGGGCAGGGTGACACCGATCGCCTCGACGCGCACCAGCAGTTGGCCCGGGCCGGGACGGGGGACCTCCGCCTCCTCGACTCGCAGGACCTCGGGGCCGCCGTTCTCGTAGTAACAGACACGTCGCATGCCGCACCTCCGCAGTCGTGGTTGGGCCGGGGCGCCTTCGTTGGCGGCCCCAACGGTTTCGACTGTAGCGGATGCCGTTGGGGATTCCAATGGTTTTCCGTGGGGATTCCCAACGAGTTCCGGGCTACCCTCGACGCATGGCACACACACGTACAGACCCCGACGCCGGTGAGCCCGCCCTCACCCACATCCAGGCCCTCCCGAGCTGGCTGCTCAACCGCGCCTCCGCCCGCGGACGGCGCCTCGTCGCCGACGCGCTCGCCCAGGACGGCATGCGGATGCCCCATCACGCGGTGCTCTCGGCCGTGGCCGACCTCGGGCCGGTGGCTCAGGCGGAGCTCGGCCGCACCACCGGGTTCGACCCGAAGGACATGGTCGGCATCCTCAACGACCTCCAGGCGCAGGAGCTGATCACCCGCGCCCCCGACCCGTCCGACCGCCGCAAGAACGCCATCACCCTCACCGACGAGGGCCGCAAGCGCCTCAACCGCCTCACCAAGCTGGGGGACGAGGCCAACGAGGCGCTGCTGTCCGCCCTTTCGCCGGCTGAGCGCGAGCTCTTCCTCGCCCTGCTCGCCCGGGTCGTCGACCAGGGCTGACCCGCTCGGGCCGGCGGTCCTGAGCGTCCACCGGCCGCCGCCGCGGGTGCGAAGCCGGGGCGGAGTAGGACCCTTGGGGGACCGGAGTAGGGGAAAGCCCGGAGACGACCCTGGGCCGGCCCTGATATTCGGCCAAACTCCGGACGGCCTCCCCTCGGATCTGGTGGGATGGCTTCGCGTGGACGGGCGGTTGAGGAATCGGGGTGGTGCGAGTGGCCTGGGGCGCCGGGGGCCTCGCGGTCCCACGGGACACGGCACGGAACGGGAGACCGAGCCCGAACGGGCCGCGGCTCCCCTCCCGGTACGCGGCGGAGGGAACCGCCATCCCCGCGTACGCTGCCGCGCGCCCGGCCCCGCGGCCGCCGCGGCGACCGCCCCGCCTCCGCAACTCCCCTCCCGCGCAACGCCGTCGGCTTGCGGCGTGCCGTAATCCCGCACCGCGAAAGGAGCCCGAGTGAGCCTGCAGCAACTGCACTACTCCTGCTCGTCCGCGGCCTCGGGCCCCCGCTTCACCGCCGCCAGCGCCGACCTGCCCGCTCTGCTGCTGGGGGAGACCGAGCCACTGCTCGCCTACGAGCCGCCGGACGTCGCTCCGCCGTCCGCCCCGGCCCGTGGAACTCCCGCCGCTCGCACCGCATCCGACCTTGTCACCGAATCCGGCCTTGTCACCGCATCCGACCCTGCCACCGATTCCGGCGAGCACACCGGCCTCCCCGTCGTCTTCAGCCACAACCGCCTCTCCGACGGCACCCGCCTGCTCTGCCGCACCGTGTGTACCGGCACCTACCTCCGCGGCCGGCGTCACGCCTTCCACGCGCACGCCGTCCGGTTGACACAGGACGGACCGCTCCCCGGTGGGCTGCTGCCCATCGAGGCGTGGGAGTCCCCCTCCTGGGCGGACGCCACCCCCGACGACGGCGTCCCGGTCCCCCTGGCGGCCTTCGCACCGGCCCGCCGCATCGGCAAGGAAGGGCTGCTGGAGTTCGTCACCGCCCGCGCCGAGCGCCTGGAACCGTTCCTCACGGACGTACGGGCCCTGTTCCGCAGCCCCGACTCGCCGCAACTCCTCGTCATCGAGCGGGACACGACCCGCATCGCGCACTGGATCGCCGTCGCCAGCGCCGTCCTGCCCCGCGAACACGCCCACCGGCTCACCTTCACCACCTACACCCGCCACCCCCTGCTCGCCCGGCACCAGATCGTCGGCGCCCTCCCCGGCTCGGACTTCGACTACGCCCATGTGGCGGCCGACCGCCGCTACCGCGTCCACGACTGCGCCGGCGGACAGTCCAGCCCCGTCCGGGACGAACCCGACCCCTGGGCCGTCGTGGCCGCCCGGGTCCTCCTGGCGGGCAAGCCCGCGCTGTTCACCGAGGCCGCCCGGCTCCGCTCGGCCGGCGACCGCGACACCACGCACGACGCCGGCCGGCTGGCCGCCGTCGCACTCCGCGAAGGGATCGTCCTGGACTCGGCGGGGCGGGCGGCCGCCGCCCGCTGGATCCGCCAGCACGCCCAGCACGCCCAGCACGCCCAGCACGCCTCGGGCGACCGGACGGACCGAGCAGATCGAGCGGACCGAGCGGACCGAGCGGATCGAACGGATCAGGCGGTTCCGGGCCGGATGATCGCCGCCCTGGCCCGAGGCGGCACGCCCCGCGCCTCGGCGGAGTGGGCCGCCCTGGCCGAACTCGCCGAGCACTTCGCCCCCTTGGCCGACCACCCCGCCGGCGAGCGGCTCAGACGCGACCTGCGCGCGGAGCTCGACCGCGCCGCCCCCGGCGAACCACTCGAACAGGTGCTGTCCCTCCTCCGCCTCGCGGAGGCCCTGCGGGTCGACCACACCCCCGTGCTCACCGCCCGCCTGAGCGCCGCACTCCTCGGCGACGCCGCGCAGGACCGGGAACGGGTGTGGGGCGCGGTCACCGGACGTCCCGGGCTCACCGCCGCCGTCCTCGACGCCCTGGAGCGCACCGCGGCCACCGGCGACCCCTCGTCCGTCGTCCGTCTCCTCAGCACCGGCTTTCCCAAGGAGCAGCTGGTGGACCACCCTCACCTGCGCATGGCGGCGGCCGTGGCCGGCCGGCCGCTCCCGCCGGACGAGGACCGCACCGACCTCCTCGCCGCGCTCATCCGCACGGCCGGGCGCCGGCACGGCTCCGACCCGGCCGTGCTGCGCACCGCCTACCGGCTGATCTGGGGCAGTGCCCGGCCCACCCCCGCCGAGGCCGCCGCCCTGCTGGCCCGGCTGCCCGCCGAGCGGCACCGCGCCGCGGGCCTCGACGACGCACTCGTCCGGTCCGCACTGGAGAGCGGCCCGGACGACGAGCACGCGCCCGCCGTCGCCCGGACGCTGATCCTCCGGTGCGGTCGGCGGCTCGACCCCCGCCGCCGCGCGGCACTCCTCCTCCTCGACCAGGCCGGAGCCCTCGCCGACGGGGAGGAACTGCCGGGCTTCGCCGCCCGCGTCCTCGCCCTGCGCGACCAGGCGGCACCGCTGGAACCGGCCGTCGACGAGCGGGTGTGCGGGGCCCTCCTCCGCAGACTGCTCTCCGGCGAGCCCTGCCACGACGAGCTCTCCGCGCTCGTCCGCTCCGGCGACGAGGAACTGCTCACCGCCTACGCCCGCATGGCCCGCAGCGGGCTGGCCGACCTCGTCCTGCGCCGCTCGTCCGAGTTCGCGGGCGTGTGCTTCGTCGCCTGGAACGTCGAGGCCGGAGCGAGCGCTCTCTGGGACGGCATCCGGAACGACCTGCTGACCACCGTGCTACGGCCCGCCGTCCGGCGGATGAGCCGAGAGGAGCTGGATGAAGTCCAATGGTTCCTGAGTGAACAGGACGGCCCCTGGGGCGAGATGTTCCTCGACTGGAACAGACGCCCCGGCGTGCTCGGCAGGCTCGGCTCTCTATGCCGGACGGCGGGAGGGAGGGCGGCGCGGCCGGACTGAGCGGGCCTAACCCCGGGGCACGGGGTCACGGGAGTCAACCGGTCACGGCAGCACGCGGCCATGGCGTCACCGCGTCACCGCGGCACGACATCACGCGGCCACGACATCACGCGGCCACGACATCACGGCATCACACCATCACGGCATCACGATGCGTTCCTCACCCGCGTAGACGTTCATCGAGGAGCCGCGCAGGAACCCCACCAGGGTCATCCCGGTCTCCACCGCCAGGTCGACGGCCAGGGACGACGGCGCCGACACGGCGGCGAGTACGGGGATCCCGGCCATGACCGCCTTCTGCGCCAGCTCGAACGAGGCCCGTCCGGAGACGAGCAGGACGGCGCCGGACAGCGGCAGGGACCCCTCGCGCAGCGCCCTGCCGACGAGCTTGTCGACCGCGTTGTGCCGGCCGACGTCCTCCCGGACGTCCAGGAGTTCGCCCTCCGCGGTGAAGAGGGCCGCCCCGTGCAGGCCGCCGGTGCGGTCGAAGACCGTCTGGGACGCCCGCAGCCGGTCGGGGAGGGTGGCGAGCAGCTCCGGCGAGAGCCGGACCGGGACCGGGCCGTCCGCCACCGGCCAGCGGGCCGTGGTCCGTACCGCGTCCAGGCTGGCCTTGCCGCACAGCCCGCACGACGACGTGGTGTAAACGTTGCGTTCCAGGCTCACCTCGGGGACGGGCACGCCCGGAGCGAGCCGGACGTCGACGACGTTGTAGGTGTTGGAGCCGTCGTCCGTGGCCCCCGCGCAGTAGACGATGTTCGCCAGCTCCTCGGGCCGCCCCAGGACCCCCTCGCTGACCAGGAACCCGGCCGCCAGCGCGAAGTCGTCGCCCGGCGTGCGCATGGTGATCGCCAGTGGCTTGCCGTTGAGCCGGATCTCCAGTGGCTCCTCCGCCACCAGGGTGTCCGGGCGCGTGTTCACCACCCCGTCCCGGATGCGGATGACGCGGCGGCGTGCGGTGACCCGTCCCATGCTGATCGGTTCCGTTGCTGTCGGCGGTGGTGGACGGCCTCATTCTCACCGTCACGGGTGGCGGACCGGGAGCGGGGGCAGGCCGGCTCGCCCGGCGCCCTCCGCGCCCCTTGCCCGCTTACCCGCGGTCGCACGTGACGTGGGCCTCATCGTGTACCAGGCACCCTGCCGCCGGGCCGGACGGGAGGCTACCGTTCAGTAGGCAACGTGCTGTTCCCCGCCCCGACTGTGCACCGAGAGCGGAGAAACCTCATGGCACCGACCCTCAATTCCCTCGTCCTGCGCCCAGGCGCCGAATGGGACAGCGCCTGGCGGCGCTGCCTGAACCTGGCCCCCGAGGCGTTCCGGGACGACCGCGTCCTCAACCTCTGGAACGGCGCCTGGCACGCGGACGGCCGTCCGCTGCCCGCCGTCACCCCGGTCGACGGCACACCCGTCGCGGGCCCCCCGCGTCTCGACGCCGAGGCCGCCCACCGGGCCGTACGCGCCGCGCTGGACCAGCACCGGACCTGGCGCGAGGTGCCGCTCGCCGAGCGCAAGGCCAGGGTGAGCGCCGCGCTGGACGCGCTGGAGGAACACCAGGACCTCCTCGCCCTGCTCCTGGTCTGGGAGATCGGCAAGCCCTGGCGGCTCGCGCGGGCCGACGTGGACCGGGCGATCGACGGCGTCCGCTGGTACGTCGAGGGCATCGCCGGGATGACCGCGGGGCGGGTGCCGCTCCCCGGGCCGGTCTCCAACATCGCCAGCTGGAACTACCCGATGAGCGTCCTCGTCCACGCCATGCTCGTCCAGGCGCTGGCGGGCAACGCCGTGATCGCCAAGACGCCGACCGACGGCGGCCTGTCGTGTCTGACGCTGGCCTGCGCCCTGGCCGTGCGCGAGGGCCTGCCGCTGACCCTCGTCAGCGGCAGCGGCGGGGAGCTGTCCGAGGCGCTCGTCCGGGCGCCCGAGATCGGCTGCGTCTCCTTCGTCGGCGGCCGGGACACCGGCGCCCGCGTCGCCACGGCCGTTGCCGACCTGGGCAAACGCCACATCCTGGAGCAGGAGGGGCTCAACACCTGGGGCATCTGGAACTTCAGCGACTGGGACGCCTTCGCTCCGTTGATCCGGAAGTCCTTCGACTACGGCAAGCAGCGGTGCACGGCCTACCCCCGCTTCGTGGTGCAGCGGTCGGCGTTCGCGGACTTCCTCGCCGTGTACCTGCCGGCGGTACGGTCCGTGCGCTTCGGGCACCCGCTGGCCACGGACTGGCCGGCGGACGACCTTCCGGACCTGGACTTCGGCCCGTTGATCAACGCGGCCAAGGCGAAGGAGCTCACCGACCAGGTCGCCGAGGCGATCGACCGGGGCGCCGTCCCGCTCCACCAGGGCTCCCTGGCGGACGGGCGCTTCCTGCCGGGCCAGGACCGCAGCGCGTACGTCCCACCGGTCACTCTGCTCAACCCGCCGCCGTCGTCCCCCCTGCACCACGCGGAGCCCTTCGGGCCCGTCGACACCATCGTCCTGGTCGACACGGAAGCGGAACTGCTCGCCGCCATGAACGCGAGCAACGGCGCCCTGGTCGCCACCCTCTCCTGCGACGACCCCGCCACCTTCGAGCGCCTCGCCCCGCAGATCAGGGCCTTCAAGGTCGGCCACGGGAAGCCGCGCTCGCGCGGCGACCGCGACGAGTTGTTCGGCGGCTTCGGCGCGTCCTGGCGGGGTGCCTTCGTGGGCGGCGACCTGCTGGTCAAGGCGGTGACCGAGGGCTCCTCGGCGGACGAACGACTGCCGGGCAACTTCCCGGACTACCACCTGATGCCCTGATCCGCCCCGCACGCACCGCCCCGGGTCGCCCCTCCTGACGCCGGAAATCCGCCGCCGGGGGCGGCCCGGCCCGTCCGCACCCCACCTCAACAGCCATCTCCACCTGCTATGCCCATAAATGCCCCTTATGGGCCACCCAAAAGCCCTGGTCAAAGGCGCTCCGAAACCTTGATAGAGTTATCCATGTCGCCGCGGGGAACACCCCAAGGAGGCAAACACCTAGTCCGGGTGGCGGAATGGCAGACGCGCTAGCTTGAGGTGCTAGTGCCCTTTATCGGGCGTGGGGGTTCAAGTCCCCCCTCGGACACACGTAAGAACCCCAGCTGAGCTGGGGTTCTTCTGTTTTTCCGGCCGGTTGGCGCGCACCCCGGTGATCTTCTGTGGTGCACCGGGCGGCATAATCGGACATCCGGGGTGAAACCCCGGTCCCGTTCGGCAAGCGCAGGAGCTGTTCATGATCTTCATCGTCGTCAAGTTCACGATCCGTCCGGAGCACAGCGGCGAGTGGCTCGGGCTCGTCGAGGAGTTCACCCAGGGGACCCGGCAGGAGCCGGGGAACCTGTTCTTCGAGTGGTCGCGGAGCGTCGAGGACGCGAACCAGTTCGTCCTGGTCGAGGCGTTCAAGGACGCGGCGGCCGGCGAGGTGCACGTGAACTCGGAGCACTTCAAGAAGGCCATGGCCTGGATGCCCGACCTGATCGCCAAGACGCCCGAGATCGTCAACGTCGAGGTGCCGTCCCAGGGCTGGTCGGCGATGGCGGAGCTGTCGCCGCGCGGCTGACCCGGCCGACGGCCGAGGCCCCGTCCGCTCTCCTCGGGAGGGCGGCCGGGGCCTCGGTGTCTTTGGGTACGGTGCGGAGGTGTCGGCCGCGGGCGGTACAGGAGGGGCTGGGGATGACGGCTGAATCGTTTTACCGGACCGAACCGTCGGAAGGCGCCGCCTGGCGGCTCGCGATCCTGATGGGGGCCAACACGCGCACGTACAAGTTCGCACTCGGCTCCGCGCTCCTCGCCTGCGCCGAGCGGGGTGAGGACGCGGCAGCGCTGCGGGACGTCGCCGCGGCGTACGCGATGGGGGTCGTCGGCAGGCCCGCCGACGCGCGCCAGGCCTCGGCCGGGACAGCCGACGGGGACGCGGACTTCCTGGCCGTCGCCGGACGGGAGCGGGAGGAGTCGAGGAGGCTTGGCCGGCCCACGGAGGAACTGGTGGACGCGGCCGTCCGGACCATGCCCGGGATGGTCATGCGGAAGTTCCACAACCTGCGGGGCAGCACCGAGGTGCCGCACCGTTTCTACGAACTGACCGGCCGCGGGACCGGACGCGTCGTGCGGTTCACCCCGCAGCTGCGGCGGCTGGTGCGGAACGGGCAGGTCAGCGTGTTGCGCGCCGAGCTGGAGGCGCGGTGGAGCATCGTGGAGAGCTCCTTCTCGGCGGAGGTCGGGCGCAGCCTCATGGCCGACGGCGTCCGCGTGGACTGGGACACGCTGACCCTCACCGACCGGCGTAGACGCCGCTCGGTGGCCGGGGTCGGGGACGCCCTGACCGGGTTCCAGCACGGCCGGTGCCTCATCTGCGGCGACGTCATCGCGCCGGAGGACGGGATGGCCGTCGATCATGTGTTTCCGTACGCCTTGATGCGGAGGTTCGGCGGGGTCTCCGCATGGGCGGGGCCCGATCTCGACGTCATCTGGAACCTGGCCCCGGCGCACCCGCGCTGCAACGCCGCGAAGAGCGCCCGGCTGCCCACCGCCGCCGAACTGGCCGGGCTCGCCCGGCGCAACGAGGCGATCATGGACTCCCCGCATCCGCTGAAACAGACGCTGAAGCTGACCCTCACGGGGGCGGGAGTCCGCGGGTGGCCGGAGTTCCTGCGGGCCGTTCAGGCGGTGTGCTGCTGAGTCGATCCCGGATGGTTCGACGGTCTGGGGCGCCCGGACGGTCTGGGCGGTCCGGGTGGTTCCGGATGTGTCGGGTGCATGGGGTGCATGGGGTGCTTCGGGGGAAAGGCGCCATTGAAGGCGGGGTGGTGGTTCCCGCACGATTGGGGGTGAAACGGTGGTGGCGTCGGGGAGGGCGGGGGCGGCGTGGTGGAGGTTCGGGACGTTGTGGTCGTCGGTGCCGGGCCCACCGGGCTGGCGCTGGCGATCGCGTTGCGGCGGTATGGGCTCGATGTGCTCGTTGTCGAGAAGGAGCCAGGGACCAAGAAGGAGCCCCGGGCCAGCATCATCTGGCAGCGCGCACTCGAGGCGATGAGGGACCTCGGGTGTGCGGACGACCTGGCCGGTGCGGGGCTGGTGGTGCGGCGCGGGGCGTTCCGGGTGCGGGGGCGGTTGTGCGGGGAGTACGACATGGCCATGCCGGGGACGGCCTTCCCCTGTCCGCTCTCCATCGAGCAGGACGCCACCGAGCGGCTGCTCCGCCGCCGGCTGCGGGCGCTGGGGGACGACGTCGGCTGGGCCACGGAGGCCGTGGCGGTACGGGTCGGGGCGGACGGGGCCGAAGTCGATCTGCGGGGGCCGGACGGGCGGGGGCGCACCGTCGCGTGCCGGTGGCTCGTGGGGTGCGAGGGGGCGCACAGCATCGTGCGCAAGACCCTGGGCATTCCCTTCGACGGGGAGCGCCGCGCCGATCTGCAGGCCGTGCAGATGAACGCCAAGCCCGACTGGCGCTTCCCGCAGGACCCCCACCTCACCCAGATCTTCCTCCACCGGGGCGTCTCGCTGATCGTCAGCCCGCTGCCCGGCGGAGGGCACCGGTTCTTCGCCTTCCGCGACGACCCCGAACCGCGCCTCGAGGAACCGCCGAGCACCGACGAGATGCGGGAACTCGTCGTCCGCGCCACCGGTGACCCCGACGTCCGCCTGGTGCCCACGACCCCGCCGTGGACCAACCGGGCCCGCTTCCACGACCGCCTCGCCGCGTCGCTCCGCCACGGCGCCGCCCTGCTCGCCGGCGACAGCGCCCACCTGTGGGCGCCCGTCGGCGGACACGGCCTCAACGCCGGGCTCTGCGCGGCCCACAACCTGGGCTGGAAGCTCGCCGCCGTCCACCAGGGGCGCTGCCGCGAGACGCTGCTCGACACCTACTCCGCCGAACAGCGCCGCACCGCCGCCGGAGTGATGCGCGACATGCGCCACAACCTCACCGAACTCCCGCCCGGCCCCCTGACGCTCGCCGCCCTGAGCCTCGCGGCCCCGGTGGTCATCGGCAGCCGGCGGGCCGAACGGCGGACGCGGCTGATGATGAGCGACTTCGCCCGGCACCACCGGCCGAGCGCCCTCACCACCGACACCGGCCGCCGGGGGCCGCTGCGCGCCGGCGACCGGCTCCCCGACCTCCCCGTCCGCGAACGCGACGGCACCCGGCGGCGCCTCCACGACCTGCTCTCCTACCGGAGGTGGACGCTCCTGGTCTTCGAGGGGAGGGGTGGAGGCGCGGAGTTCCGGGGGCTCGTCGAGCGGTACGGTGCCGGCCTCCGGACCTTCCGGGTCCGCGCCGAGGGCGACGCGGCCGGCGCTGCGCTCGCCGGGACGCTCCTCCTCGTCCGCCCCGACGGGTACGTCGGCCTCCGCGCTCCCTCCGGCGACCGGGACGCGCTCGCGGGTTATCTGGAGCGGTGGTTCGCGCCGCGCCGGGACCTGCCCGGGTGAGTGCGCTCACGTCATCGGCCCGTGCGCACCACCAGCCTCGACGGTCCGTGGAAGACCAGGTCGTCCGCGTACCGCACCGGGCCGTCCGGCTCGTCCTCCGCCGGCCGCAGTCCCGGCAGACCGGTCAGCAGGCGGTGGAGGCCGGTCTCCGCCTCCACACGTGCCAGCGGGGCGCCGAGGCAGTAGTGGGCGCCCAGCCCGAAGCCGCAGTGGCGGCGGGCGTCCCGGCGGACGTCCAGCCGGTCGGGGTGCGGGAAGCGGCGCGGGTCGCGGTTGGCCGAGCCCAGGACCAGGGTCACCTTCTCGCCGCGCGCGACGCGGTGGCCGCCGATCTCGCCGTCCTCGTGCGCGCGGCGGCTGATCAGCTGGACCGGGCCGTCGTAGCGGATCAGCTCCTCCACCGCTCCCGGCAGTAACTCCGGGCGCTCGCGCACCAGTCCGAGCTGGTACGGGTGGTCCAGCAGGGCGAGCAGGCCCTTGCAGAGGAGGTTGGTGGTGGTCTCGTGGCCGGCCGTCAGCAGGTGGACGCAGGTGCCGACGAGGACGTCGTCGTCCAGCGGTTCCTCCTCGGCCGCCCGCAGCATGGCCGCTATCAGGTCGCCGTCATCGTCGCGGGTTTCGACCGGCCCGGCGGCCCGGCGCCGGGCCAGTTCGGCGCGGAAGTACGCGTCGAGCTCGCCGGCCGCCGCGTCCGCCACCCGGTAGGCGTCGCTCCGCCGGGCGGCGCGGGCGCTGGTGGCCTGCTGGAGGTCGACCGCGCGGGCCCGGAACCAGGGGCGGTCGTCCGCCCGCACCCCCAGCAGTTCGCAGATCACCAGGATGGGGAACGGCGCGGCGAACCGGTCGACCAGGTCGGCCCGCCCGTCCTCGGCCAGGGTCTCCGCCAGGGCGGCGGTCAGCCGGCCCGCGAGCTCGTCGACCCGGGGGCGCAGCCGCTCGACCACGCGGGGCGTGAAGCTCTTCGCGACCAGCGCGCGCACGCGGGTGTGGCGCGGCGGGTCCATGAAGACCATCCAGTCGGAGGCCGTCCGCTTCAGGTGCGGGCACGAGGCCGGCAGCGGTACGGGCAGACCGCCGCGCCCGTAACGGCGGTCGGACAGGACGGCGGCGACGTCCGCGTGGCGGAAGAGGTACCAGCCGTCCTCGCCCCGGTGGACGGGGTCCTCCTCGCGGTAGCGCTCGTAGAGCGGGTAGGGGTCGGGCACATGCACGTCGGAGAGGCGGAAGGGGCCGAGGGACGTCATGTGTGCCTCCCAGGTGTTACCGGTTCCTCGGTTGCGGGCGGTGCCGCTGACGTCTCTGATGCCACTGACGTCTCTGATGCCGGTGATATCGGCAATGCTGGTGATCTCGGCAATGCCGGTGATGTCGGCGATGCCACTGACGGGCGGTGCCGGCGTGAGTCCGGCGCCCTCATCGCGCGCCCCGCACCGTGTCCGCCAGCAGTCCCGGGTCCAGCGGCGGGCGGGTGCCGCGCCAGGCGACGTGCCCGTCGGGGCGCACCAGGACGTACGGCCGGCCGTACAGCCGCGCCACCAGCCGGTCGTGGCAGTGGGTGACCGCCAGCGGCACGCCCCGGCGGGCGAAGGCGTCGATCAGGCCACGCGGCACCCGCGCGTCAGGCGACCGGCCGTCAGTCGGCAGCAGGCTTGCAGGCGACCGGCCGTCCGTGAAGCACAGCAGGCGGAAGCCGGCGCCGAAGAGGTCCAGTGTCGACGTCCCGCCGCTGAGCCAGGCGTGCGGGGCGCGGGCGCCGGGCAGGGCGCCGGAGCGCCAGTCCCCGTCGTCGCCGTCCGGGTCCGCGACGATCAGCGGGGAGGCGTAGCGCATGCCGAAGTGCAGGTCGGGGGCGTCGAACTCGGCGCGGACGGCCGCGCTCCCCAGCTGCCGGGCGAGCGCCGCACGGGCCCGGTCGCCCTCCGGGCCGTCGAGCAGGATCTCCTTGGGGAGCGCGCGGCCGACCGTGCGCCGCAGGTTGGCGCCGGCTGCCTCCAGTCCGCGCTCCGCGACCGGTCGGCGCTCGGCCTCGTAGGCGTCGAGCAGGCCGGGGCCCGCCCAGCCGGCCAGGTCGGCGGCGAGCTTCCAGCCGAGGTCGGCGGCGTCTCCGATGCCGGTGTTCATCCCGAAGCCGCCGGACGGCGAGAGAGTGTGCGCCGCGTCCCCGGCGAGCAGCACGCGGCCGACGCGGTAGCGGTCGGCGATCCGGTGCGTCAGGTGCCACACGTGCTCCGAGACCACCTCCAGTGGGGTGTCCACGGCGACCGCGGACCGCAGCAGCGCCATCGGCTCCTGGTGGAGCGCCGCCTCGGCGGAGGCGATCAGCCGGTACAGGCCGCGGCCGTCCATCGCCCGCAACGGATAGCGGAGGTCCGGCGGTTGGGTGAGGAAGTACACCAGGGCCCGGCGGTCGCCGAGCCGGGCGTCGAGCTCCGGCGCGCGGAAGAGGATGTTGCGGAAGGTACGGGTGGGGTGTCGGGAGGGGGCGCCGACGCCGAGGATTCCGCGGACGGTCGAGCTCGCGCCGTCACAGCCCACGAGCCAGCGGGCCCGCAGGGAGAGGGGAGCACCGCCGGCGAGGCGGGTGGCGGAGGCGGTGACGCCGTCGGCGTCCTGGACGAAGCCGTCGAGACGGCAGCCGTGGCGCAGCGGACCATCGGGGTGGACGTCGACCGCGCGGGCCAGCAGCGGCGCCAGCAGGTTCTGTGGACAGACCTGTTCCGGCTCCGGCGTCCACGGGTGCGGCGGCCGGCTGTCGGAGGTGCCGAACGGCAGGCGGTGGATCTCGTGCCCGCCGACCGCGGTCACCCAGACGACGTCCAGCGGGTGGTCGCCGGGCCAGCCGGCCGTCCGGACGGCGTGCGCGAGGCCCCAGCGCCGGAACAGTTCCATCGAACGCGGCCCGACCGTACCGACCTTGGGGTGTTCCACCCGTCCGTCGGAGGCGTCCAGGACGAGGAAGCGGACGCCCCGGTGTCTCAGGTCCAAGGCCAGGGCCAGCCCGACCGGGCCGGCGCCGACGATCAGGACGTCGGTGTCGAACGGTGGCCTGCGGCCGTCCTCGTCCGCTGCTCCGGCACCTTCTTCGGCGGAATGTGTCAACCTCATTCGCGTTCCCTCCCCTTGGCGTCCGTCGCTCCCCGGAACACGTCGGCGTAGAACGCCGCCATGTCGCCCACCTGGTCCGGCACCCGCGGGCAGGCGTGGGCCGCGGCGGCCAGGTGGGCGAAGCGCAGGGCCAGCGCGCGCCGGGCGACGTCCGGGCGGGGGACGGGCTCGGGCGCCGCGTCCAGCTCGAACGTCGGCCCCGCCGTCCGGCCGCGGCGGCCCGAGTCCATGGTGACCAGCAGCTCCGCCAGGGGGCGCATCATGCCGGTCATGACGTCGATCGAGGCGTTCATCAGCTTGGAGCGGCGCAGGCTGCCGTCGGGGCTCTCGCCGAAGTGCTGGACCATCAGCCGCAGCATCAGCTCGTACGCCTGGTTGAACAGCCGGGCGACGGCGCGCGCCTCGGGGTCGGTGACGGGGTCCTTGGCCGCGTCGCCGGTGCCGAGGGTGGGGTTGCGCAGCACCGGATAGGCGGGGTCCCAGGGGAGCAGCCGGCCGTGCGGTCCGGGGGCGCGCTCGGTGGTGAGGAGTTCGCCGATCCGCAGGAACGTCTCGAAGTGCGATGTCTCTGGTGGGGGAGGGGCTGGGGTACCGGGAGGGGGTGGGGCGCCGGGAGGGGGTGGGGTGCCCGGGGCGCCCTCGCCCTGTTCGGTGATGAGGTCGACGGCGAACAGCGCGCTGGAGAGGTCGTCGACCTCCAGCTGGTAGTCCGGGTGCGCGGTGTTGACGGACTCCCGCAGGAAGAGGTGGTGTTCGCCGCCGCCGCGGCCCTTCTCCACCAGGAACAGGTCCGGGACGCGCCGCAGCCCCTCCCTGATGGCCGCGTACAGCTCGCTGATCGAACCCCAGGCGCCGGCGCGCGGCGCGGCCGGGCCGGGTGGCGATTCCGCGCGCCGCAGTTCGGGGGTGAGGCCGGCGGGCCGCTCGACGGCGATGTACCGCTGGACGCTGCCGATGCTCAGCCCTTCCAGGGCGAAGTCCAGGGGGACGGGCAGCCGCCCGTTGAGCGTGCCGAAGTCGATCACGGGAACGTGGAACGGTTCGCCGATGGCCGTGATGATGTTGTTGACCAGGAGGAAGTGGATCATCTCCTCGCGGGCGACGGTCAGCAGGGCGCCGCGGATCCCGTCGTCGAGCGTCGCCCCGCCCTGGCCGCAGACCAGCTCCAGCTGGCGCGGCGTCCACAGGCCGCGCCGGACGAGGACGCGGCCCGCGCCGTGCGTGGGCAGGGAGAACGCGGCGTACAAGTACTGGAGCATCACCGCCAGTTCGAGGGTCGCCGCCTGTTTGAGGACGGCCCACAGCCGGCCCCGCGTGGTGATCGCCGGCGGCTCGGGTGGTGGAGCGGGGACGGTGAGCGGCGGGCGGGTCCTGGCCTGCTGGTTGCGGAGGTAGGCGAGGAGGAGTCGGGCCTTGGGGTCGGTGAGGTCCCGGGTGGGCGGCATGTAGTACGTGCGGTCCTTGTTGCGCGGGTCGCACATCTGCCACGCGAGCTCGGCGTAGGTCTCGACCTTGCAGCGGTCGGCGAGGCTGAAGACCTCGGACTTCATGAAGGTGGAGACCTGCTCGTAGTAGGCGAAGACCTCCCGGTGGAGGAGGGCGAAGTCCACGTCCTCGCGGGGGATCGCGTCGAGGTGCCAGTCGTCGGGCAGGACACGGACGGCGAGGGCGCCCGCACCCGCCCAGAAGCCGAGCGCGTCCGCGTCGTCGTACGCGGTCCAGGCGGAGCCGGGCGCGCGGGGGTCGGTGCCCGGGGCGTCGGCGCCGCCGGTCGACAGCAGCACCCGGCAGGTGCCGGCGCGGTCGCCGCGGAGGATGAGCTCGCCGTGGCCGCGGGGGTCGGTGGTGAGGGTGCACTCGGGTGCGTACGGTGCTGGGGTGGGGGCGGGTGTGGGCGTGGGGGTGGGGGTGGTGGGGGAAGCCGATCGGGGCGTGGTCGGTGGTGCGGGTGAGGGCGTGGGCGCCGGCACTGGTACGGGCGCGAGCGCCGGGCGCGCGCTGCCCGTTCGAGCGCTTGGTGCGCTACCCGACCCGCCAACCCGGTCGTTCGGTCCGCTGCCTGCGCTGCCTGCGCTGCCTGCGCTGCCTGCGCTGCCTGCGCTGCCTGCGCTGCCTGCGCTGCCTGCGCTGCCTGCGCTGCCTGCGCTGCCTGTGCTGCCTGCGCTGCCGCCTGTTCTACCCGTCGCGTCACCGCGGCCGGCGCCCGGTCCGGCGTCCTGCCTGGCACCCGGCCCCGCGCCCCGCCTGCCGTCGGAACGGGCGCCCGGCTGGGAGCCCGCCCCCTCGGCCTGCCCGGCTCCCTCACCCCGCCCCGCCCGCATGCCCAGCACCACCGCGTCGGCGCAGCGCGCGCCCGGCGCGCCCGCCGTGCGGTCGGCGGGGAGTGCGCGGGGGTTGTAGTACTGGCGTACGCGCACCTCCACGGGCGCGGGGCGCCCGCGTACGAACGAGCGCACGCGCACTCGGACGGCGTGGTCGGCGCCGCGCGCGCGGTCCCGATGGTGCAGCACCACCAACGCGTCGTCCGACTGCACGACGGCCTCCCGCTCGGCCAGCAGCACCCGCCGCCGCCCGCCGGGTGCCGTCCGGGTCAGGAACAGCCGCTCGTCCGCAACCTCCGGACGGCCGGGGACCCGGGCCGCGGTGACGAGCCCCGACGTCGCGTCGGAGGGGTACGCGCCGGCGGGCAGCCGGGCGACGAGCGCCCCCGACGCCGTCCGCAGCTCCAGGTCGCCCAGGTCCAGGGGCGGGCCGAGGGCGTGCAGGGGCCCCGGACCGGCTCGTTCCGCCCGGCGGGTGACCGGGACCGCGGTGATCATGTCGAGCACCGCCCGGTCATCCGTCAGCCGCACCGTCAGGTGGCGCAACGGGCTTCCGGGGACCGGCTCCAGCAGTCGCCCCGCCGGATAAGTGCGCAGCTCGTGCGCGTACCAAGGGGCGACGGTGCCACGGACGCGCCAGTGGCTGGGGGCGTCGGGGACCACCGGGCTGCTCATGGCGTCCAGCGCGAACCGGACGACGAGGCCGTCCGCGCCGCCCTCGGTGACCACCGACCGCAGGGCCTCCGCGGCGGGGGAGCGGACCCCGTCGCGCCACCACTCCGCGTCCTCCCGGACCAACGCGAACTGGTGCACGGCGGCGTACCGCAGCTGTCCGGCGAGGACGTGCTCGCCGACGTCCAGGATCCGCCCGAACTGCACCCAGCGCGGCGGCTGGAAGCCGGTGACGCCCCCGGTGAACAGGTACCCGTCGTCGTGCGAGCGGCCGAGTCTGCCGACGCCGAACCGGCCCGTCATCAGGGCGGTGGTCCACCGCGACGCGGGGTCGAGGTCGAAGACCCGGGCCCGGTTGACGGTGGTGCGCAGATACGGGTTGTAGTGGCCCCAGACGTCCACGGCGCGCCCGACCAGCGAATCCTTCGTGTCCGTCCGCCCGTCCTGGCCTTGGACGGCGGTGACGCGCGCATCGAAGAGGAAGTGCCCGTTCCCGTCGAGGTTCCAGCCCGCCGCCATGCTGAACTCGCCGTCCGGGCGGAGGCGTCCGCGCGCGTCGTGGCGGGGGCCGCGGCGGCGCAGCCAGGCGTGGTACTCGCCGGCCGGCCGGCCGGCGGGGAACGGGACGGGCTCCGGGCCGTCGTCGACGAGGGCGCGGGGACCCGCCAGGTCGGTCAGGCCGTTGCGCGGCCCGGTGGGCAGCCGGGTGGTCGCGACGCCGGCGAAGTGCAGCCGGGGCAGATCGAACACGCTCACCGCAGGGCCCCCGCCCGCCCCCGCCGGCCCGGTGCGTTCAGGACGCGGGCCGGCGGCGCGTAGTGGACGACCTGGTGGACGGCGTGCAGCGCGGACTCGATGGCGCCCTCGATCCAGGCGGGCGCCGTGGAGCAGTGCTCGCCCGCGAAGAACAGCCGGCCGGCCGGGCGGGCCGCGCGCAGCCGTTCCATCTCGCACTCGGCCGCCGACCTGCCCCAGCGGGTGGCGCAGCCGCCGCTCCAGCGCGACAGCCCCCAGACGGCGCTCGCCGCGCCCAGCACCATGCCGGGCCGCCGGAGCGGGGGATGGGCGGCGGCGAGCTCGTCGAGGACGAGGCGGTGCCGCCGGCGGGCCGGCAGCCGGCCGAGCCGCTCGGCCTCGTCGCCGATGGTGTAGCTGGCGAGCAGCGCGGCACCGCGGCCGGGCGGGCCGCCTGCCGTGAGGTGCGTGTCCGCGAAGGGACCGTTGTCCGCGGCGGAACCGCCGTTCGCAGCGGAACCGCCGTTCGCAGCGGAACCGCCGTTCGCAGCGGAACCGCCGTCCGCGACGGAACCGCCGTCCACGACGGGTCCGTCGCCGGGGCAGTCCACGGCGGGGTAGTAGGTCTGGCGTATCAGCCCTCCCGTGAACGACGCACCGCCCCGGATGCCCTCGTCCCGCCAGAAGGGCTCGCGGCAGTGGAGGGCCACCTTGGTCGCCGGGCAGTAGACGACGTCCTCCAGCACGGCGCGCTTGTCGTCGTCGAGGCCGCTGAGGCGCAGCCGCCGGAGCGCGGGGAAGGGCAGGGTGCAGACGGCGAAGTCGGCGTGCAGCGCCGTGGTGCGCGCCCCAGCGCGGACGCGGACGAGCACGCCGTCGTCCCGGACGTCGATGCCGACGACGCGCCGGCCGCAGCCGAGGCGTCCCTTGAGCCGGCCGGCGAGCATGCGCGGCAGCTGGTCCATGCCGCCCTCCAGGCGGAGCAGGGCGGGGCTGGTCTCGGTGAGGATGTCGTCCAGGAAGCTGTTGAGGCGCCCGCTGCACCCCGTGCGGATCTCCGGGTGGGCGGTGAACAGCGCGTGCAGGTCGATCCGGTCGCGGGCCGGGCCGCGCAGGTGGGGCGCCGCGTCGAGGCGGGCGACCAGGTCGAGGAGCTGGCGGTGCAGGTCGTCGCGGAGCGCCAGCCGCAGCTCGGGCGGGGCGGTGGCGTCGACGACGGCGGTCAGCCAGGCGCCGAAGACGATGGTCGGGGCGTCGTACCGGCGCTCCCCGCCGCGCAGCGCGAGCTCGGCGCGGAAGTTCGCGCACAGCGGCCCGGCGGCGTCCCGGACGCGGACGAAACCCGAAGGGACGCGCAGAAAGGCGTTCTCCTCGGAGAGGAGCGTCGTGAACCTGCGCAGTTTTCCCGTGAGTCCCATCCGGTCGATGTATTCGAGGGTGAGGCGGTGGTGCGCCGGAATGCGCATGGCGCCCAGCTCCACCGCCGGGGCGTTCGGTCCGGTGCCGAAACGGTGGGTGAGGACGCGCCCGCCGATACGCGTGTTGCCCTCGATCACCTCCACCCGGAAGCCGCGGCGCTCCAGCTCGTAGGCGGTGGTCAGCCCCGCCACGCCGGCCCCCAGCACCAGGACGCGCGGACGTTTCCGTTCGATTCCGTCGAACATGTGCACATGCCAAACTTCACGCGTGCCGGACATTGAGCTTCCCCCCGTAAATGTGACCTATTTCCATTTTGTGGCTCCTAAAGACGTCACGGGATCGGAAGTCGCACAACGGTTTTTCCGGACAGGGCGGACTTCCGGGGATTCCGGCAGGTCGGCAGGGTGAGGACGTAGAGGAATTACGCGCGCCGGGTAAGCGCGCCTCCGGGCGGTTGCCGAACGCGGATCACGCGGAGCGCTCGCCCGCACCCCGCCGGAAGGCCGGTCCGGCCCGCACCGTCGGCCCACCGCACAGCCGTACTCCTTTGGGAGTACGGACAACCCCGTTCCCAGGGACGACGACGCAGCGCGCGGGGCGGGGCATCGTGGAAGGTATGAAGGACGACGGTACGGACCACAGGGGCACCCCGTGAGCTTTCTGGCGCTCTCGGTACTGCTCTGCCTGGTGTCCGCCGTCTGCTACGCGGCGGCGGCCATCGTGCAGGAGCGGGTCGCCGCGACAGCCGGCGGCGGGGTCCGCGGGCCGCTGCGCAGCGGAGCCTGGTGGGGCGCGGTGGCCCTCACCGGCCTGGGCGCCGGACTGCACGTCCTGGCGCTGGCCTGGGGGCCGTTGAGCCTGGTGCAGCCGATGGGGGCGCTCACGATCGTCTTCGCGCTCCCCATGGCGGCCGTCTTCGCGCACCGGCCGGTCGGCGCCGCCGGCTACCGCGGGGCCCTGCTGGCCACCGGCGGCCTCGCCGGGCTGCTGGCGCTCACCGGACCGCCCCGCACCGAGTCCCTCCCCGCCGGCGAACGGCCGCTGCTCGCCGCGACGATGGGTGCCGCCGTGGCACTGACGGCCCTCATCGCCCGCCGGGCGCGCCGGCCCGTCGTCCGCGGCGTCCTGCTGGCCACGGCGGCGGGCGTCGCCTTCGGCATGGGCTCGGTCTTCACCAAGGCCGCCGCCGAGGACATCACCGCGCACCGGACGGGAGCGCTCCTCCCGACGCTCGCCGTGACGGCGGTCCTGGCCTCGGCGGGCATGCTGCTCTCCCAGGCGTCCTACCGCGGCGCGGGCCTCGCCGCACCGCTGGCCACCGTCACGGTCGTCAACCCCGTCGTGGCCGCGGCCGTGGGGGTCTGCTGCCTGGGCGAGGCGTTCCGGTACGGCCTGACGGGCGGGGTGCTCGCCGGGCTGGCGGGCGCCGCGGCGGCGGGCGGCGTGGTCGTCCTGACGTTCCGGGGCGCGGGTGTAGGAGAAGGCGCCCGCGCCCCGGAGGCGGCGCCGGCCCGTGTCGTCGCCCAGCGGCGGGAGGGCCGAGTGCCGGCGGAACCGTCGCCGCCGGGCGGGCCCGGGGATGCCCCGGGCGCGGGATCGGGATCGATACTGGCGACCGGCGCGCACCGGCTGTCCGAACCGCTGTCCGGGCCGCTTTCTGAACCGCCGCCCGGACCGGGCCGACGGCCCGTCACCCGGTCCGGGCGGCGGTGCCTGGTGTCGTCGTCACGACAGCGGTCCCGGGCGGGTTGAGATCCCGGGCGGGTTGACGGCTCGGACGAGCTGGCGGCGGCTGACGGCGGCCGGGGATGGCCGGGGCGGCGGGGACAAGCCGGGGCGGCGGGGGTGGCCGCTCGCCAGGCCGCGCCAGGCCCGGAGGGGCCGGAACCGCACCGTGGTGCCCGTGCGCCGGCGGCGCCACCATGGGTGCCGGCCGCGTCAGAGCCGACGCGCCGCCGTCTACCGAGGAGCGCCCGTGGACTTCGACGTCGTCGTGGAGATCCCGCAAGGCAGCCGCAACAAGTACGAGATGGACCACCGGCTCGGGCGCATCCGGCTGGACCGGCTGCTCTTCACGTCCACCCGGTACCCCGCCGACTACGGCTATGTGGACGGCACCCTGGGCGCCGACGGGCAGCCGCTGGACGCCCTCGTCCTGGCCGGGGACCCCACGTTCCCCGGGGTGGTGGTGCGCTGCCGGGCGATCGGCATGTTCCGGATGCGGGACGAACAGGGCGAGGACGACAAGGTGCTGTGCGTGCCCGCCACCGACCCCCGCCACGAGCACCTGCGCGACCTGCGCCACCTTCCGGAGTACGACCGGCTGGAGATCCAGCACTTCTTCGAGGTCTACAAGGAACTGGAGCCGGGCAAGTCCGTCGACAACGCCTGCTGGGCCGACCGCGCGGCGGCCGAGGCGGAGATCCTCGCCTCCCGCGCCCGCGCCGGGAACGCGTAGCGGAGAGAGGGGCGCAGAGGGCCCCGCGAAAGCCGCCGGAGCCGCCGGAAGCTTCCGGACGCGCGACCCCTCGCGCCCCCGGAAGCCCCCGGCGACCGCTGCCCAAACCGGACGATCCCGCCCCGCTCCGTCCCGCGATACCGCCCCCGACCATGCCCGTCGAACACCAATCCGACCGGTCGGTATTCACAGCTGACGCAGCAGCGCCTCGACACCCCCGTCGACGTCGAGGCAGCCGGCCTCGCCGCCCACCGGCACCAGCGCGTACGAACGGGCCAGGAATCCGCGCAGTTCGGCGGTGTCGATCTGCACCATCGCCACGCCCTCCGGTGCGTGGAACTCCAGGACGGTCCGCTCCGGTCCGCATGGCCAGACCCGGACGTCGCCGCCGCCCGAGGGAGACAGGAGCCCGCCCGCCAGCAGCTCGCGGGCGAATGCCCACTCGACCTCGGCGCCGTCGAGCGAGGCGGCCGGCGGGAAGGCGATGCGCACGGCGAAGGGGTCGGCGCGCTGGTACCGGAGATGGGCGGGGACGGAACGGGTCTGGGGGGAGGACGCGATGAGTCGGGCCTGGACGGCCTGGTCGATGACGGTGGGCAACGCCTTCTCCCTTGCGGTTGGTTGGTCTTCCCGATGGTGGGGTCCGTGGCACTCCGCAGGGTGAGACGGAGGATCGCGGGACTCAGTGCTGGATTCGAGCGTGAGATGCGTCACGGCCCTTGAATGAACAGGGCATTTCGTCTCTATGCCTACGAAGGCAAGCACTTCCGCCAAGAGTGAGGGTTCACGCGTAACAGTCTTCCGTTGCCTGACGCCCCTGATGCCCCTGTCATCTCTGCCGTCTCCGTCGCCGCAGGAGTAACACCGGTGATCGTGCGGCAGGGCAACCGCGGTACGGAGGGCGCGTGTTGGGCCCGGGACGGCCCTCCGCCACCCCTCCGTCCCTTGCCTCTCCGTCGTCCCCTCCGTCTCCTCCGTCCCCTCCGTCCCCGACTCAGGACGGGGGCCGTTGCTGCCGGTACTCCTCCAGCGCCGGAGCCGTCTTGGTGGGGACGAACTCGGTGATCGAGTACTCGCACACCCCCGCCACCGTGAACGGATCGCTCCGCGTGATCTCCTCCATCTTCGCCCGGTCGTCGCCGACCGCGAGGATGATCCCGCCGTCCCGGGGCACCTTGCGCCCGGAGGCGAGGAACACCCCCGACGCGTAGTGCGCGTCCAGCCAGGCGAGGTGTTCGGCGTGCGCGGCTTCCACGCGGTCGAGCGGCGCGATGTAGGTCAGCTCCAGTACGAACATGATCACAGGCTACGGCCCGGGCGCCCGTCCCGTACGGTGTCCTCGCCATGAACCACACGACTGATGACGCGACCGGCGACGCGACCGCCGTCCCGGCCAGTGGCACGACCGGCGACGCGACGGCCGCCCCGACCGGTGAACCGCCCCCCGGCTGGCCCACCACCGAGGCGGAGGCGCTCGCCGTCCAGAACGCGCTCCGGGAGCGCGTGATCCTCGGCGAACCCGGCCCCGCACCCGGCGCCCGACTGACCGCCGTGGGCGTCGACGTCGCCTACGACGACGACCGCGACCTCGTCGCCGCCGCGGCCGTCGCGCTGGACACCCGCACCCTGCGCGTCGTCGCGGAGGCCACCGCCGTCGGCCGGGTGGCGTTCCCCTACGTCCCCGGCCTGCTCGCCTTCCGCGAGATCCCGACGGTCCTCGCCGCCCTCGGCCGGCTGCCCCTCACCCCGGACCTCGTCGTCTGCGACGGCTACGGCCTCGCCCACCCCCGCCGCTTCGGCCTCGCGGCCCACCTGGGCGTGCTGACGGGACTGCCGACGATCGGGGTCGCGAAGAACCCGTTCACCTTCCGCCACGCACCCCCCGGCCCCGCCCGGGGCGACTCGGCGCCCCTGCTGGACGGCGACGAGGAGGTCGGCCGCGCCCTCCGCACCCGGGAGGCCGTCAAACCGGTCTACGTCTCCGTCGGCCACCGCGTCACCCTGGACCGCGCCTGCGCCCACGTCCTGGACCTGGCCCGGAACTACCGCCTCCCGGAGACCACACGCGCCGCGGACGCCCTCTGCCGGCGGGCCCTGGCGGAGGCGGTCGACAGCCTGGGCCCATCCTGACCCACACCGGGCCGACGGGCGGGTTCGAGGACGCCCCGCCGTCGAGGGCGAAAACCTGCCGGCACTGCCGGCGCTGCCGGGCTTCTGGGCGGCCTACCTGATGTGGCTGAGCGGGACGGAGGACTACGACCCCGTCCCGGAACGGTTCGACGTCGAAGGGGCCGTCGCCGACGCGGCGTACGACGCGTTGTGCGACCGGGACCGGTGGCCCGTCTTCCGGATCCCGTTCGGCGGCGGCCACACGGCTCTGGTCCTCCACCACAACCTGCCCGACGACCTGGGCACCGAGTACCTGATCACCCACCCCGGGACGCGCCCCGGCCGCCTGGCCACCGTCGGCGGCCACCACGCCGGCCCGGGACTTCCCGGACGGAGCCGGCGCACATCGCCCGGACGCCCGACCCCGACGCCCCGGGCGTCCACGCCGAGCACGTACGCCCGCTCCTCCCGCTGCCCGCGCTCGGCGACCGGGACCCGCCCGGAGACGCCGTGGACACGGTCGCCGACGCGCCGCGGCGGACGGGCCTGACCGCGACCCCGGCTACCGGCCTCGCGGAAGTGCTGCTCGCGGGCCCCCCTCCGTAGAAGCCGGCCGCGTCGCCGCTCGCGGGCGCCCGGGAACCGTTCCCGGGCATCCCGCGCCGCGACGGCCCGGGAAGCCCCCGCTTCGGCACCCACCCGGCCCAAGGCGTCACTCGGGAGCGGAGCACCCGGCCGACGGACGCCCGGGCCACTTGACGGACCCGCCGCCTGGGTAGGCAGGCCACAGCAGGCCACCCCGCCGACCCCGCCGACCCCGGAGGACCCCGTGCGACCGACCGGATTCATCCCGCCCCTGTGCACGCCCCTCACCCCCGACGGCGCCGTGGACACCGGCTCCCTGCGCCGGCTCGTCGAGCACGTCCTGGAGGGCGGCGCCTCGGCGCTGTTCGCCCTCGGGACCTGCGGGGAGGCCGTCTTCCTCACCGACGACCAGCGCCGTACGGTCGTACGGACCACCGTCGAGGCGGCCGCCGGACGCGTCCCCGTGCTCGCCGGCGTCATCGACACGACCACCCCGCGCGTCCTGGAGCGCGCCCGGGAGGCGGCCGGCCTGGGCGCCGACGCGCTCGTGGCCACCTCGCCGTTCTACACGGACACCCACCCCGCCGAGACGGCCGACCACTTCCGCCGCATCCGCGCCGCGACGGACCTGCCCCTGCTCGCCTACGACATCCCGTCCCGCGTCCACACCAAGCTGCCGCCCGCCGTCCTCCTGGACCTGGCCGAGGACCGCACCCTCGCCGGCCTCAAGGACAGCAGCGGCGACCTCGACGCCCTCCGCCACCTCCTGCTGGCCCTCCGCCACCGCGGCCTCGACCACCACTTCGCCGTGCTCACCGGCTCCGAACTCACCGTCGACGCCGCCCTCCTGATCGGCGCCGACGGCGTCGTGGCCGGCCTCGGCAACGTCGACCCCGCCGCCTACACCCGCCTCCACACCCACGCCCGCGCCGCCCGCTGGCCGGAAGCGGTCGCCGAACAGGACCGCCTCACCACCCTCCAGACCCTGATCCGCGCGGGCGACCCGACGTCCATGAGCGGCACGGCGGCTGCTGAAAGCGGGTGGGCTGCTCCCGGGATGAGCCGTCGAAGGTCGTTTCGGCGCCCACTCTCTTGGGGCACGCCGAAGGAGGTTTGCGCAGGTGGCGGCCGCGCGTCGGCGGTACGGGGGATTTCGGCGAGGCGTCCCGCGCCAGAATGGAACCATGCCTGCCCTGGAGACCACCGCCAAGATCCGGGCCCGGATGAGCAAGCAGCGCAGCCGGGACACGGAGATCGAGATCGCCCTCCGCAAAACCCTGCACGCCGCGGGCCTCCGCTACCGGGTGCACCGCAGGCCGCTCAAGGGCGTGCGCCGCGAGGCCGACATCGTCTTCGGGCCGGCGCGCGTCGCGGTCTTCGTCGACGGTTGTTACTGGCACGGGTGCCCGCAGCATGCGACATGGCCGAAGAACAACGCCTCGTTCTGGCGGGAGAAGATCGAGAAGAACCGTACGCGGGACCGCGACACCGACGCCCGTCTCGCCGAGGCGGGCTGGCTCTCGGTCCGGGTCTGGGAGCACGAGAGTGCGGCGGAGGCGGCGGAGCGGGTCGCCGCCCTGGTTCGGGAGCGACGTCCCGTGTAGGTTGTGCGGGCCGCGACGCCAGTGTCGCGGCCGTCGATGAGACCGATCACCGCAGGCTAAACTTCCGCCACATGGCCAGCTCGGACGCAAAATCCTCGTTCCTCGCAAAACCGCACATTTTGGACCTTTTCGCCGGTCCGGGTGGTCTTGATGTGGCTGCGCGCATGCTCGAGGTGCCCTCGCTCGGAATCGAGTGGGACAAGGACGCTTGTGAGACGCGTTACAAGGCGGGGCTCGATACCTGGCACGGTGATGTCAGTGCAGTGCGCCGGCACCGGTTCGAGGAACTGCCCAAGGAACTGAACGTCCTGGCCGGCGGCCCGCCGTGCCAGACGTACTCGGTGGCCGGCAGCGGCGCGGGGCGCAAGGCTCTGGACAAAGTCGAAGAGCTTGTCCACGCGTTGGTGGAGGGTGCCGGGGAAGGCGAGATCGACGACCGGCTGAAGGAGTTGGGTGGTGATCCCAGAACTGCTCTGGTGCTCGAACCCCTTCGGTACGCGATCAAGGCTCTCCGTTCTCCGAATCGGGAGCGGCGACCGTTCGACGTGATCGTCTTGGAGCAGGTGCCTGCGGTCAAGGCGCTTTGGGACGTCTACAAGGACGCCCTGGAAAGCGGCTTGCCTGACGGCGCCGGGGGCAAGGCGCGCTATCGGGTGGCCGAGGTCAAGACGCTGCATACCGAGGCGTACGGCGTCCCTCAGACCCGTCGTCGTGCGATTCTGATCGCGAGGCTCGCCGTACACGGCACTCCTTCGCTTCCCGCCCCCACACATCACACCTACAAGCCGCTCAATCCGACGCAAGGCGGGCCGGACGACCAGCTCTTGCCTGCGGAGGGCGCCGATGGGGCGCTTGATTCCTGGGTCTCGATGGGGAAGATCTTCGAAGCGACAGGGCATTGGCCCCTTGACTCGGGCGGGCCGTTCGAGGTCAGGTCGAATTACGGCAGCGGCGGTGATCCGAAGAAGCGGGGCGTTCGCACGGACCGGCAGCCCTCCTTCACTGTCACGGGCAAAGTCTCTCGCAATGTCGTTCTGCCCCGGAACGGCAACGAGAAGGACAGACGCAACCTGAAAATCAAGGAAGCCGGCATCCTTCAGACCTTCCCGCCCGATTACCCGTGGTCCGGAGGCGACCAGTCGCAGCAAGTGGGCAATGCGGTGCCCCCCCTTTTCGGCATGCACGTGCTCGCGGCCGCACTGGCGCTGCCGCTGCCGCCGGAGGAGAAGCTGCGGGAGAAATGGTCCGGGCTCGAGGTCGGCTCGGCGAAATACGAGGCCCTCCGCAAGGAGGGGTGTGGTGTCCCGGACGGCTGTGGCCCCGACTGCCCGGAGCCCGAGGCTCAGTCCGTCTCCTCGACAGCCTCCAAGCCCAAATCCAAGTCCCGCCCGCGCACCGGCGCATCCGCGAAGAGGTCCGAGAAGTAGTCCACCAGCGCGCTCACGGAGAGCTCGGGCGTCGGCTCCTCGTCGGGGCCGGCCGGGAGCTCCTGCCGTGAGACCTGACGCGCGTGCTCGGCCTCGGCGATCCAGTCGAGGAGCGGGCGGGACTCGCGCTCGACGTCGGGGGCGATCACGTCGTACATCAGGGTCGCCGCCGATGCGTTGACGGCTCCCATGAGGGCGTTGACCTCGCGGCCGGTGGTGATCACGCCCTTCGCGACCAGCCGGACGATCGCTTGAGCGGTGGGTCGGTGGTTGATCACCGACATGCGCAGGGCGGTGTTCATGATGTCCTGGTTGGCGCAGGCCGTGACGACGGGGGAGTAGTCCGAGCCATCGCGGAAGAGCTCGGCCGCCCACCACAGGCGGGCGAAGGCCTGCTTGTGGTACTGCCCGCGGAACCGGTCGGCCGCCACTTTGGCGTCCGACAGGTGCCGCCAGACCACGTAGTCCGGGGCCACCCCGAGAGCCAGGTAGTTCCAGAAACCGGGGTCGGCGGCCTCTCGGCGGGTGAGTCGGAGCGCGGCGTGCAGGCGTGGGGCGAGCCAGGCGTCGGCCTGGGTGGCCTTGAGCCCGCCGGCCCGGCAGTAGGCCATGGCGTCCTCGACCAGGTCGCGGACGGGCCGCAGTTCGCCGCGCCGGTCGGTGTACGGCAGCGGCTCGGTGACCCGATTGAGTTTGAGGCTCGGTGTGTCCTCGCGACCGGCGAGCAGCCCTTCGGTGAGGAATTCCGCCGCCTCGGCGTTGGGAAGCAGCCCGAGGTGCTCCGGGAGGTAACTGGGCCGGTCGGTCATGCGTCGTCCCCCTGCGTGAGGCGTTCCAGGTCGCGGATGGTCGTGGAGAGCGTCCGGGGGACGCCCGCGCGCTTCGAGGCGGCGAAGTGGATCCGGGGTTGGAGTTCTCCCCAGCCCGTGGCGGAGGTTCCGGTGCGCGCCGCGTGGATCTCGCGAAGGGCGTCCTCGGGATCGCGATCGGGGTGGATGTCAGGGAGCATCGCGCGGAGCACCTCGCCCTGCCACCCGTGCGGGAACAGGGGCGTGCCGTCCTCCTCGATCTCCAGGTCGCCGACGGCGGAGTGGAAGACGGCGGTCCAGACCTCGGAGCACATCTGGGTGAGGAGGAGTTCCCGGACCGTCTTCTCCGCGCCGTTGCCGCCTTCACCGCCCATCAGGCCCTCGAGCCCGTCGAAGTCGGTGTTGACGCGTACGGCGGGGATTCTGCCGGTGGTGTCGACCACCCAGGGGGAGTCCTTGAAGCGCCGCAGCCGGCTCGCGCCGGACTCGAAGCCGACCAACTTGACGTCGAGTTCACGGGCGAGGGAGGGCGCGGTCTCGATGACGTCGACGAACCACTCCGCGTCGGTGGTGGCGATCACTCGGCCGCGCACGCCGCCCACGGTGGCGACGACATGGACGGCCAAGGTGGCGCGGTCGAGGAGGTCGCATCGATGGAGGTACAGCTCGCCGGTCAGTTCGCGGCCGTCGGTGGCGATCGGAGACAGCTCCACGGCCGTCCGGGTATTGGTGGCCCGTTCGGTGAGCACCGCGACGACCTTGACGTCCTGCCAGGGGCTGCCGCCGTCCACCGCCTTGGCCGGCAGGTTCGCCGAGAGGCGGAGCCGCGCCTGTGTCCAGTCGGGGCGGTCGTCGTTCGGTCCGAGGGCCACGACTCGCTCGACGGTGGAGACGTACTTGCTCTCCACGTCCTCCCAGGGCTCGCCCTCGGTCTTGAGTTGCGCGCTGTCGACGCGCCAGGAGACGTTGCCGGTGAGCCGTCGGTAGGGGTAGACCTTCACGCCTGCTCTCCCTTCCCACTGCGCAGTTCGACGACGAGTCCGGTGAGTTGGGCCCGGACGGGGTGGCGCGACACGTCGGTGACACCGCGGAAGGCGGCCTTGCGGCTGCCGGGAGTCAGGCGCAGCGCCCCGTCGACGACCGCGCAGCCGCTGATGGCGACGAGTTCCTTCCAGGGCGCGGCGGGACGGGGCCCGGAGCGCACGTCGAACTTGGCGACCGGTGTGATCGGACGATCCGTGTCGACGTTCGACGCGACGCGCAGGTCGACGGTGACCGACCAGGCCCCCGTCTCGTCGATCAGTGCGTCGACGTTGTCCAGTTCGGGCATCGCGGTGCCGGAGGGGCGGGCCTTCTTCGTGGTGCCGCCCACCTTGAGACGGCTCGCGATCTTCGCCTCCCCGCCGTTGCGGCGTTTGGCCCGGGGAACGGCGACGAGGTCGCGTACCGCCTGGTTGGCGAGGGTGGTCAGGGTGGCGATGCGGCGGTGGGCGGCCGGCGAGTAGGCGAGCCGGAGTTCCTCGGTCTGGCCCCACTTGTTGTGCTCGGGAGGCTCGGAGGCGCGGAGGAACTCCTCGGCGGCCTCGGCGCCGGGGGCGTCGGGGCCTGCGGCGCGACCGACGAGCAGGACGGCCTGGAACGGATTGGTGCCGATCGGGATGTTGGGGACACTGCTGTTCTTGACGGTCATGCGATTGCCCCGCATCGAGACCAGCCGGTTGGGGCGACCCTCGACATCGTCCTCGGCGTTGGTGACCAGGACCACGGCCTCGTGGGGCACGCCGCTGCGCACCTCGCCGCCCCGCAGGGGCACGCTCAGGCGCACGGTCGCGCGCGCGACCTGGCCCCGAGCGGTGAGGCGATCGACAGTGTCACCCTCCAGGAAGGCGCGCAAGGCGCGGGTACGGGACGGCTGGGTGTCGGCCGGATCCACGATCTCCTCGGGGATCAGGATTGCGCCGTTGCGGTACGTGCGAACGGACGCCTTCAGGTGCGCCTCGTGGCCGCCGCCTTCGGTCATCGCGGCCCAGAAGTTGCGGCCGAGTGCGTCCTTGAGTCGGGCGTGCATCCGCTGGACGGAGTCGTCGTCTTCGACACTGTCCTCGTCGCCGGTGACGGGCGCCAGGCTGGCGACGTCGTGGGCGCCGACGATGAGGAAGGACGTGCCGGGTTCACCGCTCTCGCGGGTGAGGTGGAGCCGCTCGACGGTCTCCTCGTCCGCCCACCAGGAACGAGCCACGTCGCTGGACTTCGCGTTCGGGTCGGGACGGCCGAACCAGGCCGGGCCCGCGAACTCCCTGCCGTCGACCTCGCGCCAGGGGAGGTCGAGGCGGCCGATCAGACGACGTTCGGTGCGCCCTTCGTGGGGCTCGGAGAGGGTGGAGTTGATCAGCACGAGGCCGAGGCGACTGGTGGCCCAGAGCGTGGCCTTCCCGAGGCCGTAGGATCCGCCCGCGCCGGAGTCCTTCTTCTGACTGTCGAGCTGTCGGCGTACAACCGCGGCGAAGAGCCCGTCGCCGTAGTCGTCGCCGGTGAGGCCCGTGGCGTTGTAGTCCTCGACGCGGAGCAGCACCAGGCGATCCCGCTGGTACATGTCCCGCAGTCCGGCCGCGATCGTGCGCGAGACCTTGTCCTGTCGGCCGCCGTCGGCGGTGAGCGCGTCGTAGTGCGGGAGCAGCCGTTCCCAGTCGACGGCCTCGCGGAAGCGGGCGAGAGCCTCGCCGGTGAGTTCGTGCAGGGTGTATCGGACCCGCACGGGTCGGCTGGGGTCGAGGCGCGCGTCCAGGCTGTTCTGGGTCGCCTCTCGGGCGAGCACCGAGACGTCGGCCTCGAAGGCGAACGCGGCGGCGTTGCCGTACTCGCGCCCGCCGTCGTCGTGGGCCGGCCGGTGGTACCACGAGACGGGCAGCCCGAGTTGGGCGTCGGCGCTGCGGGTATGGATGGTCTCCAGGTCGGTGTGGAGCAGCTCCGCGATACGCCGGATCGTCTCGTCCCGGGGCACGGAACGGCCGACGATCCAGGCGGAGACGGCGGCTCGGGTCATGCCCAGTTCCACGGCCAGGTCGGTCTGGCTCTTCCCGGCGTTCCTGAGCTGGCGTGCCAGCCAGGGGCCGAAGTCCTCAGCCGCCTCCACGTCCCACCTGCTTCCGATCGATGCCCTTGGGTGAGAGCCACCGTACCGCACCGCTGTTGACGGGCCGGAGATCACGTCAAACGGGCTTTGACAGGTGAGGGCCTCGTTGGGGGAGCCCTTCGTGGTGGTGAAAAGCGGAGCTTGCAATTCCGCCCCATTTCGCGACGAAATGCGCCGTAAATCCGCCGGGCTGTCGTCGATTTCGACCGGGAGCCTGCCCCTTGCCTTTCGGAAGCGTTTCGTGATTGGGTTTCATCTCAGTCGCCCCACCGGCAAGTTGGGTCAACTGCCTTCCCAGGCACAGTTGTGCCTTCTTTCGACCGGATCGCCCGCGCGAACCGGATTCCCCCACCGCACCGCATCGCACCATTTCCTTGTGTTCCTCGTGAACTCCCGCGAAAGCGAAAGCGCAGGTACCCCAGTGCCCTCGAAGAAGACCCCGCTTGACGAGATGCGCGCCATCGTCCGCTCGTACGACGAACTGGCCGACGACCCCGCGGCTCAGGCGGCATACCTCGGTCTCATGGGCGGGCTCGATCACGGCATGGTCGCCTCCTATCGGGACGTCCTGCTCGGCCACACGGCCCCGAAGCACCGCCGCCGTCCGAAGCGGAACCCGACAGGCCGTCAGCGCGTCGCCACGGTCACGATCACTCTGCACATCGTCCGCTGACGGAATGGACCGTCAGATGCCCTTGTCCGCCCTTCATCCGGAAGTGGAACCCTCCGTGGCCGACCCGCAGTCCTCCGTGATCCGTACCGTCGTCGAGCAGTCCCTTCGCGTTCTGGAGACCTACCGCGTCGACCCGGGCCTGATCCCCGAGCACGCCAACGGCGAACGCCGTATCACCCAGGGCGGGTACGGCGACCGTCAGCTCTTCGAGCTGGTCCAGAACGCCGCCGACGAGATTCGTGACGACCCCGGCGGGCGGATCCACGTGGTGCTCACCGACACCCATCTGTACTGCGCCAACCAGGGGCAGGCGGTGACCCCCGAGGGCGCGGAAACCATCTTGCGGATGAGCATGTCGCGCAAGCGCGGCGGGCAGATCGGCCGGTTCGGTGTCGGCGTGAAGTCCGTCCTGGTGGTGACCGACACCCCCGAGTTCTTCAGCAGCAGCGGCAGTTTCGGCTTCGACCGGGCCTGGTCGTACGAGCTGATCCGGAACGTGCCCGGCGTACGCGAGCGGCACGGAGACGACTTCGAGGCGCCCGTGCTGCGCATGGCCCGCGAGTTGGACGAGAAGGCCGAACGCCTCGCGGACCCGGTGCTGGACGAGTTGCTGGGATGGGCCACCACCGTGGTTCGCCTGCCCCTTCTGCGTGGCGCCGCCGACCGGCTGGGCAAGGACATGCACGGACATCAGGGCGGGGCGGGCCACGAGGCCCGTGACGAGTTCCCGTCCGGCTTCCACCTGTTCTCCTCGCACGTGGGTCAGGTGGTCCTGGAGGATCGCCGGCCCCGCCCGATCGCCCGCCGGGTGCTCCGCGCCGAGCAGGACGGCACCCTGTGCACGATCCACGAAGAGCGGGTCGGCAGGCCGCCGGTCGCCTCCCAGTGGCAGGTCTTCACCCACAGTCACGAGCCGACCGAAGCCGCTCGACGCGACGCGGGCGAGCTGCACGGACGTCTGACCGTCGACCTCGCCTGGGCCGTGCCCGCCTACAAGCGAGAGGAGAGCGGCCTGCTCAGCCCCGTCGGCCCGCGCCGGCGCGGGCAGTTCTGGGCGTACTTCCCCAGCAAGTACGAGATGTCGCTCACCGGCATCCTCAACGGCGCCTGGAAGACCAACGAGGACCGACAGAACCTGCTCGACGCCTCCCCCTTCAACGCGGAGATGATCCAGGTCGCGGCCCGGCTGGTGGTGGACTCCCTGCCCGCGTTGGCGCCCGCGGAGGACCCCGCCGCGTACCTGCCCCTGCTGCCCGGTCGTGCCAGGGAGGCCATCAGTTGGGCCGACCGCCACTTGCTGGAGCAGATCTGGGAGACGGCGGCACAGCGTCCGTCGCTGCCCGACCAGGACGGCGTGCTGCGGGACCCCCGCGAACTGCGCGTCCACCCCGACCTGTCCAAGGACTTGACCGCGACCAACCGCTGGTTGCGGCAGTGGCACGCGTACTCCGGCCGTCCCAAGGACTGGTTGCACCCGTCCGTCGAAGCCACGACCCTGCGCTCCGGCAAGGTCGGGCACATCCTGGAACGGACCAAGCAGCAGCGGGCCGATGTCCGCGAGTGGCTGGAGGCGTTGGTCTCCGACGGCACCGCCAAGGCTTCCGAGACCGCGATCCGGATCGTCGCCGACATGATCGAGTCGGATGCCGACTGTGCCGCCGAGGCCCGCAAGGCCAGGATCGTGCTCACGGAGGAGCACGGCATGGTCGCCCCCGTGCCGGGCCGGGTCTTCCGACGCGCCGACGACGACGGCCTGCGGGAGTCGCTCGTCTACGTGGACCGGGCCCTCTCCGATGATCCGTCGCTGTCCGCGGCCCTCACCACGCTCGGCATTCGGGAGGCCGACGTCCGCGGCCGCTTCGTGAGCGTGCTCGACGAGGGCTTCGACTCCTACGGCCCGCGCGAGTGGACCCGGTTCTGGGACCTGTTCCACCAGGCGGGCGCCTCCGTCGTCGGCCACGAGCTGGTCAAGCGCGTGCCCGCGCCGATGGAAACGCTCATGGTGCGGACGGCGGACGGGCAGTTCCGCGTCCTGCGCGATTGCATGGTGCCCGGTGCCGTGGTCACCGCGCAGAGCGACCCCGGCGTCGCGGTGGACATGGAATTCCACTCCGACGACACCGGCTTCTTCCGGGAGGTCGGTTTGCGGGACCGCCCGACCGTCGGCCATCGGCCGGAGAGGGAACCCTGGTTCGAGGAGTACCGGGAGGCCATGCACACGGCGTACTGCCGCAAGCTCGACGACCGGGCGAGCCGGCCGACCCTCGCCCGGACGAAGATCGAGGGCGCGGCCGTCGGCGGTCCTCTCCACCTCCTTCCCCGACTCTCCGACGAGGCCCGTGCCGCGTTCCTGCGGCTGCTCCCCGAGGAAGGGCTGATCGAGAACTGGACGCTCCAGATCGGGGCGCAGGTCTCCACCCGTCAGTCCGCGCCGTCACCGATCCGCTGGATGCTTGCCCACCACGGCCGGGTGGCGACGTCACAGGGCGTAAAGCCGCTCAAGGAAGCCGTGGGCCCGCAGCTGTCGGAATACGGGGACGTGCTTCCGGTGGCCTCGATCAGCGCCGAGAAGGCTCGCAAGCTGAAGCTCGCGGACAGTGTCGAGAAGGTCCGTCCCCAGCAGTGGGAACAGCTTTTGGAGAAGCTCTTGGAGAGCGAGGACGACGCCTTCGTCGGTTCGACCTACGCCCTGCTGACCCGACTGGGGATCGACTTCCCCGAGGACTCCCTGACCCGCTGCCGGATCGGCGACGCCTGGGAGACCCGAGAGGACGGTGAGATCGCCGTCGCCGCGAGCGCGGAAGAGTACCGCTCGCTGCGAGCCGAGCGAGTGCCGGCGCTGCTGATGCCGGACCGGGAGTCCGCCGAGCTCATGGTCGAGACCTGGGGCATGCTGCGTCACAAGGACGTCGTCAGCCACGAGACCCGGCACGAGTCGACCGTGGACGCGGTTCCGCTGACCGAGGAGTTCCCGACCCTGCGGCAGCGGATGGGCTCGTCCGCCGGCACCTACACCCTGCTGAGGTGCTCTTCGTTGGAGGAAGTGGTCAAAACCCCGCACGGCGTACGGGCGAAGACCTTGGAGAGCGCCCGCCAGGGCAACGTGATCAAGGTTCTGGACTCGCTGGACCGGCTCGGCACGCTGCGGGCCGTGGACCGCGAGCTGGGCCTGCGACTGGGAGAGGCCGGTTGCCGCGCGGTACTGGAGGCACAGACCCGCCAGGAGCAGGACGAGAAGATCCGGTCCGCACTGAAGGCGATCCGTGAGGCCGAGGACGTGACGGCCAAGTTGGAGCTGCTGATCGGGGCGGAGGCCCTGTGCGAGCGGCTGCCCGCCGGCCTGATGGACGCCGAGCGGCAGGAGTCGGACGGGCAGGAGCCCTCCGGGCGCCGCATCGCCCAGATGGCGTTCAACGCCCACGGCGACACCATCCTCAAGACGCACAACCGCGACATCCAGGAGCGCTTCCCGAACGCCCCGTCGTCCTACACCGGCGGCTCCGCGGCGGTCTCCTTCGTCGCCGACCTCGGCCTGCCCGCACCCTTCGCCGGCTACCGGGCGCCGACCCTCGACCAGAGCCTGACGGTGGACGGTCCGCGGGACTTCCCGCGCCTGCACGACTACCAGGAACGCCTCGCCCTCAACATCTTCGAGATGCTGGACCGGCTGGCCCCGCAGCGCGCCATGCTGTCGCTGCCGACCGGCGCCGGCAAGACGCGCGTCACCGCCGAGGCCGTCATCCGCTGGGTGAAGCAGGCCGGCGAGCTCAGGGGGCCGATCCTGTGGATCGCCCAGACCGAGGAGCTGTGCGAACAGGCGGTACAGAGCTGGAAGTTCGTGTGGGAGAAGGCCGGTGCGCAGACCCGGCTGACGATCAACCGGCTGTGGACCTCGAACGAGGCCGCCCCGGTGGTCGACGGGCCGCAGCTCGTCGTGGCCACCGACGCCAAGCTCCAGGTGTGTCTCGACACCGACCGGTACGCCTGGCTGCGGGACGCCGCACTGGTCGTGGTGGACGAGGCGCACGTCGCGACCAGTCCCCGCTACACCAAGATCCTCGGTCTGCTCGGCCTGACCCAGCGCCAGACGGAACGCCACCTGCTCGGCCTCACCGCCACCCCCTTCCGCGGCCACAACGAGGAGGAGACCCGCCGCCTGGTCAACCGGTTCGGAGCGCGCCGGCTCGACGAGGGCGTCTTCCCCTACGACGACGCTTACGGGTACCTCCAGAAGGAGGGCGTGCTGGCGCAGGTCGAGCACCGGGAACTCGCCGGCGGCACCATCGAGTTGTCCCGCCAGGAGCGGGAGAGCGCCGAGCAGCTCAGTCTGCTGTCCAAGGCCGCCGAGCAGCGGCTCGCCGACGACCACGACCGCAGCCTGCGCATCGTCGAGGAGGTCGCGGCGATGCCCGCGGACTGGCCGGTGCTCGTGTTCGCCACCTCGGTCGAGCACGCCAAGTACCTGGCGGCCAGACTGAAGGATCGCGGCATCTCCGCGTCCTCGGTGGACGCCACCACCTCCGACAACGACCGGCGCGCCCGGATCCGGGAGTTCCGCGACGGTCGGGTGCGGGTGCTCACCAACTACGGCGTCCTCACCCAGGGCTTCGACGCCCCCGCCACCCGCGCGGTGGTGGTCGCCCGGCCCGTCTACAGCCCGAACGTGTACCAGCAGATGATCGGACGCGGCCTGCGTGGTCCCCGCAACGGTGGCAAGGACACCTGCCTGATCCTGAACGTCCGCGACACCATCCGGAACTTCGACACCGCCCTCGCCTTCACCCGATTCGAGCACCTGTGGGGCAAGAAGTGACCCTCGCCGTCGAGGACGCCCTCGTTCTCACCTCCGAGCAGCAGGCCGTCGTGGAACAGCCGTGGGACGCCCGCCTGTTGGTCACCGCCGGGGCCGGCGCCGGCAAGACGCACACGCTGGTGCGTCGCCTGGACGCGCTTGTCGGCCATGTCGATCCCGACGAGGCCCTGGAAGCGTCCGAGCTGCTCGTCCTCAGCTTCTCGCGAGCCGCCGTCCGTGAACTGCGGGACCGGATCGCCCTGCACGGTGAGCACGCCAGACGGGTTCGGGTGCAGACGTTCGACTCCTGGGCGTACTCCCTGCTGGTGCAGGCCCACCCGGAGGGGGAGTGGTCGGCACTCTCCTTCGACGAGCGCATCCGAGCCGCCTCCGAGGCGATCGAGAAGGGCGCGCTGGACTCGCTGGAGTCCGGCCCGCCCGCCCACGTGATCGTCGACGAGGTGCAGGACCTCGTGGGAGCGCGGCGGGACATGGTGGAGGCGCTGCTCGATCGACTCCAGGACTCCTGTGGGTTCACCCTGGTCGGCGACTCCGCCCAGGCGATCTACGACTTCCAGATCGAGGACCCGGAGGAGTACGCCGACCGCACCGACCTCTTCCTCCGGTGGGTGCGCGCCTCCTACGCCGACGACCTGGTGGAGCTGAAGCTGACCCGGAACTTCCGGGCCGTCACTCCGGAGGCGCGCACCGCGCTTCCGCTCGGCCCGGCCGTGCAGGGCATCGGCAGTGCCGCCGAGGGCCCGGACACGGCGGCGGAACGGCTCCACGGGGAGCTGCGCGAGCTGTTGCTCGACCTGCCCGACCTGGGAGCGCTCGACGACCCGTTCACCCTGGACACCCTGCGTTCCTTTCCCGGTACCTGCGCCGTCCTGACCCGCGACAACCGACAGGCCCTGCTCGTCTCGGAGCGGTTGCATCTGTACGGCGTACCGCATGTCCTGCGGCGCTCGCTCCAGGACCGGCCGGTGCCGTACTGGGTCGCCGGACTGCTCCGCCGGACCGAGGCCGCCACCCTCTCCGAGGAGCGGCTGCGCGAGCTGCTCGGCGGGATGCCGCTGCCCGAGGGCACCGACCGGGATCGGGTGTGGCGGGCGCTGAGGGCGGCGGCGCGTGGCACCGGCCGGGGCACACTCGACGTGGCACGGCTGCGCGGGTTGGTGGCGGAGCGCCGTTTTCCCGACGAGCTGGCCGACCCGGAACCGGCCCGACTGGTCGTGTCCACCGTGCACAGCGCCAAGGGCCTGGAGTTCGACAGGGTGGTGCTGCCCACCCCGCCGACCATCACCGAACTGCGCCGTCGCCGCGCCGACGACCTCGACGTGCCCGCCGAGGCACGCGCGCTCTACGTGGCGATGACCAGGGCCCGGGAGGACCTGTATCGCCTCGCGGCGCCGGACACGGTGACGCTGCGGAAGCACAGGCCGACCGGCCGCTGGTACCGGGGAGTCCCGAGCCTCAAGTGGCGTCGCGACGGCATCGAGGCACGGCCCGGCGACGTGAGCGCCCTGGAGCCGGCCGACGTCCTGAACGACGCCTTGGGTACGCAGACGTACCTGTCGGAGCGCGTACGGCCGGGGGACGCGGTGACCTTCCGGCTGCGCGACACCCTGTCCATGGGCCCCGAGGAGAGTCCCCGGTACGCACTGCTGCACGAGGGGCGGGAGATCGGCGATGCCTCCGAAGCCTTCAGGAGCGACCTGTACTCGCTCCTGAAGGTCGGCCCGAACTGGGAGATCCAGTGGCCCGAGGAGATCGTCGGGCTGCGGATCGACTGCCTGGAAGCGGTCGCGGGGAGCAGCGCCGCCGGAGCCAACGCGGGGCTGGGCGGCCACGGCGTGTGGATCGCCCCGCGCATCAGCGGAATCGGACGGTTCCGGCGTTCCGCCGGGGCCGAGGAGGAGCAGGAATGACCATCCACGCAGGGCGGCACGCCGCGCACTACACGGTCCGCGAGGACCTGGTGGCCCGGCTCCGCCGGGAGCTGCTGGGGCCGGACGCCGACGCCTCCGCCGAGGACCGCGCCGAAGTGCTGGACCAGGACGCTCCGATCACTCGCTACCCCGTGGGGGTGTTGTTCCCCCGTCCGGCGGACGCCGAGGCCGGGCGTCGTCAACAGGACGACGCCGAAGAGCACAACGGCTTGGACGTGGAACACGAGACCCGGAGGGACGGCCTCGACGACTCCGGGTCGACCGTCGAGCGACCCACGACCGGCGACCGGCGGCCGTCCTCCGTCGGTCTGACCTTCGCCGTCGATCTCTCCGAGTGCCGGGAGATCGTGGTCTCGGCGCGCGCGGCCGTGTATGAGCCGGAGGACGCCGAGGGCCGCAGGGTCTCGGCCCGCCGCAGTGAGGCCCGCACCACCTCCGACCAGCGAGAGCGCTGGTGTCGGGTGGAGCTGGACCTGCCGGACGTCACGGTCGACGTGACGCGGCCGGGACGTGGCTTCTCGCGCGACCTGGTCGACGGCACGGTCCGGTTGGAGGTGCACGTGCGCCGCCCGTCGTCGGAGACCGGCACCGTCACCGTCACGGTCGCTCTCGTCAACATCCAGAAGGTGGGCGAGCGGGAACTGCAGGACGCCTTCGCGCTGTTCCAGCCCGGCCTCGTGGTCCGCGCCGCCGACGGATCGACCGCCTTCGTGGAACGCCCCGCCCTCCAATCCACTGCCGACCCCGAGCGGGAGGCCGGGCGGTTGCTCCACCGGCACGCCCCGACCTTCGCCGTCGGCCACGGCTGTGCGGCGGTGTGGGACTGGGAACCGGCCCCGGTCGGCGTCGCCGAAGTGCGAAAGGCGGGCGTCACCGAGGTGCGTACCGAGTTCGTACCCACCCACGAGGTGCTGCTCACCGACTCCAACCCGGAGATCGACGACCGCGCCCTGACCATGCTGGGCCTCGCCGAGGCCCCCGATGCCGAGCTGCTCGTCGCCTTGGAGGGGCTGGCGGCGGATTACGCCCAGTGGATCAAGCGAAAGCGGGCCGAGGCGGCCGCCCTGGCGGGCAGCGTGTACGAGGAGGCCGCTTCCGCCCAGGTCGCGGCCTGCGACGAGGTTTTGGACCGGATTCGTCAGGGCATCGCCCTGCTGCGTGACAAGCCCGACCTGATGCGAGCGTTCCGGCTCGCCAACCAGGCGATGGCGATGCAGCGGGCCCGCAGCGCCTGGATCAAGTCCGGTCGGCTGGGCGAACCGGACCTCGCCGCCGCGCGTTGGCGACCGTTCCAGATCGCCTTCGTCCTCCTGTGCCTGGCCGGGGTGGACGACCCCGAGCACCCCGACCGGGGCGTGTCGGACCTGCTGTGGTTCCCCACCGGTGGTGGCAAGACCGAGGCGTACCTGGGCCTGATCGCGCTGACCACCTTCCTGCGCCGTATGCGGCTCGGGACGGCGGGCGGCGGTGTCACCGTCCTGATGCGGTACACGCTGCGCCTGCTCACCCTCCAGCAGTTCGAGCGTGCCGCGATCCTGATCTGCGCCATGGAACGGATGCGCCGCGCGAACCCCGCCGAACTGGGCCACGAGGAGATCTCCCTGGGCATGTGGGTGGGACAGTCCGCCACGCCGAACTCCCTGGAGGCCGCCGGGCGGCAGCTCGATGCCGCTCGTTCCGGGCGGGTGCTCCAGAAGGAGAACCCGGTCCAGTTGCATGCCTGCCCGTGGTGCGGGACCGTCCTCGACGCCCACCACTACTCCGTCGACCGGGAGGCCGTTCGGATGGACGTGCGCTGCCCCGGCACGGGCTGCGCGTTCTCCGGCGGTCTGCCCGTGCACCTCGTCGACGAGACCGTGTACCGGGCCCGGCCCACCCTGGTGATCGCCACCGTCGACAAGTTCGCCTCGATGCCGTGGCGCCCGCAGACCGCCGCCCTGTTCAACCGGGACCGGCAGGACGCCACTCCGCCCCCGGAACTGATCGTGCAGGACGAGCTGCACCTGATCTCGGGCCCTCTGGGTACCCTCACCGGTCTGTACGAGACGGCCGTCGACGTGCTCGCCGACCGTCCCAAGGTGATCGCCTCGACCGCGACCATCCGCCGCGCCGGCGAGCAGGGCAAGGCCCTGTTCCGCCGCGAGGTGCGCCAGTTCCCGCCCGCCGGCCTCGACTCCCGTGACTCGTGGTTCGCCGTGGAGACCCCCGCCGAGGAGAAGGCGTCCCGCCGCTACGTGGGACTCTTCGCCCCCGGCACCAGCCAGTCCACCCTGTTGATCCGCACTTACGCCACCCTGCTGCATCAGGCGATGCGGACCGACACCACCCCGGAGGTCCGCGACGCGTACTGGACGTTGGTCGGCTACTTCAACAGCCTGCGCCTGCTGTCCGCCGCCGAACTCCAGGTCCACGACGACGTCGTGGCGCACCTGGAACACCTGGCGGACCGCGACGGCTGCGCTCCCCGCGCCGTCGGCAACAACTCCGAGCTGACCAGCCGGGTCGACGCCAGCGACATCCCCGCCCGTCTCAAGCAGATCGAGCGCCGGCTGCCCGGCACCGACGTGGTGGACGTGCTCCTGGCCACGAACATGATCGCCGTCGGTGTGGACGTGGACCGGCTCGGCCTGATGGCCGTCATGGGACAGCCCCAGACCACCGCGGAGTACATCCAGGCCACCAGCCGAGTGGGCCGTGCCCACCCCGGCCTGGTGGCCGTGATGCTCAACGCGGGCCGCTCCCGGGACCGTTCCCACTACGAGAACTTCCAGCACTTCCACTCCGCCCTCTACCGCGAGGTCGAGTCCACCTCGGTGACCCCCTTCTCCGCCCGCGCCCGCGACCGCGGTCTGCACGCGGTGATCGTCGCCCTGGCGCGCATCCTGATCCCGGCCGCCCGCGCCGACGAGGCGGCGGGCGACATCGATCTGTTCGTCGACGAGCTCCGGGAGCGCGTCCGTCCGGTGATTCTCGAGCGGGTCGAGGCCGTGGCTCCCGAGGAGGCCGGCAACGTGGCCGCGGCCTTCGACGAGTTCGTCGACTGGTGGTACGACGAGGCCGAGCGGCACGGCGGCCTCCACTACGAGCCGAAGCGCGGACGCCGCATCCCCTCGCTGCTCAAGTCCTACAACGACGCCCTGGAGGACGTCGAGGCGTGGGAGACCCTGTGGTCGCTCCGCGACGTCGACGCCGAGTCCGCCCTGTTCATGGAGGCATCCCGATGACCCCGCCCCCCGCCCGCCGCCGACGGGGCGCCGACGGCTCCACCGCACCGGCCCGCAACCTGCCCCGCCGCGGCGCCGTCCGCCGTGCCCAGGCCGTCACCACCTACGGTGTGGGTTCCCTGATCGCCGTGGAGCAGGAGTCGTTCATCGTCGCCGGCATCGACGACGCCGAGACGCAGTGGCCTCGTGACGAGGCTCCCGTGATCCACGAGCCGCGCCTCGCCCGCGTCCTGGGCGTACGGCGGTTCCGGCTCCCCCCGGCCTCCACCGACGACAGCCGTGACGGCGTCCGGGTGCGCCGCTTCCCGTTGTGGCATCACTGCCCCGAGTGTCACGCGCTGGACCACGTGCGAAGGTTCAACTCACCACCCGGACGCAACGAGTGCGCCGAGTGTTCGGAGCCCTTGGTGCCCTCCCGCTTCGTGATGGCGTGCGAGGACGGGCACATCACCGACTTCCCGTACTGGAAGTGGCTGCACCGCGGACGACGCGGCGACGGCGAGGCCGGCTTCTGTGGGGGCCGGATGAGCCTGCGGTCCTCCGGCCGCACATCATCGCTCCGTTCGGTGGTGCTCTCGTGCTCCTGCGGAGTGCCGGAGGTGTCCATGGAGGGCTCCTTCCGGCGCGGTGCCCTCAAGGACCTGAACATCCGCTGCGAGGGCAAACGCCCCTGGTTGCGGAACGCCCCCGACGTCCCCTGCTCCGAACCGCCCCGGACCCTGCAGCGCGGTTCCTCCTCGGTGTGGCAGCCGGTGCTCCGCTCGGCGTTGTCGATCCCGCCGTGGAGCGACACCCGCGTCCAGTCCCTGGCAGGCCACTGGGAAGAGCTCCGCGCCTGCTCCACCCCCGCCGAGATCGAGATCCATCTGAAGTACATCTTCGACGGCACCCCGCCGGTGAGCGCCGGGCAGGTCATGGACATGCTGTCCGCGATGGAGGCGGAGGACCCCACCGGAGAGGACGACGGTTCCGACATCGATCGGGAACGGCGTTACCGGGCCCTGCGCGACCTGGAGTACGAGCGTCTGTGCGCGGGCAATCCGGAGGACTCCGGTCGTCACACCGAGCAGTTCGTGTGCGAGCCCCCGACCGGTGACGCGACGCCGTTGTCGGGTTCGGGCTTGGCCCGCCCGATGCTGGTGAAGAAGCTCCGAGAGGTGCGTGCCCTCAAGGGCTTCACGCGGATCATCGACCCCGAGACCTCGTCGGAAGGTCATGAGGCGGAGCTTTCCCTTGCTCCCACCGACTGGCTGCCCGCCATGGAGGTGCACGGCGAAGGGGTCTTCCTCCGGCTCGACGAGGACAGGATCGACACCTGGGCCGAGCGGCCGGCCGTCGCCGCCCGCGTGGAACACATGCGCCGCAGGCACCAGCGGCTCCTCACCGAGCGGGCATCCGACCCCGGTCGGGTCCCGCTCTCTCCCGCCACCCCGCGCATGGTTCTGTTGCACACCTTCGCACACGTGATGATCAACGAGTGGAGTCTGGACTCCGGTTACCCGGCCGCCTCGCTCCGGGAGCGGATCTACTCCGGCGACGAGATGGCGGGGGTACTGATCTACACGGCCACCAGCGACTCGGCGGGCAGCCTCGGCGGTCTGGTGGCACAGGGCGAGATCGACCGCCTCGTACCCGCCGTGCGCTCGGCCGTCCACCGCGCCGAGTGGTGCTCCGCCGACCCGCTCTGCGTCGAGACCGGGACCTCCGGCGTGGGCGGCACCAACATGGCCGCCTGCCATGCCTGCGTGATGCTGCCGGAGACCGGCTGCGAGCACAACAACGGCCTGCTCGACCGGGCCCTCCTCGTCGGCACCCCGGAGGACCCGTCGATCGGCTTCTTCTCCCACCTGCTCTCTCCGTGAGTACCGGGCGGTGACGGCGAGGAGAGGAGGACGAGCGGCTCTCCCCTCCTCGCCGCCCCGCGTCCCGAGGGTCAGGCCCGGGCCGGCAACGCCGCCCGGATCGCGAGCCCGAGGGCCCGGCCCACGGGAGGCGGCGAGGCGTGTCCTATCTGCCGGTAACGGGCCGTCTTGCGCCCGGCGAAGCGCCAGTCGCCGGGAAAGCCCTGCAGCCGCGCCGCCTGCTCGACGGTCAGTGACACCATGCCCTTGACGTCGAGCGAGGGCTCCCACGGGAAATCGGGGCCGGGGGGCTCGTCGGCGACGGTGCCGCCGTTAACCCGCATGCGGGCCCAGGAACGCTTCGATCCGGTCGGCCCCAGGTCGGCCCCACCGCGGTTCCAGGAGCCGCCGACCAGGGTCGGAGCGACCCGGTCGGCCTGCGCTGCCCACGCGGCCGCGTGGGGCCAGCCGCGAGAGGCCATGGAGGCGCCCAACGCCTCGCCCACCGTGACCGGCGGTTTCGCGTCGGGCGTCGGAACGACGAAGTCCTCGATGGCGTCCCCCTTCAAGGCCACGAGGATGCCCTGTTTGCGATCCTGGGGCACCCCGTGGTCCATCGCATTGAGAACGAACCAGTGATGTCGATATCCGAGGTGTTGCAATTCCGCCGCGATGTACGCGCGAACCGGCTCGAAGGCGGGCTTGGAGACCAGGTCCGGCACGTTCTCGACGAGCAGGGCCCGAGGCCGGACTCCATGCATGAGCATGATCGTCGCCGCGAGTACGCGTATCTCCTCGTCGTCCACACGCGCCACCGCCGCGCCGGCCTTCACCCGAGGCAGGCCGGCGGCCAAAAGGTCGACGTCGTACGTCACCTGGTGGTCCACCGGGTCGAAATCCAGGACGTCCGTTTCGAGAACGTTCCATCGGGGACGGTTCAGGCGCAGGGTCTCGCAGGCGACCGGGCGATTGTCCAAGAGCAACACGGGATCGAAACCGGCCTGTTCGAGGCCGAGCGCGAGACCGCCCGCGCCGGCGCACACGGCGAGGCAGCTGAGGCGTTCGAGGCGGGAATCTTCCATGATCACCGTTCGTGCTCTTCCGGAAACTCGACGCAAGGGGGGATGGCAGGCTACCCCGCTCGCCGGCGGTGTCATGCGGCGACCGGGTCCGTGGACGGGCGTACGCTCCGAGCGGCCGCGATCGCGTCGGCCGATGACGGGCCGGAGATCGGGGGCGGCCGACGAAGACCCGGCGCGCCGCATGCGTCGGACGATGCCGTACGTCGACGCGCCTAGCGTGTACCTATAAACGATCAATTCCTCGGAGGTACTCCATGGCCCGCACCCCCGCACCCCTCGTCGCGAGAGCGAAAGTCCGCGCGTTCGCTCTCGGTCTGCCCGGTGCCGTCGAGGACTTTCCGTGGGGCGAGAGCGCCGTCGTGAAGGTGAACAAGAAGATCTTCGTGTTCCTGGGGGACGAGGAGAACGCCGAGGGGACCGGTATCAGCGTCAAGCTGAAGGACGAGGAGGCGCACGGGCACGCCCTCGCGGTGCCGGGGGCCGCTCCCACGGCGTACGGGCTGGGCCGGCATGGTTGGGTGTCGGTGCCGTTGGCCGGCGGGGGCGTGCCGGTGGAGCTGCTCTGCGACTGGGTGGAGGAGAGCTACCGGTGTGTCGCTCCCAAGCGGCTTGTCGCCGAGTTGGACGGCTGAGTCGGGGGAGTTCGACGCGGGGTCGGCCGGGTCCGTCAATTTCCGCCCGGGGTCCGGGGCTTGTGGAGAGTGGAACACGTTCTTAACATCACGAGTGTTACAGCGGTCTTGTCATAGAGGCGAGTCATCGAGGCGACGGTCACGGGAGCGGTCCGGATGGCAGATGCGGTGGGCGGTCCGCTCGCGGGTGTGCGTGTCGTCGAGCTGGCCGGGATCGGGCCCGGGCCGTTCGCCGGGATGCTGCTCGGGGATCTCGGGGCCGACGTGGTGCGGGTCGACCGGCCCGGGGGGCCCGGGCTGGGGATAGAGCCGCGGCGGGACGTCACCCAGCGGAACAAGCGCTCCGTGTGCGTCGACCTGAAGGCGGAGGGCGGGGCGGAGGCCGTCCTCGGGCTCGTCGAGCGGGCCGACGTGCTGCTGGAGGGGTACCGGCCCGGGGTCGCCGAGCGGCTCGGGGTCGGGCCGGGGCCGTGTCTGGAGCGCAACCCCCGGCTGGTGTACGGGCGGATGACCGGCTGGGGGCAGGACGGGCCGCTGGCACCGACGGCCGGGCACGACATCGGGTACATCGCCGTCACCGGCGCCCTCGGGCTGACCGGGCCGGCCGGCGGGCCGCCCTGTCCGCCCGCCAACCTGCTCGGCGACTACGCCGGCGGCTCCCTCTACCTCGTCGTCGGCGTGCTCTCCGCGCTCCTTCGCGCCCGGGCCGGCGGCGCAGGGCAGGTCGTCGACGCCGCCATCGTCGACGGCACCGCCCACCTCACCGCCATGCTCCACGGCATGCTCGCCGCCGGCGCCTGGCAGGACCGGCGCGGCGGAAACCTGCTGGACGGCGGCGCGCCGTTCTACGGCGTCTACGAGACGTCCGACGGCGGGCACATGGCCGTCGGGGCGCTCGAACCGCGGTTCTACGGGGAGTTCGTCCGGCTGCTGGGGATCGAGGGCGCGGAGGCCGCCGCGCGGGAGGATCCGGGGCGGTGGGGGGAGTTGCGGGACCTCGTCGCCGAGCGGTTCCGGGGGCGTACCCGCGCCGAGTGGACGGCCCTGTTCGAGGGGACGGACGCCTGCGTCGCGCCCGTGCTCTCGCTGCGCGAGGCCCCCGGCCACCCGCACCTCGCCGCCCGCGGCACCTTCGCCGAGCGCGACGGCGTCACCCAGCCCGCCCCCGCGCCCCGCTTCTCCGCCACCCCCGGCTCCCTCCGACGGCCGCCCGCCCCGCCCGGCGCGCACACCGAGGAGGTCGCCCGCGACTGGGACGTTCCCGGGCTTCTCCAGACCGGACTTCTACCGAAGGGGCCGCAGTGATGCGAGCGCTGGAGCGACGGATCTTCGACGACCGGCACGATGCCTTCCGCAGCACCGTGCGGACCTTCCTCGACCGTGAGGTCGCGCCCCACTACGAGCGGTGGGAGGAGGACGGCGTCGTCTCCCGCGACGTCTGGCGGGCGGCCGGCAAGCAGGGGCTGCTCGGGCTCGCCGTGCCCGAGGAGTACGGCGGCGGGGGCGCCCCGGACTTCCGGTTCGGCGTCGTCCTCGCCGAGGAGTTCGCCCGCGCGGGCGTGGCCGGGTTCGCCGCCGGGCTGCACAACGACATCATCGGGCCGTACCTCACCGCCCTCGCCACCGACGAGCAGAAGCGGCGCTGGCTGCCCGGCTTCTGCACCGGCGAGACCGTCACCGCCATCGCCATGACCGAACCCGGGGCCGGGTCCGACCTCCAGGGGATCCGCACCACGGCCGTGGACGAGGGCGACCACTGGCTGCTCAACGGGTCCAAGACGTTCATCTCCAACGGGATCCTCGCCGACCTCGTGATCGTCGTGGCCCGGACCACCCCCGAGGGCGGGGCCCGCGGGCTCAGCCTGCTCGTCGTCGAACGCGGCATGCCGGGGTTCGAGCGCGGCCGGAACCTCGCCAAGATCGGGCAGAAGTCGCAGGACACCGCCGAGCTGTTCTTCGACGACGTCCGCGTGCCCAAGGGGAACCTGCTGGGTGAGCTGCACGGTGCGTTCGGGCATCTGATGGCCAACCTGCCGCAGGAGCGGTTGCAGATCGCCGTCTCCGCCGCGGCCGTCGCCGAGCACCTGGTGGAGATCACCACGCGGTACGTCAAGGAGCGCGAGGCCTTCGGCCGGCCGCTCGCCCGGTTCCAGCACATCCGCTTCGAACTCGCGGAGATGGCCACCGAGTGCGCCGTCACCCGCGCCTTCGTCGACCGCTGCGTGGTGGAGCACACCGACGGGCGGCTGGACGCCGAACACGCGTCGATGGCCAAGTGGTGGGCGACCGAGCTGCAGAAGCGCGTCGCCGACCGGTGCCTCCAACTGCACGGCGGGTACGGCTACATGGCCGAGTACCCGGTCGCCCGGGCGTTCACCGACGGCCGGATCCAGACGATCTACGGCGGTACGACCGAGATCATGAAGGAGATCATCGGGCGCTCACTGCTGGCCTGAACCGCCCGACACCGCCGGCCTGAACCGTCCGAGAACGCCGGTCTGAACCGTCCGACACCGCCGGCCTGAACCATCCGACACCGATACCGCCGGCCTGAACCGTCCGAGAACGCCGGTCTGAACCGTCCGACACCGCCGGCCTGAACCATCCGACACCGATACCGCCGGCCTGAACCGTCCGAGAACGCCGGTCTGAACCGTCCGACACCGCCGGCCTGAACCATCCGACACCGATACCGCCGGCCTGAACCGTCCGACCGCATCATCGAGACCCACCCCCAGGAAGGCTGCCGACCTTGAGCACCGAAGCGTACGTCTACGACGCCATCCGCACCCCCAGGGGCCGCGGCAAGGCGAACGGCTCCCTGCACGGCACCAAGCCCATCGACCTCGTCGTCGGGCTCCTCCACGAGCTGCGCCGCCGCTTCCCGGACCTCGACCCCGCCGCGATCGACGACATCGTGCTCGGCGTCGTCAGTCCGGTCGGCGAGCAGGGCTCGGACATCGCGCGGATCGCCGCCGTCGCCGCGGGGCTGCCCGAGACCGTCGCCGGCGTCCAGCAGAACCGCTTCTGTGCCTCCGGCCTCGAAGCCGTCAACACGGCCGCCGCCAAGGTGCGTTCGGGCTGGGAGGACCTCGTCCTCGCGGGCGGCGTCGAGTCCATGTCCCGGGTGCCCATGGCCTCCGACGGCGGTGCCTGGTTCGGCGACCCCATGACCAACTTCGCCACCGGCTTCGTCCCCCAGGGCGTCAGCGCCGACCTCATCGCCACCCTCGGCGGCTACACCCGCCACGACGTCGACGCCTTCGCCTCCCGCTCGCAGGAGAACGCCGCCCGCGCCTGGAAGGAGGGCCGCTTCGACCGCTCCGTCGTCCCCGTACGCGATCGCAACGGCCTGGTCGTCCTCGACCGCGACGAGCACCTGCGCCCCGGCACCACCCCCGAGACCCTCGCCAAGCTCAAGCCCTCCTTCGCCGGCATCGGCGAGGCGGCCGGCTTCGACGCCGTGGCGCTGGCCAAGTACCACTGGGTGGAGCGGATCGACCACGTCCACCACGCCGGCAACTCCTCCGGAATCGTCGACGGCGCCGCCCTCGTGGCCATCGGCAACGAGCGGGTCGGCGAGCGGTACGGGCTGACCCCGCGCGCCCGGATCGTCTCCGCCGCCGTCTCGGGATCCGAGCCGACCATCATGCTCACCGGGCCCGCGCCCGCCTGCCGCAAGGCCCTGGCCAAGGCCGGGCTGACCATCGACGACATCGACCTCGTCGAGATGAACGAGGCGTTCGCCGCCGTCGTGCTGCGCTTCGCCGACGACATGGGCATCGGCCTGGAGAAGATCAACGTCAACGGCGGGGCCATCGCCCTCGGCCACCCGCTCGGCGCCACCGGGGCGATGCTCCTGGGCACGGTCGTCGACGAACTGGAGCGGCAGGGGAAGCGGTACGGGCTGGTCACGCTGTGCGTGGGCGGCGGCATGGGTGTCGCCACCGTCGTCGAGCGCCTCTGAGCGGCGGGCAGCCCCGGATCCCGTTTCCCGCCCCGGCCGTACCCGCCACCCAGACCTCCAGGAGACCACCACCATGAGCACCGCCGGCACGAGTACCACCAGCCCCGCCGAGACGATCCGCTGGGAGCAGGACGCCGACGGCGTCGTCACCCTCGTCCTCGACGACCCGCGGCAGTCCGCCAACACCATGAACCGCGACTTCCAGGCGTCCCTGCGGGCGGTCGCCGACCGCCTGGAGGCCGAGCGGGAGTCCGTCCGTGGCGTGATCTTCACGTCCGCGAAGAAGACCTTCTTCGCCGGCGGCGACCTCCGCGAACTGATCACGCTCCGGCCCGAGCACGCGGAGACCGCGTTCGAGGCCACCCAGGAGCTCAAGCGCGACCTGCGCCGCATCGAGACCCTGGGCATCCCGGTCGTCGCCGCCCTCAACGGCGCGGCGCTCGGCGGCGGGTACGAGATCGCCCTCGCCTGCCACCACCGGATCGCCCTCGACGCGCCCGGCTCCAAGATCGGTCTGCCCGAGGTCACCCTCGGCCTGCTCCCCGGCGGCGGGGGCGTCACCCGTACCGTACGCCTCCTCGGCATCGCGGACGCGCTGCTGAAGGTCCTCGTCCAGGGCACCCAGTACAGCCCCCGGCGGGCGCTGGAGGCCGGGCTCGTCCACGAGGTCGTGGACAGCGCCGAGGAACTCCTCGCAAAGGCACGGGAGTTCGTCCTCGCCCACCCCGAGTCCCGACAGCCCTGGGACACCGACGGCTACCGGATGCCCGGCGGGAAGCCGTCCCACCCGGCCCTCGCCGCCAACCTGCCCGCCTTCCCGGCGACGCTCGTCAAGCAGACCTCGGGCGCCCCCTACCCCGCGCCCCGCAACATCCTCGCCGCCGCCGTCGAGGGCGCCCAGGTCGACTTCGAGACCGCCACGACGATCGAGTCCCGCTACTTCGTGGACCTGGCCACCGGGCAGACGAGCAAGAACATGATCCAGGCGTTCTTCTTCGACCTCCAGGCGGTCAACGCCGGTCGCAGCCGGCCCGCCGGACCGGAGCAGCGGAAGGTCCGCAAGGTCGCCGTGCTCGGCGCCGGCATGATGGGCGCCGGCATCGCCTACGCCTGCGCCCGCGCCGGCATCGACGTCGTCCTCAAGGACGTCTCGCTCGACAACGCCCGCAAGGGCAAGGAGTACTCGGCCGGTCTCCTCGCCAAGGCCCTGGCCAAGGGCCGGACGACCGAGGAGAAGCGGGACGCGCTCCTCGCCCGCATCACCCCCACCGCCGACCCGGCCGACCTCGCCGGCTGCGACGCCGTCATCGAGGCCGTCTTCGAGGACCCGGCCCTCAAGCACAAGGTCTTCCAGGAGATCCAGCACGTCGTCGCCCCCGACGCCCTGCTCTGCTCCAACACGTCCACCCTGCCCATCACCCTGCTCGCCGAGGGCGTCGAGCGGGCCGCCGACTTCGTCGGGCTGCACTTCTTCTCGCCCGTCGACAAGATGCCGCTCATCGAGATCATCAAGGGCGAGCGCACCGGCGACGAGGCCCTGGCCCGCGCCTTCGACCTCGTCAGGCAGCTCCGCAAGACACCCATCGTCGTCAACGACTCGCGCGGCTTCTTCACCTCGCGCGTCATCGGCCGGTTCATCTCCGAGGGCGTCGCCATGCTCGGCGAGGGCATCCCCGCCGCCACCATCGAACAGGCCGCCGCCCAGGCCGGCTACCCCGCCAAGGTCCTCTCCCTGATGGACGAGCTCACCCTCACCCTGCCGCGCCGCATCCGCGAGGAGGCCCGGCGCGCCACCGAGGCGGCCGGCGGCACCTGGACCCCGCACCCGGCCGACGCCGTCATCGACCGGATGGTCGACGAGTTCGGGCGCACCGGACGGGCGGGCGGCGCCGGCTTCTACGACTACGAGGACGGCCGGCGTACGGGCCTGTGGCCCGGCCTGGCCGAGCACTTCGGAGGGACGACGCAGCCGGACGGCATCTCCCTGGCGGAACTCCAGGAGCGGATGCTGTTCGCCGAGGCGCTGGACACCGTCCGCTGTCTGGAGGAGGGCGTCCTCACGTCGGTCGCCGACGCCAACATCGGCTCCCTGTTCGGCATCGGCTTCCCCGGCTGGACCGGCGGCGCCGTCCAGTACATCAACGGGTACGAGGGCGGCCCCGCCGGATTCACCGCGCGTGCCCGGGAACTCCAGGCGGCGTACGGCGACCGCTTCGCGCCGCCGCGGCTGCTGCTGGAGAAGGCGGAGCGGGGGGAGTTCTTCGCGGACTGACCGGCGGGGACGGCTGAAGGGGCGGGGACCGGCCGGAAGGCCGGGGTCCCGCCCCGCTTACGGGCGCCGGACGCCGCGTTCCCTATGCTGTGCGGTCGTCGCGCGTTTCCTGAGGACGGGAGTGCCATGCGTGCCGCACATCTCCCCATCGGCGTCTGGTGGACCGCCCTCGCCGTGGGGGTGGCCGTGGACCTGGCCTTCTGGCTGCCCCTCAGACCACCGGGCAGGGCGCGGTGGAAGGCCGGCGCGTCCGCCGTGACAGGGCTCGCCGCCCTCGTCGCGGTGGGCGTCGTGGGCGGCTACCCGCCGCAGGCGATGGTCCCGGGCTGCGCCGCGCTGCTCCTCCTCTGGCCGCTGTCGGCCGTCGGCCACCGGGCGACGATCAGGGAGTGGTCCCTGGAGCCCGGGCCGGCCGGCCGGGTGGCGGCCGGGCGCAAGACGGTGGCGTTGCTGGCGGTGCAGATGACGCTGGTGATGCTTGCCGCGGTGGGCCTGGCGATGTGGCTCGTCGAGGACGCGGCGAACTCCGTCTGAGCCGGGCGGCGGGCCGACGTGCACGCGTCCGCCGGCCCGGCGTCCCGAAGCGGCGTCAGTGGTGCGCCATGGCTCCCTTGATCGCGTCCTTCGTCCGGTCCACCAGGGACGCGATCGGCCCCACGCTCCACTGCGCGGCGGTGGAACCGGCCGCCACCGGGTGCGGGTGGGTGGGGGCGACCTTCTCGGCCGCGCGGAGCATGGTCCCCATGCGCTTGAGCTGGGCCTCGTCGCGGCCCGCCCGCAGCGTGGGGAACTCCTCGCGTTCCTCGTGCTCGGCGTGTTCCACCACGGCCTTCTCGAACTCGAGCAACTGCGCGTCGAATTCGGGGCTGCCGACGTCCATCTTCTCCAGCCGGGCGAGGACCTTGTTCGCCTCGGCCTCCTCCGCGTTGCGGGCGTCCGCCTCCTTCTTGCCCGCGGTGTCGCGGGCCACCGGCCGGACGACCATCTCCTCCGCCGTCTCGTGCACGGCCAGCAGCGCCCTCAGCTCGTCGAACGCCTGCTTCTTGTGCTCCCCTTCCGCCGCCTTGACGTCGGCGAAGAGTTCCCTGATGCGGGCGTGCTGCGCCAGCAGGACGGCCACGACGTCGCCCTCGGGCAGCCGGGCGGCCTGCTCCCGGTCGGACTTCGCACCACTCATGAGGTTGCCTCCCTGTCGTTGCGGGCTCGTCTCGGGCACGGATCGTGTCGGGCACGGATCGTGATCCGGCGTGTTCCCGCGTGTTCCCGCGTGATCCCGCGTGATCCGGCGTGACGTAATCCGGCCGCGATCCGGCATGATCGGGCGATCACCTGTCTCGCGGATGTCCGGACACGCCACCGGGAAACCTCGGGCTCCGGTTTTCCAGCCTAGGCGGCGCACGGCCGGGCGGCATCCGCCCGGGTCACCGGGGGCGGCCGTCAGGCGTGGCAGTCGGGCGCCGTGGCGCTCTTCCGGGTGGCCTTGATGACGGCCTGCTTGGTGGCCACCTCCCGCCCCTGGGCGTCGTAGATCTTCGACTGGCCCGAGCTGGTGAAGACGGCACCCGAGCGGACCGCCTTCTGGTCGGTCACCAGCCAGCCGGAGGCTCCGTCGCCCGTGAAGACCTCCTTGACGCGGTACGTGAAACGGTCGCCGCCGCTCGCCGTCCAGGTGCCCCGGCCGGTGCTCGCGGGGGTGCTGAGGCAGGCGGTGCCGTCCTCACCGAACGCGATCTCGGAGCTGTGCGGGGACATGCCGTCGACCGTGACCGTCGCCGACCAGACGCCGACCGGACCGGCGGCGCACTCCGGCCCGGCGGCGCCGGCCGGGCCGGAGGCGAGCACGGTGAGCAGGGCGCCGGCCGCTGCCACCGGGAGCATGGGGAGTCGTGAAGTCATGGGGTGGAGGGTAGGGGAGGGGAGGGCAGAGGCCCTGGGGCCGCGGTCGGACGCCCCTCGGCCCGCGCTCGAACCTGCCGGCCGGGACCTCAGCCCCCGCCCCCGTCCCCGCCGCTGTTCCCGTCCCCGCCCGTCCCGTAGGTCCGCCGCAGTTCCTCCCGCAGCGCCCGCTGGAACGCGGTCACCAGCGCCTGCACCACCAGCGGCTGCATGTGCGCCGACAGGGACTTCATGGCCTCCACCTCCGCCGGGTCGGTCTCCCGCGCCTCGTACGGACCCCACACCTCCTCGTGGAACAGCCGGGTCAGTGCCTCGGCGGTGGCCCGGGCGTGGTCCAGCAGCACCGTACGCGCGGCGAGGACCGCGGAGAGAGGCGCGGGGACGGCCAGCAGCTGCGTACCCAGCGCGAGCAGGCCCGGATCGACGCGGAAGCGGTCCTCCTCGGACGAGGACGAGGCCCCGGGCTCCTCGGCCGCCTCCCCGGGCTCCCCGGCCGCCTCCCCGGCCTCCCCCGACTCCCCAACCCCCGGCCGCCGTTCCAGCACGTCCATGGCGGCGAGCTTGGCGATGTCGTCCTCGGCCAGCGGGCGGCCCGCGCGGCGCTCCAGCTCGGCGTGGGTGATCTCCGCCGTGCAGTCCGGGACCCAGGAGGCCACCACCGCCCGGTGGATGGCGAGGTCGTGCGCGCTCAGATCATCCGGAAGCCGGCGCAGGTAGCGTTCGATGGCGGCGAGCGTGAGGCCCTGGTGCTGCAACTCCTCGATCAGGGCGAGACGGGAGAGGTGCCCGGGCCCGTAGTGCCCCACGCGGCGGGGACCGAGCTCGGGCGGCGGCAGCAGCCCGCGCGTGCTGTAGAAACGGATGGTGCGGACGGTCACGCCGGCGCGCGCGGCGAGTTCGTCGACGGTGAGGAGGTCCGGCTCCCCGGTCTCCGTGGCCATGCCCCGTGCCTCGCTCTCCGTCGAAGAACTCGCCGCGCGCGCCCGACGGCGGCGGACGCGCGCAGTGCAACAGTAGGGGTGTATCACCACCACTGTAAGAGCGGACCGCCTGCGGACCGCCTGCGAGGAAGCGCGCGCGGCGGGCCCGCCGTACCGGGGCCGGGGGTACGGCGGGCCCTGTCAGCGCGAACGGCGGCCGGTCAGTGACCGTGCGTGCGGAGGGCGTCCTGGATCTTCGGCCAGGAGGCGGGTCGCGCCGGCTTCTTGGCGGTGAGCGACGCGGCACCCGTACGGGCCTTCGCCCCGGTCTTCGCCGGCAGGCCGATGCCCGCCTTGGCCGCCTCCGCCGCGCTCGGCTTGGAGGCGGTGAACAGCCAGGTGTCGAAGAGCGGCTTCAGCTTCTTCCCGGAGACCTGCTCGGCGTGGGCGACGAAGTCCTGGACCGACCCGTTGCCGTACTGGTTCTTCGCCGTCCAGCCCTTGAGCGTCTCGAAGAAGACCTTGTCGCCGACCGTGTTGCGCAGCGCCTGGAGGGCGACGGCCCCGCGCTGGTAGACGGCGCCGTCGAACTGCTTGTCCGCGCCCGGGTCGGCCGGCTTGACCGTCCAGAACTTGTCCCCGGCCGGGTAGAGCGCGTACGTGTAGTCCGCGAGCTCCTGCGCCGTGCCCTCGCCCTCCTTCTCCGACCACAGCCACTGCGCGTAGGAGGCGAAGCCCTCGTTGACCCAGATGTCCCGCCAGTTCTTCACCGAGACGCTGTCGCCGAACCACTGGTGGGCCAGCTCGTGCACGACGAGCGAGACGTTGCCGCCGTTGGCGAAGGGCGCGGGGCTGTAGAACGGCCGGGTCTGCGTCTCCAGGGCGAACCGCGTGGGCACGTTGGGCACGTAGCCGCCGACGGCCGTGAACGGGTACGGGCCGAAGACGGTGCTCTCCCAGTCGATGACCTCGGCGCTCCGCTCGACGCTCGCCTTCGCCGGCTCCAGGTTGTCGCCCAGGTCCTTGCTGTAGGCGTTGATCACGGGCAGGCCGTTGGCCGTGGTGTCCGTGGTGATCTCGAACTTGCCGACGGCCAGCGTGGTGAGGTAGCTCGCCTGCGGCTTGGTGGAGCGCCAGTTCCAGCGCGTCCAGCCGAGCTTGGAGGTCTTGGAGGCGAGCACGCCGTTGCTGATCGCCTGGGTGTCGTCGGGGACGGCGACCGAGATGTCGTACGTGGCCTTGTCGCGCGGGTGGTCGTTGCTCGGGAACCACCAGGCGGCCGACTCCGGCTCCTGCGCGGCGATGCCGCCGTCCGGCGTGCGCTGCCAGGCCGACGAGCCGTTCACCTTCACCGCGGAGGGGGTGCCGCTGTAGCGGACGACGACGGTGATGTGCTTGCCCTGCGGGAGGGCCGCGGCGGGGGTGATCTCCAGCTCGTGCGTGCCGGTCTTGCGGAACGCGGCCTTCTTGCCGTTGACCAGCACCTCGCTGACGTCCAGCAGCAGATCGAGGTTGAAGCGGGACAGCGCCTGCGTCGTGGTCGCGGTGACGGTCGCGGTGCCTTCCAGCCGGTCCGTCTTCGGCTGGTACTTCAGCCGCAGGTCGTAGTGGGAGACGTCGTAACCGCCGTTGCCGGCGTCGGGGTAGTAGGAGTCCCCGATGCCCGGTGCGCCCGGGGTGCCGTCGGCCGCCGAGGCGGGGACCGCGAGCAGCAGGAAGGCGGCAGCGGCGGCGGCGCTCGGAACGAGGAGTCTGTGACGCACGAGACACTCCAACTCGTAGGGGGCGGAAGATCGATCGCAGCCTATGCACTCACCGGGCCCGTGGGAATGTCCATGCCGAATGCCGACATGTGACCGACATCCGGCCGTCACGGCGGACGTGTCCGGAAAACGTCCCCGGGCCGCGCGCCATGGCGTCGGCCACATACCTTGCGGTACGTCATCTACCGCTTGGAGAGCGGGAGTTGGCTGCGTTAGCGTCCGTCCGTGAAGAACAACATGCGTCACATACGCACCAGTAGCCTCTTGAAACACAGTGGTTTCTTGAAACGCACGGTTCCAGCCACGGCCACCGCCCTTCTGGCCGCTCTCCTCGCGACACCGGCCCCCGCGCACGCCGCCCCCTCCGCACGGAACTCCGCGGGAAGCACCCCGGTCTACTCCTACGACAAGGCCGTCCGGGAGACCGTCTACGTCGAGACGGGGAAGGACAGCGACGGCGACGGGCGCACGGACCGGGTGGCCGTGGACATCATCCGGCCCCGCGAAGCCGCCGAGCAGGGCCGCAAGGTCCCCGTGATCATGGACGCCAGCCCGTACTACCAGAGCATCGGCCGCGGGCCCGAGAGCCAGGTCAAGAAGTACGACGACAAGGGCGGGCCCGTGCAGTTCCCGCTCTACTACGACAACTACTTCGTGCCGCGCGGCTACGCCGTGGCCCTGGTGGACGAACCGGGCACCAACCGCTCCGACGGCTGCTCGGACGTCGGCGGCCCGTCGGACGTGGCGGCGGCCAGGTCGGTCGTCGACTGGTTCAACGGCCGGGCGCACGGCTTCACCTCGCGCACCGGGGACACCGGGGCCGACGCCGACTGGAGCACCGGCTCCGTCGGCATGATCGGCAAGAGCTACGACGGGACGGTCGCCAACGGCGTGGCCGCCACCGGCGTCGAGGGCCTGAAGACCATCGTGCCCATCAACTCCATCAGCTCCTGGTACGGCTACTACTTCTACAAGGGCGCCGCCACCAACTCCACCGAGGGCATCGCCGGCCACGCCCGCTATGTCGAGACCGAAGAGGCCAAGGCGCGCTGCAAGGCCGTCGAGCGCGCGCTGACCGACGGTTCGCCGAAGAACGGCGACTGGACCGGCATGTGGGCCGAGCGCGACTACACCCGCGACGTGGACAAGGTGCGCGCCAGCGTCTTCGCCGTCTACGGCCTCCAGGACCTCAACCTCCGTACCCAGCACATCAACAAGTGGTGGGACGGCCTGGCCGAGCACGGCGTCGAGCGCAAGATCTGGCTCTCGACCGCCGCGCACACCGACCCGTTCGAGTTCCGCCGCCAGGAGTGGGTGACCGCCCTCCACCGGTGGTTCGACCACTACCTGATGGACTACGACAACGGCGTCGAGCGCGAGCCGATGGCGGACGTCGAGCGGGCCCCCGGCCAGTGGACGACCGACCGGGTCTGGCCGCCGAGCGGCACCCGCGGCACCACCCTGCGCCCGGCCGCCGGACCGGCCGCGGGCGCCGGAACGCTGGGCACCGAGCCCGCCGCGGCCGGGACCACGGCCGAGTTCACCGACGACCCCGCGCTCGGCGAGCTCGACTGGGCGGCGGACGCCGACCGGCCGACCCCGGCGAAGGCGGCGTTCGCCACCAAGCCCCTCCACCGAGAACTGCGGCTGTCCGGCCACGGTTCGGTGCGGCTGAAGGTCACCCCGACCACCGACTCGGCGACCCTGTCCGCCGTCCTCGTCGACCTCGGCCCGGACACCATCCGGGACTACAAGAACGGCGGCGGCGTCACCCTCCTCCCCGAGCAGGAGTGCTTCGGCGGCGGCACCCCCGGCGACACCGGCTGCTTCAAGAAGGCCGTCCCCGCCACCAAGAAGGTGGAGCAGACCGTCTTCAGCCGCGGCTGGGCCGAGCTCGGCCACTACGCCGGGTCGCCCCGGCGGGAGATCACGCCCGGCAGGCCGTACGAGATCACCCTCGACCTCGGCGCGGCGGACCACGTCGTCCCGGCCGGGCACCGGCTGGCCCTGATCGTGGCCGGTACGGACAAGCCGTACGTCGACGCCCCGGCGTCCCGGCCGAAGCTGACCGTGGACCTGAGCGGCAGCTCGGCGGAGCTGCCCGTGGTCGGCGGCTTCACGGCCTACGCCCGGGCCACGGGCGAGGACCGGACCTGACACGGCGGCGCGGAGGCGGCCCCGGGCCCGTCGGCCCGGGGCCGCCTCTTCCCGTCCACCCCCTTCTGCACGGCAGTTGACGCGCGTACTCTCCCGCCCGTGCCGAAACCCAAGCGGAACACCCGCACACCCTGGACCACGTTCGTCCTGGCGGCCCTCGCCGCCCTGCTGGCCGCCCTCGCCGTACCCCCGGGCACGGCCCAGGCCGCGCCACCGGGGAGACACGCCGGCGAGAGCAGACCCGTCTACTCCTACGACCGCGCCGTCCGCGAGTCCGTCTGGGTCGAGGCGCCCACCCGCGCCGGCCGCACGGACCGGGTGGCCGTGGACATCGTCCGGCCCCGCGAGGCCGCCGAGAAGGGCCTCCGCGTCCCCGTGATCATGGACGCCAGCCCGTACTACTCCTGCTGCGGACGCGGCAACGAGAGCCAGAAGAAGACGTACGACGCACAGGGGAAGCCCGTCCAGTTCCCCCTCTTCTACGACAACTACTTCGTGCCGCGCGGCTACGCCGTCGTACTCGTCGACCTCGCCGGAACGAACCGTTCCGACGGCTGCGTCGACGTCGGCGGGCGCTCGGACGTCCAGTCCGCCAAGGCCGTCGTCGACTGGCTCAACGGACGGGCGCGGGCGTACGGTTCGCGCACCGGGAGCACGCCGGTGCGGGCGGACTGGACGACCGGCTCCGTCGGCATGATCGGCAAGAGCTACGACGGGACGGTCGCCAACGGCGTGGCCGCCACCGGCGTCGAGGGCCTGAAGACCATCGTCCCCATCGGCGCCATCAGCTCCTGGTACGACTACTACTTCGCCAAGGGCGCCGCCCTCTTCGACAGCGGCCCCGACGGCCTCGCGTCGCGCGTCGAGAGCGCCGAGGCGCGCGCCCGCTGCCAGGACGTCCAGCGGAAGCTGGTCGAGGGCGCGCCGCGCAACGGCGACCGGACGCCGCTGTGGAGCGAGCGCGACTACGTCCGCGACGCGGGCAACGTGCGCGCCAGCGTCCTCGCCGTGCACGGCATGCAGGACCTCAACGTCCGCACCAAGCACCTCGGCCAGTGGTGGGACGCGCTCGCCGCCAACGGCGTGGAGCGGAAGATCTGGCTGTCGCAGACCGGGCACGTCGACCCGTTCGACTTCCGGCGCGACGCCTGGGTGCGCACGCTGCACCGGTGGTTCGACCACTACCTGATGGGCTACGACAACGGCGTCGAGCGCGAGCCGATGGCGGACGTCGAGCGGGCGCCCGACCAGTGGACCACCGACCGCGTCTGGCCGCCCGCCGGCACCCGGGGCACCGCCCTGCGCCCGGCGGCGGGATCCGCGCAGGGGCCGGGCGTGCTCGGTCTGGAGCCCGCCGGTCCGGGCAGCACCGCCGAGTTCACCGACGACCCGGCGCTCGGCGAGAACGACTGGGCGGCGGCGATCGACCGGAGCACCCCGTCGAAGGCCGGCTTCGTCACCCGCCCGCTCGCCCGCGACCTGCGCCTCTCCGGCTCCTCCACGGTCCGGCTGCGGGTGACCCCGTCCACCGCGTCCGCCCACCTCTCGGCCGTCCTCGTCGACCTCGGCCCGGACACGATCCGCGACTACGCCGACGACGCCGAGGGCATCACCACCCTGGCCGACCGCACCTGCTGGGGCGCCGGCACCCCCGGGGACACCGGCTGCTTCCTGCGCACCGAGGCGAAGACCGCGCGCGTCGACCACACCGTCTTCAGCCGCGGCTGGGCCGACCTCGGCCACTGGGGGAGCGGCAAGCGCACCCGGGGCGTGACCCCCGGCACCCCCTACACCATCACCCTCGACCTCGCCGCGACCGACCACGTCGTCCCGGCGGGCCACCGGCTGGCGCTCATCGTCGCGGGCACCGACCGCGGACTGATCGAACCGGCCTCCACCACCCCGCGGTTGACCCTCGACCTGGCCGCGACCTCGGCGAACCTGCCGCTGGTCGGCGGCTACCCGGCATTCGTCCGCGCCACCCAGGGCGGCGCCAGCAAGGGCGGCATCCGGCCGCCCGCCCACCCGCACGGGCTGGGGACGCCGCGGCTCACGCGGCTGCCCTGAGCCGCACGGCTCTCAGGAGCCGTCCCGCAACGGGCCGTCCCCCAGCGCCAGTTCCGCCGCCTCCTCGGCGCAGCCCCAGGAGACCGTGACCCCGGACCCGCCGTGCCCGTAGTTGTGCACCAGCCGCGCCCCGCCCGGCAGCCGCCCCGCCTCCAGGCGGACCCGGTGCCGGGCGGGGCGCAGCCCGACGCGGTGCGCCAGCACGCGGGCCCGGGTCACGCCGGGGTGGATCCGGGCGCAGCGGGCGATGATCGCCTGGGCCAGGGACGGCACCGGCGTCCGGTCCCACGCGTGGGCGCGCACGGTCCCGCCGAGGACCAGCCCGTACGGCTGGGGGAGGAGGTAGGCCGGGTCGCCGGACCCGTTCTCGGCGGCGGTGAACCACTCGCGCACGCCCGGGTTCTCCACGACGACGAGCTGCCCCCGCACCGGGTGCACGTCCGGGTCGCCGGCGAGCCGGCCGGCCCCCAGCCCGGCGCAGTTGACGACGAGCGGGGCCGCGCGCCCCGCGTCGGCGAGGGCGGTCACCGGACGGAGGGTGACCGTGCCGCCGGCCTTGCCCAGGCGGCGCTGGAGGTGGCCGAGGTGGACGGGCATGTCGATCAGCGGCAGCCGGGCGCGGACGGCCCGGTCGTAGCCCCGCGGTATCTCGTACGGTGCCGCGTCCCGCAGTCCGGGCACACCGGCCGCCCACGCGCCCAGTTCGCCGGGCGAGGCGCCGGCGTGCAGCCCGTCCACCAGGCGCACGCCCGACTCCTCCGGGTCCCGGGCCAGCGCCGCCATGACGGGCAGGGACGCGAGCGACCAGGCGGCCACGGCCCGGGCCGGCTCCGCGCGGTACGGCCACCACAGGCCCCCGGCCACCGCGGACGTGGTCTGCACGGCCGTCTCCCGCGTCCAGACCTCGACCCGCAGCCCCCGTTCCGCGAGGACGACGGCCGTGGTCAGGCCGATGACGCCGGAACCCACGACGATCGCATCGCTCACCATGGAGCGAAGGTACCGACACGAGGCGGCGGTTGGGCGGGGATTACCCGGTGGCGGGGGAATACTCGGAACATGACAGTGGAGTACGCGACCCTCGGGCTGGCGCACACCACGCGCGCCGGCGGTGTCCTGGGCGGCCGGGCGTGCCAAGTGCGCCGCGAGTACACGGATTTCGCCGTCGACGGCCGGCCGCTGCTGCTGCGGCTGGCGGAGCTCGACGGCTTCCCGCCGCCCGCCGCCGACCTCGTCCCCGCGGCCCTGGTCCCGGGCCCGCGCCGCCGCCCGCTGCCCGACGGCGGCGATCCGGCGGAGGACGGGCGGGCCGTGCTCTACGCCTGCCCCGACTGCACGGGACCGGAGTGCGGCGAGGTGAGCGCCGTGGTCGAACGGGACGGTGCGGCGGCCGTCGTCTGGCGGGACCTCGTCTGGCGGGGCGGGGACACCGGCTTCCCGGCCGGAGTCGGCCCGTTCCGCTTCCGCGCCGAGGAGTACCGGGCGGTGGCGGAGCGGCTGCGCACCGCCGACACCCCGCCCGCCCCCGCCCCGCGCCGCGTGCTGCTCGTCGGCCCGCGCACCGCCTCCTTCGCCCGCCTCGCGGCGGCGCTCCGGACGGCCGGGATCGGCGCCGACGTCACCCGCGACGCCACCGGGACCGCCCCCGAGGAGCTCCGCGGCTACGGTGCCGTCCTCTTCGACCCGGCCGTCCGCGGGCCCGAACGGGCCGCCTGCCGCGCCGCGTTCACGGCCGCCGGCGCCGACGCGGCGCTCGTCGACCGTCCGGCCCCGCTGCTGCCGGTGCTCGTCGCCCAGCTCGAACAGCTCGTCCACCCGCCCGCCGGCCCACGGCTGGCCGCGCTGCGGGCCGACGGGCGGGTCGTGCGGGTGGAGGTCGCCACCGCCTGCCGCGTCCGGCTGACCGGCTACCGGCGGGACCGGCTGCGGCGGCTGCGCACGGCGGAGCTGTTCGCGGGCCGCCTGGAGCGCGGGGTGCACGTGCTGGACGGCTTCGGCGGCCCCGGTGCCTACGTGGTGGCGCGGACGTTCGAGGGCGTCGTGGTGGCGGACGCCGCGGGACCGGACGCCGCGGGACCGGTTGCCGCCGGACCGGCCGCGGGGCCGGACGCGCCCGACCGGCCCGCCCGCCCGGACCGATAGAGTCGGCCCTGACATGAACGCCACCCTCGTCGCCAAGAACCTCGCCGCCGGCCACGGCGACCGCACCCTCTTCACCGGGCTCGACCTCATCGTCGCCCCCGGCGACGTGATCGGTCTCGTCGGGGCCAACGGCGCGGGGAAGTCCACCCTGCTGCGGATGCTCGCCGGGCTCGCGGAGCCCGACGAGGGCTCGGTGCGGATCAGCCCGCCCACCGCCACCGTCGGGCACCTACCGCAGGAGCCGGAGCGGCGCCCGGGGGAGACGGTGCGCGCGTTCCTGGCCCGGCGCACCGGCGTCGCCGCCGCGCAGGCCGCCCTGGACAGCACCACCGAGGCGCTGGCCGCGGAGGTCCCGGGAGCGGACGACGCGTACGCCGTCGCGCTGGAGCGCTGGCTGGCGCTGGGCGCCGCCGACCTGGACGAACGGGCGGAGGAGGTCGTCGGCTCGCTCGGCCTCACCGTCGGCCTCGACCGGCCCATGACCGGCCTGTCGGGCGGTCAGGCGGCCCGCGCCGGCCTCGCGTCGCTGCTGCTCAGCCGGTACGACGTGTTCCTGCTCGACGAGCCCACCAACGACCTCGACCTGGACGGCCTGGAGCGCCTGGAGAACTTCGTCACCGGGCTCCGCGCGGGCACGGTCCTGGTCAGCCACGACCGCGAGTTCCTCGCCCGGACCGTCGACCAGGTGCTGGAGCTGGACCTCGCCCAGCAGCAGGTCACCCTCTTCGGTGGCGGCTACGGCGCCTACCTGGACGAGCGCGAGCGGGCCCGCCGGCAGGCGCGCGAGGCGTACGAGGAGTACGCGGACACCCGTGCCGCCCTGGAGTCCCGCGCCCGCACCCAGCGGAGCTGGATGGAGAAGGGCGTCCGCAACGCCCGCCGCAAGGCCAACGACATCGACAAGATCACCCGGAAGACGCGGATCGAGGCCAGCGAGAAGCAGGCGTCCAAGGCCCGGCAGACCGAGCGGCTCATCGAGCGGCTGGAGACCGTCGAGGAGCCGCGCAAGGAGTGGCAGCTCAAGATGGAGATCGCCGCCGCGCCCCGGTCGGGGAACGTGGTGGCCACCCTGCGCCAGGCCGTCGTGCGCCGCGGCTCCTTCACCCTCGGTCCGGTGGACCTCCAGATCGACTGGGCCGACCGGGTCGCCGTGACCGGCGCCAACGGCTCCGGGAAGTCCACGCTGCTCGCCGCGCTGCTCGGCCGGCTCCCGCTCGACGAGGGCTCGGCCGCGCTCGGCCCGGGCGTCGTCGTCGGCGAAGTGGACCAGGCGCGGGCCCTGTTCTTCGGTACGGAGACGCTGCTGGACGCGTTCGGGGCGGCCGTCCCCGAGCTGGCGCCCGCCGACGTACGGACCCTGCTCGCCAAGTTCGGCCTCAAGGCCGACCACGTGCTGCGCTCCGCCGTGACCCTCTCGCCGGGCGAGCGGACCCGCGCGGCGCTGGCGCTGCTCCAGGCCCGCGGCGTCAACCTGCTGGTGCTCGACGAGCCCACCAACCACCTCGACCTGCCGGCCATCGAGCAGCTGGAGTCGGCCCTCGCCTCGTACGGCGGCACCCTGCTGCTGGTCACGCACGACCGGCGGATGCTGGACGCCGTGCACACCACGCGGCGGATCATGGTCGAGGACGGCCGCATTATGGAGCGCTGAGCGCCCGGTTCCCACTTTTCCTGCCCCGTCCGGGCGAACTTCCGCCCGAAAAGAACCTCCGCCGCAGGTCAACTCTTCGCCAAGGCGTCACCCTCGCTCGACCGGCCGAAAACCATGGTTTTCCGGTGAAACGACACGTACCGTGGGAAAAGAGTGCGCCCGGGGCATCCCCGCCACGCGTTCGATATGCGGAACGTTGGCAACGCTTTGACGAACCCGTGGGCGCGGAGCGACGTCTGTGGGTGCGGACGTCCGTGGGGCGTCCGCTTCCCCACCGTCGAAACGAGGCGCAAGGCCATGTCCCCGACACTCTCCGGTTCCACCCCCACCCCGCTGGCTCCGCCGGCGGGGCGGGCGCTGTACGGCAGCGCCCCGCCACCGGGGGAGCGCACCCTCATCGACGTCCTCGACGCCACGGCCGCCACCCACCCCGACGTCCCGGCCCTCGACACCGAGACCGGCGTCCTCACCTACCGTGAACTGTGCGCCGAGGTCGAGACCCGGGCCGAGCGGCTGCGCCGGGCCGGCATCGGCCCCGGCGACCGCGTCGGCGTCCGGATCCCCTCCGGCACCGCCGAGCTCTACCTCGGCATCCTCGCCGTCCTCCGCTGCTCCGCCGCCTACGTCCCGGTCGACGCCGACGACCCCGAGGAACGCGCCGCCACCGTCTTCGGCGAGGCCGAGGTCTGCGCCGTCCTCACCGGTGACGGATCCCTGGAACCCGGCCGCCGGAAACCCGGGGCCGCCGGGCCCCGGCAGCCGCTCCCCGAGGACGACGCCTGGATCATCTTCACCTCCGGCTCCACCGGCGCCCCCAAGGGCGTCGCCGTCTCCCACCGCAGCGCCGCCGCCTTCGCCGACGCCGAGGCCGCCCTCTTCCTCCAGGACGAGCCGCTCGGCCCCGGTGACCGGGTGCTGGCCGGCCTCTCCGTCGCCTTCGACGCCTCCTGCGAGGAGATGTGGCTGGCCTGGCGGCACGGCGCCTGCCTGGTCCCCGCCCCCCGCTCGCTGGTCAGAGCCGGCCACGAGCTCGGCCCCTGGCTCGTCGAGCGGGCCGTCACCGTCGTCTCCACCGTCCCCACCCTCGCCGCCCTCTGGCCCCGCGAGTCCCTGGACCGGGTCCGGCTGCTGATCGTCGGCGGCGAGGCCTGCCCGCCCGGCCTCGTCGAGCGGTTCGCCGTCCCCGGCCGCGAGATGTGGAACACCTACGGGCCCACCGAGACCACCGTCGTCGCCTGCGCCGCCCGCATGGAGCCCGGCGCACCCGTCCGCATCGGCCTGCCGCTCGACGGCTGGGAGCTCGCCGTCGTCGACGAGGACGGCGAGCCCGTCCCGTACGGCGCCGAGGGCGAACTGGTGATCGCCGGCGTTGGCGTCGGCCGCTACCTCGACCCTGCCAAGGACGCCGACCGCTTTCCACCCTGCCCGGCCCTCGGCACCGACCGCGCCTACCGCACCGGCGACCTCGTCCGCGCCGACGAGGAGGGCCTGGTCTTCACCGGCCGCGCCGACGACCAGGTCAAACTGGGCGGCCGGCGCATCGAGCTCGGCGAGATCGATGCCGCCCTCGGCGAGCTGCCCGGCGTCCGCGGCGCCGCCGCGGCCGTCCGCACCACCCCGTCCGGCTCCCAGCTGCTCGTCGGCTACCTGGTCCCCGGCCCGGCGTTCGACCCCGCCGCCGCCCGCGCCCGGCTCACCGAACGGCTGCCCGCCGCGCTCGTCCCCGTCCTCGCCGAGGTCGACGACCTGCCCACCCGCACCTCCGGCAAGGTCGACCGCGACGCCCTGCCCTGGCCCCTCCCCACCACCGGCGCCGCAGCGCCCGTGGAGGAGCTCCACGGCACGGCCGGCCGGCTCGCCGACCTCTGGGAGGAACTGCTGGGCGCCCGGCCCGGCGCCGACTCCGACTTCGTCACCATGGGCGGCACCAGCCTCACTGCCGCCCGCATGGCCTCGGCCCTGCGCGAACACCACCCCGGCGTCTCCGTCGCCGGCCTCTACCGGCACACCGTGCTCCGCGACATGGCCGAGCACATCGACTCCCTCGACACCCCCGTCGAGGACACCGGACCCCGCCGGACCGTCCGCCCGCTGCGCCGCCGCACCGGCGCCGCGCAGATCCTGGTGCAGACCGTCCTCTACGGCGTCCAGGGCCTCCGCGTCCTGACCGGCCTCGCCGTCGCCGACAACCTGCTCGGCGTCTTCGCGCCGCGCGTCTGGGCGCCGTACACCTCCTGGTGGCTGATCGCCCTCGCCTGGCTGCTGCTCTTCAGCGCCCCCGGCCGGTTCGCGGTCGGCGCCCTCGCCGCCCGCGTCCTCACCCACGGCGTCACCCCCGGCGCCCACCCGCGCGGCGGCCGCGTCCACCTGCGACTCTGGACCGCCGAACGCACCGTGGCCGCCTTCGGCGTGCCCGCCCTCATGGGCACCCCCTGGGCCCGCTGGTACGCCCGCGCCCTCGGCTGCGCCGCCGGCCGGAACGTCTCCCTCCACGCCATGCCCCCGGTCACCGGCCTCGCCGAGTTCGGCGACGGCTCCAGCGTCGAGCCCGAGGCCGACATCGCCGGCTGGTGGATCGACGGTGAGACCCTGCACGTCGGCCCGGTCCGCCTCGGCGCCGACTCCCGGGCCGGCCACCGCAGCATGCTGATGCCCGGCTCCTCCCTCGGCGAGGGCGCCGAACTCGCGCCCGGCGCCTGCCTCGACGGCCACGTCCCCGCGGGCGAGACCTGGGTGGGTTCCCCCGCCCGTCCGGACGCCGCCGCCCACCACCCGAACGGCCCGGTCCGTCCCGCCGACGACTGGCCCGCGCCCCGCCGCGAGCGCTCCCGGCGCTGGTCCGCCGCCTACGCCCTGGCCCTGTTCGGCCTGCCGCTGCTGCCCGTCCTCGCCGCCGCGCCCGCCCTCGCCGCCACCTTCTGGCTGATCAAGGACAGCGCCTCGCTCACCTCCGTCGCCGTGAGCCTGCTGCTCGCCGTCCCCGTCCTCACCGCGGTCACCACGGTCTGCTGGATGCTCGTCGTCGCGGGTACGGTCCGCGTCCTCAACCGGGGCGTCAGCGCCGGCCTGCACCCCGCCTGCGGCGGCGTCGCCTGGCGCGCCTGGGTCATCACCCGGCTGCTGGACGGTGCCCGGCGCAACCTCTTCCCGGTCTACGCGAGCCTCGCCACCCCGGTGTGGATGCGGATGCTCGGCGCCCGGATCGGCCGCCGAGCCGAACTCTCCACCGTCCTGCCGATGCCGTCCCTGCTCACCGTCGCCGACGGCGCGTTCCTCGCCGACGACACCCTCGTCGCCCCCTACGAACTGCGCGGCGGCTGGCTCCGCCTGGGCACCGCGCACGTCGGCCGCCGGGCCTTCCTCGGCAACTCCGGCATCATCAGCCCCGGCCGGTCCGTCCCCGACCACGGCCTCGTCGGCGTCCTCTCCGACGCGCCCGAGCACAGCGAACCCGGCACCTCCTGGCTCGGCCGCCCCGCCATGCCGCTGCCCCGCGTCGCCACCGTCGCCGACGCCGGACGCACCTTCGCCCCGCCCCGGCGGCTCGTCCTGGCCCGCGCCGGCGTCGAACTCTGCCGGATCCTGCCCCTGATGTGCGGCCTCGCCCTGGCCGACATGGTCCTCATCGGCGAGCAGTGGGCCCTCACCCACGGCGGCCTCGGACTGGCCGCGCTGGTCGCCGCGCCCCTGCTGTTCCTCGGCGGCATCCTCGCCGGACTGCTCGCCACCGCCGCCAAATGGCTGCTCATGGGCCGCTTCCGGAGCGGCGAACACCCGCTCTGGAGCTCCTTCGTCTGGCGGAACGAACTCTTCGACACCTTCGTGGAATCCCTCGCCGTCCCCTGGTTGGCGGGACCCTTCACCGGCACCCCCGTGCTCAACTGGTGGCTGCGCACCCTCGGCGTCCGCATCGGCCGGGGCGTGTGGTGCGACACCCACTGGCTGCCGGAGACGGACCTCATCACCCTCGGCGACGGGGCCACCGTCAACCGCGGCTGCGTCCTCCAGACCCACCTCTTCCACGACCGGATCATGCGCATGGACACCGTCCACCTCGCCGAGGGCGCCTCCCTCGGCCCGCACGGCATCGTGCTCCCGGGCACCACCGTCGGCGCCCACACCGCCATCGCCCCGTCCTCCCTCGTCATGCGCGGCGAGACCGTACCGCCGGGCACCCGCTGGGCGGGCAACCCGATCGCAGGGCAGCGGGCCGCGGCGTGACAGGGGACGACATATGGGACGACACACCTGTAGCCGCCGCGTCCTGCTCGCGGCGCTGGCCGTCCCGGTGACCGCCGCCGCCGTGGGCGGCGGTGCCCGCCACCGGCCGCGCGACCAGCGCTACTTCCCGCGCCACGGCTCGTACGCCCACCGCACCCTCGCCTACCACCTGGAGCTCGACTACGACCCCCGCCGCCACCGGCTCGACGGTCGCGCCCGGATCGAGGCGACGGCCAACGGCGCTCTGGACTCCGTCGAACTGGACTTGGCCAGGCTCTCCGTGGACGAGGTCCTCCTGGACGACCGCCCGGTCCCCTTCCGCCACCGCGACGGCAGACTCCGGATCACCGCGGACCGTACGCTCGAACCGGGCCGCCCCTTCGTCCTGGACATCCGCTACGGCGGCCGGCCGCGCCCGGTCCACTCGCCGTACGGCCCGATCGGCTGGGACCGCACCGGCGACGAGCACGACGGCACCCTCGTCGCTTCCCAGCCGGTGGGCGCGCCGTCCTGGTTCCCCTGCAACGACCGGCCCGACGACAAGGCCGCCTACACCTTCGAGGTGACCGTCCCCGCCGGCTACGACGCCCTCGCCAACGGCTCCCTCGTCGACCACCGGGAGGCGGACGGCACCGCCCGCTGGACCTACCACCACCCCGGTCCGATGGCCTGCTACCTCGCCGCCCTCTACACCGGCCGCTTCCACCGCGAGACCTGGACCGAACGGGAGACCGACGGCACGCCCGTACCGGTCCACGTCGCCTGCCCCGCCCGGCTGACCGACCGCGTCCGCCACGACCTCGCCCGCCAGGGCCGCATCCTCCGCCTCTACACGGACCTCTTCGGCCCCTACCCCTTCGAGTCCTACGGCGTCACCGTCGTCGACGCCGACCTCGCCGCCCCCGTCGAGAACCAGACCCTCTCCGTCTTCGGCCGCAACCACATGGACGGTCGGCGCGGCTGGGAGACGCTCGTCGCCCACGAGACGGCCCACCAGTGGTTCGGCAACAGCGTCAGCCTCGCCGAGTGGCAGCACATCTGGCTCAACGAGGGCTTCGCCACGTACGCGGAGTGGCTGTGGTCCGAGCACCTCGGCGAGGACGACGCGGACACTCTCGCCCGGCGCTCCCGGGCGGACCTGGCGGGCCGCCGCCAGAACCTGCGGATGGCGGATCCTGGGCGGCGGCATCTGTTCGACGACCGGGTGTATGTGAGGGGGGCCTGCGCCCTGCACGCTCTTCGACTGGCCGTCGGGGACGAGGCGTTCTTCCGCGTGCTGCGGACGTGGCACGAGGCGCGGCGGGGTGGGAGTGCGGATACTCCCGGGTTCCTCACGCATGCGGGGCGCGCCACGGCGCGGGATGTGGAGGACGTGCTCGGGCCGTGGCTTCACGAGAAGCGGGTGCCGGAGTTCCGGCGGGCGTGAGGGTGCCCCTGTCCCGCCCCTTCGCCGCTCGTCCTCAAACGCCGGACGGGCTATATCCAGCCCGTCCGGCGTTTGAGGACAACCGCGCGGAGCGCGGTTTCGGGGTCTGGGGCGTCAGCCCCAGGAAACGGCGAAGGGGCGGGGCTGGGGCTCCCTACCTGCGGCCCTCCGGCCGCACGAGCCCCGCACGCCGCAACGCATCCGCCATCGCCCCACCCGCCGCAGGCGGAGAAGCCTCCCGCCGAGGCCGAGGCGCCCCACCGCGCCGGTTCTCACGCGGCTCCCGCCGGCCGGAAGAAGCGGAAGCCTCATCGTCCAGACGCAACGTCAAAGAAATCCGCTTCCGCGGAATGTCGACTTCGAGCACCTTCACCCGCACGATGTCACCCGGTTTCACCACGTCCCGGGGATCCTTGACGAACGTCTTCGACATCGCCGACACATGCACCAGACCATCCTGATGCACCCCGACGTCCACGAACGCCCCGAACGCGGCGACATTCGTGACGACGCCTTCCAGAATCATCCCCGCCGCCAGGTCACCGATCTTCTCGACGCCGTCCTTGAAGGAAGCCGTACGGAAAGCGGGCCGCGGGTCGCGCCCCGGCTTCTCCAGCTCGCGCAGGATGTCCGTCACGGTCGGCAGACCGAACGATTCGTCGACGAACTCCTCGGGCCGCAAAGACCGCAGCACACCCGTGTTGCCGACAAGCGCCGCGACATCGTTCCCCGTCCGCTTGGCCATCGCCCGCACCACCGGATACGCCTCGGGGTGCACGCTGGAACCGTCCAGCGGATCGTCGCCCCCGCGGATGCGGAGGAAGCCGGCGCACTGCTCGTACGCCTTGGGGCCGAGCCGGGCCACGTCCTTGAGCGCCTTGCGGGACCGGAAGGGGCCGTTCGCGTCGCGGTGGGCGACGATGTTGTCGGCGAGGCCGGAGCTGATGCCGGAGACGCGGGAGAGCAGCGGCGCGGACGCCGTGTTGACGTCGACGCCGACGCCGTTGACGCAGTCCTCGACGACCGCGTCGAGGGACCGCGAGAGCTTCACCTCGGACAGGTCGTGCTGGTACTGGCCGACGCCGATCGACTTGGGGTCGATCTTGACGAGCTCGGCCAGCGGGTCCTGGAGCCGCCGCGCGATGGACACCGCGCCGCGCAGCGACACGTCCATCCCGGGCAGTTCCTGGGAGGCGAACGCGGACGCCGAGTACACCGAGGCGCCCGCCTCGGAGACCATCACCTTGGTGAGCCCGAGCTCGGGGTGGCGGCCGATCAGGTCGGCGGCCAGCCGGTCCGTCTCCCGGGAGGCCGTGCCGTTGCCGATGGCGACGAGCTCCACCCCGTGCTCCTTGGCGAGCCGCGCCAGCGTGGCCAGGGAGGCGTCCCACTTGTTCTGCGGGACGTGCGGGTAGATGGTCTCGGTGGCCGCGACCTTGCCGGTGGCGTCGACGACGGCGACCTTCACGCCCGTACGGAAGCCCGGGTCGAGGCCCATCGTGGCGCGGGTGCCGGCCGGGGCGGCCAGCAGCAGGTCACGCAGGTTGGTGGCGAAGACGCGGACCGCCTCGTCCTCGGCCGCCTGGCGCAGCCGCAGCCGCAGGTCGATGCCGAGGTGGACGAGGATGCGGGTGCGCCAGGCCCAGCGGACCGTGTCGGCCAGCCACTTGTCGCCCGGCCGCCCCCGGTCGGCCACGCCGAACCGGCGGGCGACGGCCTGCTCGTACGCACTCGGGCCCGCCGGCGCCTCACCGGCCGGCTCCGGCTCCAGGACGAGGTCGAGCACCTCCTCCTTCTCGCCGCGCAGCATGGCGAGCACCCGGTGCGAGGGCAGCTCGGTGAACGGCTCGGCGAAGTCGAAGTAGTCGGCGAACTTGGCGCCCGCCTCCTCCTTCCCGGGCCGCACCTTGGCGGCCAGCCGCCCGCGCGTCCACATCCGCTCGCGCAGCTCGCCGATCAGGTCCGCGTCCTCCGCGAACCGCTCGGTGAGGATCGCCCGGGCACCCTCCAGCGCGGCGGCCGGGTCGGCGACGCCCTTGTCCGCGTCGACGAAGGCGGCGGCCGCGGCGAGGGGTTCGACGCCCGGGTCGGACAACAGCCCCTCGGCCAGCGGTTCGAGCCCCGCCTCGCGGGCGATCTGCGCCTTCGTCCGCCGCTTGGGCTTGAAGGGCAGGTAGATGTCCTCCAGCCGGGCCTTGGAGTCGGCCTCGCGGATCCGCGCCTCCAGCGCGGCGTCCAGCTTGCCCTGCGAGCGCACCGACTCCAGGACGGCGGCCCGCCGCTCCTCCAGCTCCCGCAGGTAGCGCAGCCGCTCCTCCAGGGTGCGCAGCTGCGCGTCGTCCAGGGCGCCGGTCGCCTCCTTGCGGTAGCGGGCGACGAACGGCACGGTCGCCCCGCCGTCGAGCAAGTCGACGGCCGCCTTCACCTGCCGCTCCTGAACGCCGAGCTCCTCGGCGATCCTGCCTTCGACCGTCGTACCGGTAGCCGTCACGATCACGCTCCGCTTTCTCTGTCGGACTGCGCTCCGCATTCTCGCAGGTACCTACGACACCGCGGGCCGCGCCGCCCCCGGCTCACCCCTCGGCGGTGCCGTCCGCCGCGCGCGGTGCGCCCGTGGGGGACCCGCCGGCGGCCGCGATCCTGGCGGCCAGGTCCCCGGCCAGCTCCGTCAACCGCTCCGTGCCCTTCGCGCCGAGGTGCTCCCACGGCCCGGCGTCCAGCCGGTCGGTGGCCTCCTCCAGGTCCCGGCGCAGCTCCGCGCCCGCCGGGGTGAGCGTCCCGTCGGCGGTGAACAGCCCGCGCTCGCGCAGCCGCCGCGCGCCGTCCGCCAGCTCCTCCGCGCTCCACCCGCGGGTGCGCAGCAGCCGCCGGGAGAGCGCGCTCCCGTCCCGCCCGGCCGCGTGGCTGACCAGCGCCTCGACGGGGTCGAGACCGGCGGAGGCCAGCGCGGCCAGGTGCCCGGCGCCGCGGTGCTCGCGGAGCATCGTCGCCGCGTGCCAGAGGGCCAGGTGCGGGGCGTCCGGAACGGGCTGGTCGGCCTGGGCGGCGTACAGCGGCCGGGACGCGCGCTCGCCCGCCTCCGCCGCGCGCAGCGCCAGTTCGGCGGCCTCGGCGATCTCGGGTGCGGTTATGCCGTCCTCCCCGAGCATCCTGCGCAGGGCGGCGTCGCAGGCGCGCAGCCGCGCGGCCACCGCCTCCTCCGGCGCCATCCGCTCCCACACCGCCGGCATGTGACGGGCCACCAGCTCGTGCTTGAACACGTGGAACACGGCCGTCAGCGTGCCCGCCCCGACGCGCCCCAGGGCGCCGCCCCGCTCCGCGAAGTACCGGGTGTGCCCGTCCTCCACCCCGAACGCGGCGAACTCGCGGAAGGTCTCGGGCGTGAAGTACGAGAAGACGTGCACGGCTTCGAGGGCCGTCTGACAGCGGCGGCCGGCGGCGAGGATCGTGGCGGACGTGTCAGCGGAGGTGGATGTCATGCCCCGCACGCTAGGCGGCGGGCGGGCCGGCGCGGAAGACCGGAGTGCGACCGGGACCGCCCGGAAGGGATGTCCGCCATGGCAGGAAAGGTGGGAAGCCCGTCATTGCCGCCGCCCGGCACCCGGGACCAGCATGTGATCATGACGCCTCGCCGCACCGTGCTCATCGTCCTCCACGAGGGCGTCCAGAGCCTCGACGTCACCGGCCCGCTCGAAGTGTTCACCCGGGCCGGGGCCGAGGTCGGCGACCCCGGCGCGTACCGGGTGCGCACCGCCACCGTCGACGGCCGGCCGGTCCGCACCGGCAGCGGCCTGCTGCTGACGCCCGACGGCGCCCTGGACGCCGTGCCCGCCCCGGACGTGCTGCTCGTCCCCGGCGGCCGGGGCGTCACCGACCCGGACCCGCGGCTCGTCGGGCTGCTGCGCGAGCACGGCCCGCGCGCCGCCCGGCTGGTCTCCGTGTGCACCGGCGCGTTCCTGCTGGCCGCCGCCGGGCTGCTGGACGGCCGCCGGGCCACCACCCACTGGGCGTACTGCGACGGCTTCGCCGCGCGCTTCCCCGCCGTCCGGCTGGAGACCGAGCCCGTCTACGTACGCGACGGCAGCGTCGCCACCTCGGCGGGCGTGACGGCCGGCGTGGACCTCGCCCTCGCGCTGGTCGAGGAGGACCACGGCCGGGCCGTCGCCCTCGCGGTCGCCCGGTACCTGGTCGTCTACCTCCGGCGCCCGGGCGGGCAGCGGCAGTTCAGCGCGCAGTTGGCCGCGCAGACACCCCGCCGCCCCGCGCTGCGCGACCTCCAGCAGTGGATCGCCGAGCACCCCGCCGCGGACCTGGGCGTCGAGGCCCTCGCGGCCCGCGCGGGCCTGTCGCCCCGGCACTTCGCCCGGGCCTTCCGGGCGGAGGTGGGCGTCCCGCCCGGCCGGTACGTCGGCCGGGTGCGCCTGGAGACCGCCCGACGGCTGCTGGAGGAGACGGCGGACGGCGTCGAGGAGATCTCCCGCCGCTGCGGCTACGGGACGCCCGAGGCGATGCGCCGGGCCTTCCGGCGTGCCCTGGACGCCCCGCCCGGCGCGTACCGGCGCGGCGTCCGCCCCGAACCACCCGCCGAAGCACCGACCGAACCACTCACCGAAGCACCGACCCCGAAAGGCCCGGCATGCGGATCGCCATCCTCCTCTTCCCCGGCTTCACCATCCTCGACGTCGCCGGCCCCTACGAGATCCTGACCCGGGTCCCCGGCGCCGAGGCGGTCCTCGTCGGCGAGCGGCGCGGGCCCGTCCGCGACGACCGGAACATGCTCACCCTGGACGCCGACGCCGCGTTCCACGAGGTCACCGACGCCGACGTGCTCGTCGTGCCGGGCGGCCCCGAGGCCAACCTCCCCCTGGAACCGGGGCCCGTCCACGACTGGCTGCGCGCGCTGGACCGGCGCACGCGCTGGACCACGTCCGTGTGCACCGGCGCGCTGATCCTCGGCGCCGCCGGGCTGCTGACGGGCCGCCGGGCCACCGGGCACTGGCTGTCGCTGCCGCAGCTCGCCGGGTACGGCGCCGAGCCGACGGACGAGCGGGTGGTGACCGACGGCAAGTACGTGACGGCCGCCGGCGTCTCCGCCGGGATCGACATGGGCCTGACGCTGGCGGGCCGGCTGGCCGGCGACCGCACGGCCCAGTCGATCCAGCTGATCACCGAGTACGACCCCCGGCCGCCGTACGCGGCGGGGTCGGTGCGCACGGCCCCCGCCGAGCTGGTGGCCGAGTGGAAGCGGGTGCGCGGCAAGGAGTGACGGCCGGTCAGCTCCCGGACGGCACGCTCCAGGTGAACCGCGGAGTCCGGTGCTCCAGGAACGCCGTGACACCCTCCGCCAGGTCGGCGCTGGTGTGCCCCTGCTCCGCCCAGTGGGCGACGCGCTCCGCCGGCACCGGCTCCGGGCGGGTGAACTCCTTCGCCGCGGCCTGCGTCAGCTGCGACCGCGAGGCGAGCAGCCGGGCGAACTCGGCGACGCGGTAGTCGAGTTCGTCCGGCGCCCACACCTCGTCCACCAGACCGGTGCGCAGCGCCCGTTCCGTGCCGATGAGTTCGGCGGAGAAGAGCAGGTACCGGGCGGTCGCCGGGCCGACCAGACCGGTCAGCCGGCGGGTGGACGAGGCGGCGTAGACGACGCCCAGCCGGGCCGGGGTGACGCCGAAGAGGGCGCCCTCGGCGGCGAACCGCAGGTCGCAGGCGACGGCGAGCTGGCAGCCGCCGCCCACGCAGTGGCCGCGCACGGCCGCGACCGTCGGTTTGGGGAAGGCCGCCAGCGCCTCCTCGGCGGCGATGGCCAGGTCCTGCGGGTCGCCCTCGCCGCCGGTGGTGAGCGAGGCGATGTCGGCGCCCGCGCAGAAGGTGTCGCCCTCGCCGGTCAGCACCAGGACGCGGACGGCCGGGTCCGCGGCGCACCGCTCCAGCAGCGGGGGAAGCGCCCGCCACATGGCGGGCGTCATGGCGTTCCGCTTGGCGGGGTGGGCGATGCGGATCGTCGCCGTGCCGTCGGCGACGTCGAGGTGCAGTGCGGGCTCCATGCGACGGATGCTAACCGGACGGGTGGGGTGGTCTCCGCCCGCACGCTCGTCGGCGAAGGCGGAGCGACCTGCTCCGGAGCGTTCCGCGAACGACGATCAGGGCAGCCAGGAACAGTCGCGGGAGTGACTGCGGCATACGCACGCGATCAAATAGCGCCGATTGGCGGCGACTTCTGATCAGCTGTCCGCGCGGACTGTGGTCTTCCCAACACTCGTCGTGTGCGGTGGAGCCACGGCGAGGGGTTGGTATCGGACATGGAGATCGTCGGGAGCGTCCCGCCCGAGCCGGGCCAGGCCCCGCCGCCCGCGGCGCCCCGGGCGCCGGCC
>NZ_JAIQLH010000549.1 GCF_020037025.1 Streptomyces huiliensis | reverse complement strand
GCGACGCTCCCACGGCTTGTAGGCACACGGTTTCAGGTACTATTTCACTCCGCTCCCGCGGTACTTTTCACCATTCCCTCACGGTACTATCCGCTATCGGTCACCAGGGAATATTTAGGCTTAGCGGGTGGTCCCGCCAGATTCACACGGGATTTCTCGGGCCCCGTGCTACTTGGGTGTCTCTCAAACGAGCCGCAATGATTTCAGCTACGGGGGTCTTACCCTCTACGCCGGACCTTTCGCATGTCCTTCGCCTATCACTACGGTTTCTGACTCGTCCTGTCGCCGGCAGACGACAGAAGAGAGATCCCACAACCCCCACAACGCAACCCCTGCCGGGTATCACACGTCATAGGTTTGGCCTCATCCAGTTTCGCTCGCCACTACTCCCGGAATCACGGTTGTTTTCTCTTCCTGCGGGTACTGAGATGTTTCACTTCCCCGCGTTCCCTCCACACTGCCTATGTGTTCAGCAGCGGGTGACAGCCCATGACGACTGCCGGGTTTCCCCATTCGGACACCCCCGGATCACAGCTTGGTTGACAGCTCCCCGGGGCCTATCGTGGCCTCCCACGTCCTTCATCGGTTCCTGGTGCCAAGGCATCCACCGTGCGCCCTTAAAAACTTGGCCACAGATGCTCGCGTCCACTGTGCAGTTCTCAAACAACGACCAGCCACCCGTCACAC
>NZ_JAIQLH010000548.1 GCF_020037025.1 Streptomyces huiliensis | reverse complement strand
GCGCCGCCAGCACCTCCGACGCCGCCCGCCGGGCGTCGCGGACGCACTCGTTGACCGCGACGCCGTGGTAGGCGGCGCCCGCGAGGTGCAGGCCGGGCAGGCCGGCGACGGCGTCCAGCACCGCCCGCGTCCGCGCGCCGTGGCCCGGCGCGTACTGCGGGATCGCCTCGGGCCAGACGTGGTCGTGCCGGAACTCCGGCCCCGCCGCCGGGGCGAACAGCGCGGTCACGTCGCGGTGCACCGCGGCGACGGCCTCGTCCGCGTCCAGCTCCGCGAACCCGGGGTCCTCGGCGCCGCCCGCGAAGGCGCGCAGCAGGACGGCGTCCGGCGGCGCGCAGTCGGGGAAGACGACGGACGCGTGCACCACACCGAGGACCCGGGTCGGCTCCGGCGGCACCGTCAGGTACCCGAAGCCGCGCGGCAGGACGGCGAGGTCGCGCCGCCGGTACCCGACGGACACCACGCGCACCGGCGCGTACCGCACCCCGGCCAACACCTCGGCGGAGTACGGGAGATGGGGTGCCAGCAGGCGGGCGGCGGCGGGGGCGGGCACGGCGACGACGACGTGGTCGGCGCGGACCGGCTCGTGGCCCGCCGTCTCCACGAGCCAGCCGCCGTCCGGGGCGGGCCGCAGGGCGGTCACCGGCCGTCCCGTGCGCACCCGTTCGCCGAGCCGCCGCGTCAGGCCGTCCACCAGCACCCGCATGCCGCCGTCGGCGAAGCCGGTCAGCCGCGGCGGCGGCCCCGCGCG
>NZ_JAIQLH010000547.1 GCF_020037025.1 Streptomyces huiliensis | reverse complement strand
CGCTGGAAGGGGGTGGAGCGGACGTACTCGGCGGAGGACGTGGTCCGGCTGTCCGGCAGCGTCCGTGAGGAGCACACCCTCGCCCGCCGCGGCGCGGAGCGGCTCTGGCGCGAGTTGCACGAGCGGGACTACGTTCACGCGCTGGGCGCGCTGACCGGTGGTCAGGCGGTGCAGCAGGTACGGGCCGGGCTGCGGGCGATCTACCTCTCCGGCTGGCAGGTGGCCGCCGACGCCAACCTCGCCGGCCACACCTACCCCGACCAGAGCCTGTACCCGGCCAACTCCGTGCCCGCCGTGGTGCGTCGGATCAACAACGCGCTCCTGCGCGCCGACCAGATAGCGACCGCCGAGGGCGACTCCTCGGTGGACTGGCTGGCGCCGATCGTGGCGGACGCGGAGGCCGGTTTCGGCGGCCCGCTCAACGCGTTCGAGCTGACCAAGGCGATGATCGCGGCCGGCGCGGCGGGCATCCACTACGAGGACCAGCTCGCCTCCGAGAAGAAGTGCGGGCACCTCGGCGGCAAGGTCCTCGTCCCCACCGCCCAGCACGTCCGCACCCTCAACGCCGCCCGCCTGGCGGCCGACATCGCCGACGTGCCGACCCTGATCGTCGCCCGTACCGACGCCCTCGCCGCCAACCTGCTGACCAGCGACGTCGACGAGCGCGACGCCCGCTTCTGCACCGGCGAGCGCACGGCCGAGGGCTTCTACCGCGTCGAGCCCGGCATGGCCCCCGTCATCGCCCGCGGCCTGGCCTACGCCCCCCACGCCGACCTGCTGTGG
>NZ_JAIQLH010000546.1 GCF_020037025.1 Streptomyces huiliensis | reverse complement strand
CACCGGGCTGAGCCCTCGCTGCTTCGGCAAACTGGTGACCGTCCTGCGGCGGGAAGGAGCCGATCAGGTGCGGCGGGGCCGGCCGTGGAGCCTGACGCTGGAGGACCGGGTGCTGCTGGTCGCGGCCTACTGGCGGACCAACCTGACGCTGCGGCAGATCGCCCCGCTGTTCGGGGTCTCGAAGTCCGCAGCCGACCGGATCATCGATCACCTCGGCCCGATGCTCGCCCTCCAGCCGCGCAAGCGGTTCCGCAAGGACACCGTGCTCATCGTCGACGGAACCCTGGTCCCCACCCGCGACCACTCCATCGCCGCCCCGTCCAAGAACTACCGGTACTCCACCAGCCACCAGGTCGTCATCGACGCCGACACCCGCCTGGTCGTGGTGATCGGCCGGCCCCTGCCCGGCAACCGCAACGACTGCACCGCATGGGAGGAATCCGGCGCCAAGGCCGCCGTCGGCCGGACCACCACGATCGCCGACGGCGGCTACCGCGGCACCGGCCTGGTCATCCCGCACTACCGCCGGCACGGAGAAGACGAACTGCCCGCCTGGAAAGAAGAACACAACGCCTCCCACCGCAAGGTACGCGCCCGCGTCGAGCACGTCTTCGCCCGCATGAAGAACTGGAAGATCCTCCGCGACTGCCGCCTCAAAGGCGACGGCGTCCACCACGCCATGCGCGGCATCGCACACCTGCACAACCTCGCCCTCGGCGGGTAGCTGGCCACCGGGCAGGCGGACCAGACACAGGCCCGAGACCATTTACGGGACAGCCTTTAGGG
>NZ_JAIQLH010000545.1 GCF_020037025.1 Streptomyces huiliensis | reverse complement strand
CCGCACCCAGGCCCACCACCCGCTCGTGCAGGTGCTGTTCGGCTGGCGGGACGCCGCGGACGTCGACGTCCCGGTGCCGGGGCTCGGCGTGGAGACGGCGTCGGTGGACATCGGCGCCGCCCGCATGGACCTGGCGTTCAGCCTCGGCGAGCGGTTCGCGGACGGCGGCCGGCCCGGCGGGATCACCGGTGTCGTCGAGTACCGGACCGACATCTTCGACGCCGCCACCGTCGAACGCGTGGTGGCGCGCTGGCAGCGGCTGCTGACCGCCGCGGCGGCCGCCCCGGACCGTCCCCTGGCGTCGTTCGACGTGCTGGACGAGGACGAACGAGCGCGGCTGGACGCGTGGGGCAACCTCGCGGCGCTGTCCGAACCGGCCGCGCCCGCGTCGGTGCCGGCGCTGTTCGCCGAGCACGTCGCGCGGACCCCGGACGCGGTGGCGCTGACGTTCGAGGACCGCTCGTGGACGTACCGCGAACTGGACGAGAACGCCAACCGCCTGGCCCACCTGCTGGAGGCCCGCGGCGTACGGCCCGGGGACCTGGTGGCCCTGCTGCTCCCCCGCTCCGAGCACACCGTCACCGCCGTCCTCGCCGTCCTCAAACTCGGCGCGGCCTACCTCCCCGTCGACGTCAACAACCCTGACGAGCGCGTTGCGTTCGTGCTCCGGGACGCCGCCCCGACGGCCGTCGTCACCACCCGGGACCACGCCGGCCGCCTCGACGGGACCCCGGCGGCGGTCGTGGACGTCGAGGACCCGGACCTCGCCCGGCAGTCCGCCGCCCCCCTCCCCC
>NZ_JAIQLH010000544.1 GCF_020037025.1 Streptomyces huiliensis | reverse complement strand
CGCCGACTACATCCGCACCGCGGTGGCCAAGGGCCTGCCCCGGCGCCGGGTCGTCGGGGTGCACCTGATGCGCAACTCCCTCATTCCTGTCGTCACGTTCCTCGGCACCGACCTCGGCATGCTCATGGGCGGTGCGATCGTCACCGAGGGCATCTTCAACGTCCCCGGCGTGGGTAACACGCTCTACCAGGCCGTCATCACCGGCGAGGGTCCCACCGTGGTGGGCGTCGTGACCGTCCTGGTGCTCGTCTACCTCGTGAGCAGCCTGGTCGTCGACCTGCTCTACGCAGTCCTGGACCCGAGGATCCGCTATGCCTGACAACAAGACCCCCCAGGTGACTCCCAGCGAGGTCGCGGGGGCCGGCCCCGGTCAGTCCGGCGGCCTCGTCGACACCTCCGCCGCGAGCGTGGCGGCCGCCGCCGAACTCACCACCATGGCCGGCAAGCAGACGTCCTCCGAGAAGCCCCGCAGCCTCGGCCAGGACGCCTGGCGCGAGCTGCGCGGCAGCTGGCTGTTCTGGGCGTCCGGCATCCTGCTGGTCCTGCTCGTCCTCATGGCCGCCTTCCCGTCGCTGTTCACCGACGTGGACCCGCGCCAGGCCGACCTGCGCAACCACTACCTCACCGGACCGAACTGGACGCACTTCTTCCAGGCGGACTGGTTCGGCTACAACGTCCAGGGACAGAGCGTCTACGCGCGGACCGTCCACGGCGCCCGCGCCTCGATCATCGTCGGCGTCTGCGTGACCCTCGCGGTCACCGTCGTGGGCGGCATCGTCGGCATGCTCGCCGGGTACTTCGGCGGCT
>NZ_JAIQLH010000543.1 GCF_020037025.1 Streptomyces huiliensis | reverse complement strand
GGCGGCGGCGTCCGCGCCGCCCGACCCGTCGACCGGCCGGGGCCCGGGGCCGGGATGGCGGTGCCGGAGACGGGGCAGGCCGGGGGCTCGGGCGTCCCCGCCACGGACCCGGCGAGAGGGGGCCGGCCGTGAAAGCGCTCGTGGCCCGGCTCGACAGTTTCGGGGACGTCCTGCTCGCCGGTCCCGCGGTGCGGGCCGTCGCCGCCGGGACCGAGCGGACGACGCTGCTGTGCGGGCCGCGCGGCGCGCCCGCCGCGCGGATGCTGCCCGGGGTGGACGAGGTGGTGGTGTGGGACGCGCCGTGGGTGGGGTTCGAGCCGCCGGCGGTGGAGCGGGCGGACGTCGAGGCGTTCGTGGGGCGGATCGCCGCGAACCCGCCGGACGTCGCCCTGATCCTCACCTCGTTCCACCAGAGCCCACTTCCCCTGGCCCTGCTGCTGCGGCTCGCCGGGGTGCGACGCGTCGCGGCGGACAGCGTCGACTACCCGGGCGCCCTCCTGGACGTGCGGCACCGGAGGGGCCCGCGCCGGCACGAGGCGGAGGCCGCGCTGGACCTCGCCGAGGCGGCCGGATTCCGGCTGCCGGAAGGGGACGACGGGCGGCTGGCCGTCCGTGAACTCCCGCCTCCCCCAGACGAGTTGCCCGAGGCCGGTTACGTCGTCGTGCATCCCGGCGCGGCCGTGCCCGCCCGCCGCTGGAGCGGCGACCGGTGCGCGGCGGCGGTCCGGGCGCTGGCCCGGGCCGGCTACCGGGTGGTGGTCACCGGCGGCGCCGGGGAGCGCGAGCTGACGGCGGCCGTCGCGGGCGGCGTCGCCCTCG
>NZ_JAIQLH010000542.1 GCF_020037025.1 Streptomyces huiliensis | reverse complement strand
GCCGAACAGGCCCTGGATCCCGGCAAGTTGGTGCGCGCCCCGGCCGACGCCTGGCGCCGCGCCGACCGGCCGGGCTTCGCCGCCTGGCCCGCCCGCGGCGACCGTACGGAGGACGAGGCGCTGCTCCGCCGGGCGCTGTCCGTCTGGGCCCGCCCGGGGAGCACGGTCCGGGTGACCGCCACCCCCGGCACCCCGTCCGGGCCCGCGCCCGGCCCGCCGCAGCTGCTCTACGCGGGCGCGGTGGACTCGGCGGTGGTCGTGCTGCTCCACGACGGCCTGCGCGTGGTCCGGTACGCCGAGGCGAAGGACGGCGACTCCACGGCCGCCGCCCTGGACTTCGCGCGGGCGGACGCGGCCGACGCCGACACGGCGACGGCGGTCGTCGTCGGCCGCACGGACGGCAACGTGCGCTTTCTGACGGCCCCTTGGGTCACGTCGGCGGCCGTCCGCGACCTCCT
>NZ_JAIQLH010000541.1 GCF_020037025.1 Streptomyces huiliensis | reverse complement strand
TGCGCTTTCTGACGGCCCCTTGGGTCACGTCGGCGGCCGTCCGCGACCTCCTCGCCCCGGCGGAGCCGGCCCGGCCACTGCGCCGGAACGCGGACGGGGTGACCGACCCCACGGCCGGCCCGGCGGCGGGCGACTGCCGGTCCTGGCCGGTGCTCCAGCTGGGCGGCCGGCTGGCGACGGACCTCGGCGAGCTCATTCCGGCCCGGCTCACGGGCGGCGCGCCGGCCGCGTCCGGTGATCCGGGCGCCGCCGAGCGCGCCGCGTGGGCGCACACCGCCTGCCTGCTGCCGAGCCTGCGCTCGCAGGGCGTACGGGCGGTCAACGCCTGGGAGTTCGCCCGGCAGCCGCTGCCCGGCGGCGCCGGCACGGCGGCGTGGCTGTGCACCCGCGCCGAGAC
>NZ_JAIQLH010000540.1 GCF_020037025.1 Streptomyces huiliensis | reverse complement strand
TGTACTTCGGGTCCTTGTACTCCTCGGGCGCCCAGATCCACACCTTGCCCGTGAAACCCGACTTCTTCCCGTGGTACGTGGTGACGGCGATCTTGCTGCCGTCCTGCACCGTTCCGGAGATCTTGAAGTCGGCCTTGGGGCCGGTCGGCATCAGCGCCTTCGCGCCGGGCTTGCCGCCGCCGTTCTTCCCGCCGGACCCGTCGTCGAACGAGATCGGGTCGCCCTTGTCGGAGAAGACGTCGAAGTAGTTCAGCACCGGGTAGGCGACGGCCCCGAGCACGGCTATGCACACCGCGACCAGGGCCCAGCGCTTCGCCCGCGTCGCCCTGCGGTGGCCGCGCGACTGGTAGGCGCTGTTGGCTGAGTTGCTCATCCTGTCCCTCTGGTCCCTCTGGACGTATCAGCTGTCCCGAAGGACATGGCGGTCGTTTCCGTATGGGCGCGGTCGTTCCCGTGGGGCCCGGGAGACTTCTGGGGCACGGGCGGCTTCCGCATGGGCCGGACGCGGCGGGACCGCGGGGCCCGGGGCCCCGCGGCGGTGATCAGGAGGCGTCGACCGGCCCCGAGATCTGGTCGCTGATCCACTTCATGGTTCCCTGGTCCATCCCCTTCACATAGGACTTCGCGTTGTGCGAACCGCCCTGGATGACCTGGAGATGGGTGTGGATGGGGCCCTTGTTGCCGTAAGTGGCGATGTACTTGTCGACCTTCGTCTTCACGGTCCCTTCCAGGGTGCCGTACTGGAAGGCGAGGTAGACGTCCGGGCCGCCCTTGGCGATCAGCTTCTTGGAGAGGAGCTCGGGGTTGTTCGCGTCCTTCTCCTTCTGGTGCCCGTTCCACAGCTGGGAGTCGGGGACGATGTCCG
>NZ_JAIQLH010000054.1 GCF_020037025.1 Streptomyces huiliensis | reverse complement strand
CGACTCAATACAGGCCCTAGTAACATGGGAGGCGCGGCGTGAGGCCGAGGTCCCGCGAGCCCCGGTTCACCGCCCGGTCCCACCACCACCGCGGCGACGGCGGCGGGGCTTCCGCACCCCGGTCCGGACCGTTAGGGCGCCGGCCGGGTGAACGTGACGCTCGGCCCGGCCGGACGGCCTCTCCCACCGGGCAGGCACCAGAGCAGTCCCCCCATCCCGTGATCGACGAAGGAGCCCTCTCCATGCCTCAGGCGATTCGTTTCTCCGCCTACGGTGACGCCGACGTCCTGCACCTGACCGACATCCCACTGCCCGAACCCGGCCCTGGCCAGGTCCGCATCGCCGTCAAGGCCGCCGGCGTCAACGCGATCGACTGGAAGATCCGCAAGGGCTTCTTCGGTGACGGCAGCCCCCTGACCTCTCCCCTCGGCACCGGCAGCGAGCTGGCCGGCATCGTCGATGCCCTCGGCGAGGGCGTCACCCAGTGGCAGGTCGGGCAGCCGGTCTTCGGACG
>NZ_JAIQLH010000539.1 GCF_020037025.1 Streptomyces huiliensis | reverse complement strand
TCAAATCCTGTCCCCGCTACTGAAAGACAAGGCCCGGAGTCTCGGACTCCGGGCCTTGTCGTGCGTCCGGAGCGGTGGGTGGGCCCCGCTCCGGGGCCGGCGGACGAGGGACCACCGTTCGCATGCGGCGCCACGCTGCTCTGTGCGGGTTATGTGCGGGGCTTTTGATTAGAGTTTGGGACATCGCTGTGTCGGGAAGTCGGGAAGTCGACAAAACGCTGAAGTGACCTCACTGGCTGCGGCATTCCAGGTGTACACAGGTTGCGGGAGTGCGACGATGGGACGTATGGGGGACAAGGCGAGGCTGGTGGAGACACGTCGGCTGGTAGGGGCTCCCGACCGGGGGAGTGAGCAGGGGACCGAACGGGGGAGCGACCCGGACGGGCAAGGCGGGCAGGTCCCGTCCCAGACGTCCGTCACCGCCCCCACGGGCGCCGCCGCGGACGGCGCCGACCTGGAACTCGAAACCGCCCGCCGCCGCGCCGAGTCCGGCGACCCCGCCGCCCTGAGCACCCTCGGCGCCCTCCTGCTTCGCCGCGGCGACCTGGACGCCGCCGAGCGCTGCCTGCGCGCCGCCACCGCCGAGGGCGACCGCTCCGCCGCCAACAACCTGGGCGTCCTGCTGCACCAGCGCGGCTACCCCGACGAGGCGGCCGCCTGGTGGCGGGTGGCCGCCGTCGCCGGCTCCGCCGCCGCCGCGCACGCCCTCGGCCGCTACCACCGCGAGCGCGGCGACGAGCCCGCCGCCGAGTACTGGCTGCGGCAGTCCGCCGAGTCCGGGCACGCCCTCGGCGCCTACGCCCTCGCCGACCTCCTGGAGCACCGCAGCGACGTGGGCGCGGAGCGCTGGTTCCGGTCCGCCGCCGAGCGCGGCCACCGCGAGGCGGCGTACCGCCTCGCCCGCATCCTCGACGGCCGCGCCCCCGGCT
>NZ_JAIQLH010000538.1 GCF_020037025.1 Streptomyces huiliensis | reverse complement strand
CCTCCGCGCCGAACTGCAGGGGAGCCTTCTCAACTAGCAAAGAGGCAGTGCGTTTCGCGCCACCGCGCCTTAAGGTGCGGTGGCGCGACCAGCAGCAGACAGGAAAGTCGGAGGAGGAGCCGTGGCAACGCCCCCAGGCGGTTACCCGTATGGCAATGACCAGCAGGAGAACCCGCCGCAGAACCGCTTCAACTTCCCCTCCGCGCCCACCCCCAGGGACCGGTCGGAGGCCCAGCACCCCTCGCAGGTGCCGTACACCCCGCAGCATCAGGCACCGCCGAACGCGGTGCCCGGCGGCGGGTACGCTCCGCCCGGACACGTTCCGACGGGCCATGTCCCGCCCCCCGCGGGGCAGGGCATGCGTCCCGGTCAGGGACCGCAGCACCGGCGTTCGGGGTCGCCCTCGGGCGGCAAGAGCAACCCGTTGGTCCGCCCCTACGCCATGACC
>NZ_JAIQLH010000537.1 GCF_020037025.1 Streptomyces huiliensis | reverse complement strand
GCCCTCGGGCGGCAAGAGCAACCCGTTGGTCCGCCCCTACGCCATGACCGGCGGCCGGACCCGGCCGCGCTACCAGCTCGCCATCGAGGCGCTGGTGCACACCACGGCCCAGCCGGCCCAGCTCCAAGGGCAGTTGCCGGAACACCAGCGCATCTGCCACCTGTGCCGCGAGATCAAGTCGGTCGCCGAGATCTCGGCACTCCTCTCCATCCCGCTCGGCGTCGCCCGAATCCTCGTCGCCGACTTGGCCGAGGCCGGGCTCGTCGCCATTCATCAGCCCGGCGGCGACGCGTCCGCCGGCGGCCAGCCTGACGTGACACTGCTCGAAAGGGTGCTCAGTGGACTTCGGAACCTCTAGCGGCGAGGCAGCCCGCTCCACCACCAGCGCGAAGATCGTGGTGGCCGGTGGTTTCGGCGTGGGCAAGACCACGTTCGTCGGCGCGGTCTCGGAGATCAACCCGCTGCGCACCGAAGCCGTCATGACCTCCGCCTCGGCGGGCATCGACGACCTCACGCACGCGCCGGACAAGACCACGACGACCGTGGCGATGGACTTCGGCCGGATCACC
>NZ_JAIQLH010000536.1 GCF_020037025.1 Streptomyces huiliensis | reverse complement strand
CGACGTCTTCTTCGGCATCCCGCTGCTCCTCGGCGGCCTGGTGCTGCTCCAGGCGTTCACCGACCGCACGGTGTGGACGGTGACGTTCGCCCTGACCGCCTTCGGCTGGATGCAGATCGCCCGCGTCATGCGCGGTGCCGTCATCACGCAGAAGCAGGCCGACTTCGTCACCGCCGCCCGGGCGCTCGGCGCGGGCACCGGCCGGATCCTGTTCCGGCACATCCTGCCGAACGTCCTCGGCCCGGTGATCGTCGTCGCCACCATCGCGCTCGGCGGCTACATCGCCACCGAGGCGACCCTGTCCTACCTGGGCATCGGTCTGAAGGACCCGACAGTCTCCTGGGGTGTGGACATCTCCGCCAGCCAGAAGGACCTGCGCGACGGTCCGCACGCCTTGCTCATGCCGGCCGGCTTCCTGAGCCTCACCGTGCTCGCGTTCATCCTGCTCGGCGACGCGGTGCGCGACGCCCTCGACCCCAAGCTGCGCTGAGGGAGGCTTACGTGACCACCACCACCGAGAAGACCGCGGACGTCCCCGAGCAGAAGGGGAAGGACGGCGGACCGCTCCTCGAAGTCCGCGACCTGCACGTCGAGTTCCACACCCGGGACGGCGTGGCCAAGGCCGTCAACGGCGTCAACTACTCGGTCAGCGCGGGCGAGACGCTCGCCGTGCTGGGCGAGTCCGGCTCCGGCAAGTCCGTGACGGCCCAGGCCATCATGGGCATCCTCGACATGCCGCCGGCGAAGATCCCCAAGGGGGAGATCCTCTTCCGCGGCCAGGACATGCTGAAGATGTCCGCCGAGGAGCGCCGCAAGATCCGGGGCGCGAAGATCGCCATGATCTTCCAGGACGCGCTGTCCTCCCTGAACCCGGTGCTCTCCGTGGGCTACCAGCTCGGCGAGATGTTCCGCGTCCACCAGGGGCTGTCGAAGAAGGACGCCAAGGCCAAGGCCATCGAGCTGATGGACCGCGTCCGCATCCCGGCCGCCAAGGACCGCGTCGGCGACTACCCGCACCAGTTCTC
>NZ_JAIQLH010000535.1 GCF_020037025.1 Streptomyces huiliensis | reverse complement strand
GACCGGCGGGGGGTTCGGGGGTTCGGCGATCGCGCTGGTGACGGAGGAGCGGGCGGAGGCGGTGGCGCGGGCCGTCGCCGCGGCCTTCGCGGCCGCCGGGTTCGGGGCGCCGGCCGTGTTCGCGGTGACGGCGGGGGCGGGGGCCGGGCGGGACGCCTGACGGCGGCGGCGCGTGAGGAGGGGGCGCCCGATCACCCTTACGGGGTCAGAGACTTGATCAATGTGTACTCGGTGACACCCGGCGGGTAGTCCTCCACCGTGGCCACCACGCGGTAGCCCTGCTTGAGGTAGAAGTCCGGGGCCTGGAAGTCCCAGGTCTCCACCCGGCTGCCGGCGCAGCCGTGCCGCCGGCGGGCGCTCTCCTCGGCCTCGGCCACGAGCCGGCCGCCGAGTCCCGTGCCGCGGTGCCGCGCGTCGACCCAGAGGAGTTCGATGTGCAGCCAGTGGTACTGGACGTATCCGGTGAGGCCGCCCGTCAACTCGCCGTCCGCGCCGATGGCGTAGACCTCGAGGGGGATGCTGTCGTCGGCGGGAGTGCCGCGCAGGGAGCGCAGCACGGTGGACCGTTCGGAGTTGTCATCGTGGAGGCGCTGTTCAACCACATCGCGTCGTTCCGCGTCGTTCACTGCCTCAATACTGAACATAAAGCTCACGATAAACATCTGGGTCAAGCAGTTTTGCGAATCGGCTTCCGTTGTCGGACCCCGGCCGTACGCTGAGCAGAGCGTCGGTGGGGGCCGACGCCGATCAGGGGGCGAGACAGGCAGGTACGACGCCCGGGGTGGGGTAGTTGTCAGGGCACGGCGGCGGCCGTGCGTGTGCGACGGCTCCGTACCGGGCGCCGTACCCGCACTGCGCGCCTCCCCGAATTTGGGGGTGGTTGTGGCACGTATTCGGGTATTGGTGGTCGACGACCACCGCATCTTCGCCGAGTCGCTCGCCGCCGCCCTCGCGGCCGAGCAGGACGTGGACGTCTCGGCGGCCGGCAGCGGGCCGGCGGCCCTGCGCGCCCTGGAGCGCGCGGCG
>NZ_JAIQLH010000534.1 GCF_020037025.1 Streptomyces huiliensis | reverse complement strand
TTAAGCGCCAGTAAACGGCGGTGGTAACTATAACCATCCTAAGGTAGCGAAATTCCTTGTCGGGTAAGTTCCGACCTGCACGAATGGCGTAACGACTTCTCGACTGTCTCAACCATAGGCCCGGTGAAATTGCACTACGAGTAAAGATGCTCGTTTCGCGCAGCAGGACGGAAAGACCCCGGGACCTTTACTATAGCTTGATATTGGTGTTCGGTTCGGCTTGTGTAGGATAGGTGGGAGACTGTGAAGCATGCACGCCAGTGTGTGTGGAGTCGTCGTTGAAATACCACTCTGGTCGTGCTGGATGTCTAACCTGGGTCCGTGATCCGGATCAGGGACAGTGTCTGGTGGGTAGTTTAACTGGGGCGGTTGCCTCCTAAAGGGTAACGGAGGCGCCCAAAGGTTCCCTCAGCCTGGTTGGCAATCAGGTGTTGAGTGTAAGTGCACAAGGGAGCTTGACTGTGAGACCGACGGGTCGAGCAGGGACGAAAGTCGGGACTAGTGATCCGGCGGTGGCTTGTGGAAGCGCCGTCGCTCAACGGATAAAAGGTACCCCGGGGATAACAGGCTGATCTTCCCCAAGAGTCCATATCGACGGGATGGTTTGGCACCTCGATGTCGGCTCGTCGCATCCTGGGGCTGGAGTCGGTCCCAAGGGTTGGGCTGTTCGCCCATTAAAGCGGTACGCGAGCTGGGTTTAGAACGTCGTGAGACAGTTCGGTCCCTATCCGCTGTGCGCGTAGGAGTCTTGAGAAGGGCTGTCCCTAGTACGAGAGGACCGGGACGGACGAACCTCTGGTGTGCCAGTTGTTCTGCCAAGGGCATGGCTGGTTGGCTACGTTCGGGAGGGATAACCGCTGAAAGCATCTAAGCGGGAAGCCTGCTTCGAGATGAGGGCTCCCACCTCCATGAGAGGGTAAGGCTCCCAGTAGACGACTGGGTTGATAGGCCAGGTGTGGAAGACCGGTAACGGTTGGAGCTGACTGGTACTAATAGGCCGAGGGCTTGTCCTCAGTTGCTCGCGTCCACTGTGT
>NZ_JAIQLH010000533.1 GCF_020037025.1 Streptomyces huiliensis | reverse complement strand
TAGGGCCTGTATTGAGTCGTGATCAGTTTGTCGGTTCCGCCCTCACTTCGGGCGCGGATGCGGTAGTCCAGTGCGCATGACGCGTGCGCAACTGACGGACGAGGAGTGGGGGTTCGTCCAGCCGTATCTACCGGTCGGTGAGTACGGCCCGTATCCCGAGCGGCTGCGGCAGCAGTTCGAGGGCGTGATCTGGAAGTTCCGCTCCGGAGCGCAGTGGCGGGAGATGCCGGACCGGTTCGGCGCCTGGTCCACCGTGCACAACCGGTTTAGGCAGTGGCGGGACGCCGGGATCTTCGAAGCTCTGCTGGAGGGAGTGATCGCCGAGGCGGCCGCGCGGGGCGGGGTGGACCTGTCGCTGGTCAGTGTGGACTCCACGACGGTCCGGGCCCACCACGACGCGGCCGGGATGCGCCTGGAAGAGGGCGTCCTGGACGCGCTGGAGAAAGCCGCCGCCGAGGCGGAGGCGGCCCGGCAAAAGGGGGCGGCGCGCAGGAACAAGACGGACAGGCCGGCGTCTGCGGTCCCGGCCGGGCCGAACGGCGGCACGTCCGGCGGCGGCGCAGGCTCCGTCTGAAAGCCGCTGGGCTCGGGCGCTCGCGAGGCGGACAGACCAGCAAAATCCATCTGGCTGCCGACCGCCGCTGCCGGCCCCTGGCTGTGATCCTGACCGCCGGCCAGGCCGCGGACAGCCCGCAGTTCATTCCCGTGCTCGCGCGAGTGCGCGTCCGCGGGCCCGTCGGGCGCCCCCGCACCCGACCGGGCGCAGTCGCCGCGGACAAGGCGTATTCCTCTCGCGGCAACCGCGCTCACCTGCGCGCACGCGGGATCACGGCAGTCATCCCGGAGAAGAAGGACCAGGCCGCCAACCGGAAGAGGAAAGGCCGGCACGGCGGTCGGCCCATTACCTACGACCGTGAGCTCTACCAAGAGCGCAACACCGTCGAGCGTCTGATCAACAAGCTCAAGGCCTGGCGCGGGATCGCCACCCGCTACGACAAGACCCCCGAGAGCTACCTCGCCGGAGTCCACCTCCGCGCCGCCATGATCTGGATCAAGGACCTCACCCGAACCACTCAGTGATCACAACCCAATACAGGCCCTAG
>NZ_JAIQLH010000532.1 GCF_020037025.1 Streptomyces huiliensis | reverse complement strand
CGCGCCCCCGCCAGCCGCGCCGCGGCTGCCCGGTCGGGCTTGCGGGAGCGGCCGGTCAGGGGAACGTCCGCGAACACCACGGCGTCCGGACGGGCCGACCCCATGCGGGACAGCGGCGCCCGCAGCCCGGCGCGCAGCCGCGCCGGGTCGGCGTCCGGGCGCGGTTGGACGACGGCGACCAGCCGTTCGTCACCGTCCCCGGCCGGGATGCCCACCAGTACGGCGAGTTCGACCCCGGCGATGTGCAACGAGGGCTCGTACAGCCCCGGATAGATGTTCTCGGCCCGCCGCAGCACCATGTCCTTGCACCGGCCTTCGAGCACGATCCGGTCGTCCTCCAGGCGCGCCCGGTCCCCGGTGGCCACCCACGGGTCGGGGGAGTCGCCGAGGTAGCGGTCGCGTGCCGCCGGGCCGGAGAGGAGCAGCTGGCCGGCGGCGTCCGTCGTCGCCCGGACGCCCGGCAGGGGAGCCCCGACGAGGTCGCCGGCCCCCGTGAACGCGGCCTTGTCCCGCTGCTCGACCGCGGCGGCCGGGAACAGCTCGGTGAGCGCGTACACCCCCCACGCCTCGGCGGCCCCCGCCCGCCGGACACGCGTGAGCAGCTCGGCACCGGCCGGGGCGCTGCCGGTCCAGACCCTCCCCGTGAAACGGGCGCCCGCGGCCAGCGCGGACCGCAGGTGAGGAGGCGTCAGGTAGGTGGCCTGGGCGCGCAGCCGGCGCAGCTGCCGGACGAGGACGCGCGGGGAGCGCGCGGGCAGCGCGACCGGCGCGCCGCTCGCCAGGGAGGGGACCAGGACGAAGAACGTCCCGCCCAGGACCGGCCGCCCCGGCAGCGGCCGTACCAGGTCCGTCACCGTCCGCATGCCGGCGGCGAGCGAGGAGCGGGTGTGCACCACGGCGCGCGGCCGGTCCGTCGTCCCCGAGGTGAAGACGACGACCGCGTCCCCGTCCTCGTCCACGGCCGGCGGCAGGACGGCGGACCGGACGTCCCCCAACCCCGGCGCGCAGCCCGGCAGCCGGCGGCCGAGCGTGGCCACCGGACCCAGCGCGGCCAGGTCCGGCAGCACCAGCCCCGCGCGACGTGCCACGGGCCGGGCCCAGCCGGCGGCCGCCTGGGCGGC
>NZ_JAIQLH010000531.1 GCF_020037025.1 Streptomyces huiliensis | reverse complement strand
CCGGCGGCGCCCGGCAGCTCGACCGCCTCCCACCAGTCCAGCTCGGTGACGCGGGTGAAGCCGCGCCGCCGCGCCCAGCGGCCGAGACCTGCGGGGAGCAGGAGATGGGTGTGGCGCGGGAGTCGTTTGAGGGTGGGGGCGTCGAGGTGGTCGTAGTGGTTGTGGCTGATGACGACGGCGTCCACCGGGGGCAGGTCCTCCCAGCGGACGCCGACCGGGGTGATTCTGGGCGGGGTGCCGAGGATCCGCCGGGACCACACGGGGTCGGTGAGGACGGTGAGCCCGCCGATGCCGACCACCCAGCTGGCGTGCCCGGCCCAGGTGACGGCGACCGCGGCGGCGTCGACGGCCGGGGGCGCGCCGGGCACGACGGGCAGCCGGGAGACCTCCCGCAGCGCTTCGGCGCCCGGCCGCAGCATCCCCTCGCGGGCGAGCCGGGCCAGCGCCCGGACGCCCGGCAGCGGCGAGGTGAGCCGGTCGGCGAAGGACCGCGGCCAGGTACGGACCTCGCCCGTCGGGCGCGGTTCCGAGAGGGGGCGCTCGGTCTGCTCGGTCATCGAATGGGCTCCGTTCGGGGGGACCGGGTGCCGGCGCGGGGCGGGGGCGGCGGCACGCTCGTCGACGGGGGTCGGGACCTCGGGGGCCTGGGTGCCTCGGGGGCCTGGGTGCCTCGGGGCCCGGAGTGCCTCAGGTTCCGGTGTCGCCCAGGGCGCGGAACGCCGCTTCCAGTCCGGCCAGCGCCTCGGCTGTCTCCGGCAGGGCCGGCGGGTCCGGGGAGTCCAGGGCGCGCTGCCGCGGTTCGTCGCCGGCGCCGAGGAACGGCAGGGCGGAGAGTCGGACGCGCAGGGCGTCGGGGTCGTCCCCGAAGCGGTGGCCGCCGGGGACCGGGTGGCCGAGCGCCGCGCCGAGGTACGCCTCCAGCTCGACGGAGTCGGTGACGGCCCGCCGCGCGAGGCCGACGCGCAGCTCGCCGAGGTCGGCGTAGAGGTGGGGGCCGGTCTGGGCCGGGCGGGCGAGCGCCCCGGCCGCGGTGATCCGTTCCAGGACGGCGGCGGTCACCGTCCCGTACAGCCGCGCGGCGGCGGCCGTGCGCGCGCGGACGGGCGGCGGTTCGGCCAGCGCCCA
>NZ_JAIQLH010000530.1 GCF_020037025.1 Streptomyces huiliensis | reverse complement strand
ACGCCGTCGCCCGCGCGCTGCAGGCCGCCGGCCGCATCGTCACCGCCTCGGCGGGCGCCCAGGGCACCGTCGGCGACACATCCACGGCCACCCCGGAGGCCGTCGCCCGGCTCGCCCACCGGGTCGGCCGGCCGCTGCTCGTCCTCCTCGACGGGCCCGAGGAGATGCCGCCGCTGCTCGCCCACGCGCTGCCCTCCTGGACCGCCGCGACCGCCCGCTGGCTGGAGCGGACCGGCACCCGGCTGGTCGTCGCCTGCCGCCCCGAGCACTGGGAGACGGCCGGTGCCCTCTTCCCGCCGGCCGCCCTGCACTCGCCGGCCACCGCCCTCGTCAGCGGCGCCCCGGCCCTCACCGCCGCGCCGCCGCCCTCGCTGCCCGCCTGCGTCCGGCTCACCGACCTCACCCCCGAGCTCGCCGAGCGTGCCCGCGCCTCCTACGGCGTCCCGGCCGGCGGGCTCGCCCCCGCGGACGCCGGGCATCCGCTCGCCCTCCGGCTGCTCGCCGAGGTGCACGCCGCCCTCCCGGACGGCGCGGACCGGCCGGAGGGCGCCCCCGCGCCCGACCGGTGGGAGGTCTTCGCCGCCCACCTCGACCTCGTCTGCCTGCGCATCGCCGTCCGCCTGGCCGCCGCCCGCCGGCCCCCGCTGCGCGG
>NZ_JAIQLH010000053.1 GCF_020037025.1 Streptomyces huiliensis | reverse complement strand
GCGTCACCCAGTGGCAGGTCGGGCAGCCGGTCTTCGGACGCTCCGCCTTCCGCAGCGCCGCCGCCACCCACGACCTGGCCGACGCCGACGACCTCATCGCCAAGCCCGACCGTCTCACCTTCACCCAGGCCGCCGCCCTGCCCGTCGCAGTCGAGACCGCCCACCGCGCCCTGCGCGAACTCGCCGTGTCCGCCGGGCAGACGCTTCTCATCCATGCCGCCGCCGGCGGCGTCGGCCTCACCGCCACCCAGCTCGCCGCCGCCCGCGGCGTCACCGTCATCGGCACGGCCGGGACGCGCAACCACGCCTTCCTCCGGCGGATCGGCGCAATCCCCGTCACCTACGGCGACGGCCTCGTCGACCGGGTCCGCGCCGCCGCACCCCACGGCGTCGACGCCGTCCTCGACGCCTCCGGCCGCGGCGTCCTGCCCGACTCCATCACCCTCACCGGCACCCCGGACACCGTCCTGACCATCGCCGACCCTGCCGCCGCCGACCACGGTGTCCGCTTCTCCGGCGTCCCCGGCCCCCTCGCCCCCGCCTTCGCCGAAGCACTGCCCCTGCTCGAAGAGGGCCGCCTCCACATGCCCGTCGACACCGTCTACCCCCTCGCGCGCACCGCCGACGCTCAGCGCCACAGCGAAGAGGGCCATCTCCAGGGCAAGATCGTCATCGTGATCGACGAGTGACCGGCCCGGTACGGGGAGCCCGAGGTGATCACGAGCGCGGGCGCAGCGGCCCCTCCCTGCGCCGCAGCGGGAAGGGACAGCCCTGATCAGCCCGAGGGCACGGGAGCAGGAGGGGGGGCGGCATGTTCGAGTGCGTGGACGGGAGGGGCGAGCACCCTGGTGGGGAGAGGAGCGGCGAGCGCGGAAGGCAGTGCACGCTGCTGATCACAGGCGCCAGTGGCGCGGTGGGCGCCACGCTCCTGTCGGTCCTGCGGCGGCATGACGAGCTTCCGCTCCTACGCCTGCCAGGCGAGCCGCGTCAACGTCGACGGGACCGGGAACGCGGCCCGTTTCGCCGACCGGGCCGGCGCCCGGCTGATCCACCTGTCCAGCGCCTTCGCCGTCTGCTCCGCGGTGGCCCAGCTCATGTCGTCGCACCATGTCCGACGGCTGCCCGGCTCACAGCCTGGCCCACCCTGCCGACGAGAGCCGTCAGATACGACCTGGCTCTGTGGGGCGACGCGTACGCCTCGCCCCACAGAGGAGAACCGACGGCCGCGGTCCGGTGCGCGGCCGCCGGGCGTGGCTCAGCAGGCTCTGGCGTACCAGACGGGGGTCCAGTTGACCGTACGGGCCTCATACGTCGTGGAGGTGAACAGCAGCCGGTGGTTCTTGTCGTAGAACCTCGCCACGGTGCCCGCGGTCTGGTTGTTGACCAAAGGCCCGGAGCCGATCAAGTTGGGCAGCTTGAACTCGAAGTTGCAGTCCCTGTACGCGAAGGAGCTGCCGTTGGCGGCCTGGCCGCACACGAGGTAGTACGGGCATTCGAGCTGAGGTTTCGGCGGGGCCGTCCGTGCGGCGGCGGAGGAGACCGTGGCCCCGATCAGCGAGCTGCCCACCAGCGTCCCGGTGGCCAGGAGGGCCGTGCCCAGTGTGCGCAGTCCCATGGAGCATCTCCTTGAGGTTGCGGTCCGCGGGCCGGCCGCGCCGGCCCGACGTCAGTGTGGGCCGTGGGCCGCACACGGACCAGCCGTTTCGAACAGGGTCGAAGGGCGCAGGCCGGGTCCCGCCTCGGGCGGCTCGTAAAGGGCGGCCCGCTTCCAGGGTTTGGTGCGGCGACTTCGCCGTCAGCTCCGCTGGGGTTCACGCGGGGTGCGCAGCACCTCCAGGCCATCGCGCGGCGGCATGAAGTCCACGACCCGGAGGATGCCGGACTCGGCGTCCCACCGTCGTAGCCAACGCCCCCGACTCCGAGTCGTAGCCGACGCCCCCGGCTCCGACGAGGGCGGTGCGTCGCGGCGCCCGGCCGGTCGGACCGTTGGATGCTGGGCCGATGGCCTCCTTCCTCCGCACCCGGCTCCCCGCCCTCCTCCTTGCCGTCCTGTGCCTGTTCCTGCCGGCCGGCGCGCCACCGGTCGCGAGCCCGCCGCATGTGGCCTCGGTCCGTCCGCTGCGGGAACTGGACGGGGCGTGGGCCCGGTTCGCCGGCGCCGCCCGGCCGACCTCGCACTGGACGGGCGGCGACAGCACGTACTCCGTACCGGTTCCGGGCGGCGAACTGTGGGTGTTCTCCGACACGTTCCTGGGCAGGGTGCGGCCGGACGGCTCGCGTGCCCCCCTGACGGGCAAGGGCGCGACACCGTTCGTGCACAACAGCTTCGTGCGGTGGGACGCCGCCGGCCCGCACACCGTGACCGGGCGCGACCGCGCCGGCCGCCCGGCGTCCCTCGTCCCCGGTGCCGCCGACGGCTCGTCCTGGTACTGGGCCCGCGCCGCGATCCGCGACGGCCGGGACGTGACGGTCGTCTACGCCCGGTACGTACGCACCGGCACCGGCCCGCTGGACGTGGCCTGGCGTGCCAACACGCTGGCCCGGTTCCGGCCCGGGGATCTCACCCGGCCGAGCTCGCTCACCCCCCTGCCGTCGGCTGCGGGGGTCGCCTGGGGCGCATGGCTGGCCCGCGACGGCGACCACACCTACGTCTACGGCACCGAGCCGGCTCCGGGCGGCGCCCACTACCTCCGGCTGGCCCGCACCGACGGCACCGACCTGCGCCACCCCTGGCGCTACCGCACCGCGGACGGCGGCTGGTCCGCGCGCGAGACGGACGCCGCCCGATTGACCGGACCGGACGGGGCCGCGCTGCTCGTCTCCGACGAACTCAGCGTCGTCCGGCACGGCCACTGGTACGCCCTGGTCACCCAGCGCGCCGACCAGCCGTTCAGCGCGGAACTGCGGCTGGCCTGGTCGCGCACGCCCGCCGGCCCCTTCACCCGGCCGCGGACCTTCCACACGGCCCCCGAGGCCGGGCCGCGCGGCACGTACCGCAACGCGAACGTCATCGCCTACAACCCGCACGAGCACCCGGAACTGGAGCGCCGCGGCGAACTCGTCGTCTCCTACAACGTCAACAGCCTCGTTCCGGAGGACGTCATCCGCACGGCGTCCGTCTACCGGCCCCGGTTCCTGCGCGTCACCCTCGTCCCACCCGGCCGCTGACGTGCCGGCGGGACGACTCCCGCCCCGCGCGCGGGCGTTGTGGCGGTCCGCCGGGGAATGCTGCCTACGGGGGCAATACGCCGTTGCGGCGGGCAGCGTTCTCTTCACAGGGCGAGGGCCGCGATCCGGCTGCTGCCGGCAGCCGGTGCTGCCCCGGACCGGGTCAACGCTCGTGGTGTGAGTCCGCGGGTACTGGCGGGACGGAACGCCAACCATGATGTGGCTGTCCACTTTCCGGGCGGCGACAGGACCTACTGATCCGCACCCCATCGACGCCCGGCCCCCGGACCACACGCGAACCAGCAGGTCACGACCTCTACATGCTGGCCGTGGTGCTCTGCAGGGCCCGGGGGCGGAGTTCCCGGCCGGTAGGTCCGGGCGCGGGTACCGGTCGATGGCGAGGCCGCCGATCAGCGCAACCAGGAGCTGGGGCCGGCACCCGGCCGCCAGGACCCCCGCTCAGCGCGGCCGTCGTGCCACTGAGCGTGGTGGCGGCTGCGCCGAGGAACCAGGCCAGGCGGCCGTGCACGTGGGCCCAGGGCGATGGCCACAGCGGCGAGGGCCTCCCCGCAAGTGTTCCAGCCGGACGACTTCAGGCAAGGCCTGCTGAGACTGCGGCGCACCCATGGCGGCATGCAGGTCGGCGGAAGCCTTCGCTGCGACGACACGGTCGTCGGGTGTGAGAACCCACACTTGATCACGGAGCAGCCGTTCGGCTTCCTCCGCCAGGGCCTCGATGGCCGCCCGCATGCCCATGCTCGTCGCCCTATGGCCTGCTCTGCTGACCAAAGAACCCGATCGACCGGACAAGTCCTGGGCCCGCCCGCCGCCCAGCCGGCCCGGGTCACGATGCGCTGTGCGCTGTGCGCTGCCGGCCGCGCTCGCGGCAGGCCGGCGCCCGTGGTTCTCGTTCAAGGGGGTGCATAGGGACGTCGTGTACGACGGTCAGCGCCAGGCCTGTCGTTCCCGGCTGCGGGGGTCGTCGACCTGGGTCCACTCGGCGTCCATGCGCATGGTGGACCTGCGCTTGGTGTCGTACGGGTCCCAGCCGGGGTTGCCGGTCCTGGCGAACCGGACCCAGGTCCCGTGCATGCCGGCGGCGAGCGCCGCGAGGGGCTCGTCGGGGCCGAGCAGGGCGTCGGCGCCTCGCAACCGGGGGAGCCACGCGAGATCGAAGACGAAGGGCAGCTCGACCGCGTGGGCGGCGCCGAGCTGTCCGTCCAGGGCCGGGGAGCGCCAGGCGAACTCGTAGGCGTACGTGGCGGACCGGCCGTGTGCGGCGTGTGCCCCGGCCAGGGCCCAGCTGCCGGCGCCGAACAGCGCGTCGCCCATGATGGCGGAGCGCAGCTCGCCGTAGGACGCCTCGGGGCGTGTCGTCCGGTAGGTCTCGACGAGTCGGGCCGCGTTCGGGTGCGCGCGCGCCGCCGCGTCGTCGACGTCCTCGGCGGTCGAGGTGGCGTACTTGTCCACGGGCACCAGGTAGAGACGCCCCTCCTCGGTGGTGGTCCCGATGAGCAGGTCGATGTCGGCGCTCAGCCCGGCGGCGACGGATTCGGCGGGTTGGGTGTCGAGGACCAGGCTGAAGGGGCTCAGTCCGATCAGCGGGTCGTGGTGGGTGTCGGTGTGCAGGTCGATGCCCGTGAGGTGGGAGGCGGCCTCGACCAGGCGCTCGTCGGGGAGGTCCGCGAAGGCGTCGGCATGGGGCTCGACGCCCAGGGACTCGGCCGCTGCCCTGGTGACGCGGGCGGCCTGCTCGGTCGTGAACGCCCCCAGGCCGCTGCCGCTTTGGACGATCGCCCGGCGGAAGAGGCCGGTGGCGTCGGGGGTGGCGAGGACGCCGCAGACGATGGTCGCCCCGGCCGACTGGCCGAAGAGGGTGACGTTGTGCGGGTCACCGCCGAAGGCGGTGATGTTCTCCTTCACCCAGCGCAATGCGGCGACGACGTCGAGCAGGCCGCGGTTGGCGGGCGCGCCGGGGAGGTCGAGGAATCCGGCGATGCCGAGCCGGTAGTTGAGGGTGACGAGGACGACGCCGTCGCGGGCGAAGGCGGAGCCGTCGTAGAGCGCGGACCGCGTCGATCCGGCGACGAACGCGCCGCCGTGGACGAAGACCATGACGGGTGAGTTACCGTTCACGGCCGCGGGTGCCCAGACGTTGACGGTGAGGTAGTCCTCGCCGCGGCTCCAACCGTTGCCGAAGTAGGGGGACATGTCGATGCGGCCGAGCCTGCGCTCGGACTGCGGCGCGTTGGGTCCCGGCACGGTCGCGTCGCGTACGCCGTCCCACGGCTCGTGTGGCCGTGGCGGCGCGAACCGGCCGGCGCCGCGGGGCGCGGCGGCGTAGGGGATGTTCAGGAAGGCGGTGGTGTCGCCCTGGCGCAGGCCGCGGACGGCTCCCTGCGCGGTGGTCACGACGGGGTCGGGGCGGTGGTTCACGGTGGGGTCGGGGTGGCGGTTCACGGTGGTGCCTTTCCGCGGGGCCTCAGGCCCGCTCGGTGTACGGGGCGAAGGGGGCCCAGCCCTTGATGGCGAACGCGCCTCCCTCACGGACCACTTCGGCGGCCCCGTGGCCGCCCAGGTGCGCGGGGAGCACGAGTGCGTTGTTGTCGGCCGCCCAGCCCAGCACCTTGCGGCGGGTGGCGCGGGCGCCCTCCGGGTCCTCGCAGAAGCAGCTGTTGGCGTCCGGTTCGAGGATCTGCACCGGGCTGTGCAGCATGTCGCCTACGAACACGGCGCGGTCCGTGCCGGAGGTGAGGGTCAGGACGGAGGAGCCGGGGGTGTGTCCGGGAGCCGCGTCCAGGCGCAGGGCGGCGTCGATCCGGTGACTGTTCTCCCACAGCAGCGTCCGGCCGGCCCGGTGCACCGGAGCCACGCTGTCCTCGAAGACGTTCTGGTTGCCCCGGCCGAGCAGCGGCTTGTGGCCGTTCTCGGGATTCCAGAAGTCGAAGTCGTCCTTCGGCATCAGATAGATGGCGTTGGGGAAAGTGGGTACCCATTGCCGGCCGTCCAGGTAGGTGTTCCAGCCGACGTGATCGATGTGGAGATGCGTGTTGATCACGATGTCCACGTCTTCGGGCTCGACTCCGGCCCGGGCGAGATTGGCCAGGAAGTCCGTTGTGAGGTGGCTCCAGACCGGCGCGTACGGGCGCTCTTTGTGGTTGCCGACGCCGGTGTCGACGAGGATGGTCTTGCCCTCGCTGCGCAGCAGCCAGGTCTGGATCGCGGAATTCACGATGCCGGTGTCGGGACCCACGAAATGCGGGGTCAGCCAGGAGTCGCCGTCTTCCCATACTTCCTTCGGGATTTCCGGGAAGAAGGTGTCGGACGTCATTCCGACGGGGCCGAAGTATTCCCATACGCGGGTGACGCAGACGTTGCCGAGCATGATGTGGTCCATGAGGCGTCCTAGCGAATTCGGGGCGTTTCCCGAACCGTACGAGCGGCCTCGGCAGCCGGGGTATCCGTAAGGTGACTGCACCTGTGCGCACGGCCCGGGCACGGGGCGCGGCCGCCTGTAGCCTGGGCGGACGAGGCGAGGCGGCTCCCGTTCGCGAGCCACGACGCGTGGAGACCCCGTGGACGAGCACACAGGTGACCTTGACGCGGTCACGGGACCGGAGCCGGATCCGGGTGAGCCGTTCGTCGGCCGGGACGCGGAGCTGGGACGCCTCTTTGGTGCGGTGGAGTCGGCGTCGGCGTCGGCCGACCCGGTGGTGAAGCTCGTCGGTGGCATGGGCATGGGGAAGAGCGCCCTGCTGGACCGTGCGGCGCACCGGGCCGAGGCGAGCGGTGCTCGCGTACTGCGCGCCGAAGGCAGCGAGTCGGAGTCGAAGCTGGCGTTCTCCGCCCTGCACCAGTTGCTGCGTCCGCTGCGGGCGGAGGTGGACGAACTGCCGGAGAGGCAGCGCACCGCGATACAGGACGCCTTGGGCGCGGGACCGGCCACGCCCCGGCACGCGAGCACACCCGATCCACTGTCACCCGATCCGCTGTTGATCGGGGTCGCCGTGCTGAGCCTGCTCTCAGCCCTGGGCGACCGGCAGCCCGTCCTCGTGGTGCTCGACGACGCGCAGTGGTGCGACCGCGCTTCCCTGGACGCACTGTCCTTCGCCGCCAGGCGGCTGGAAGGCGAACCGGTCACGATGCTGATCGCGGTCCGTGACGGCGACCACCTCGCGGGGTTCGACCGGCACACACCCACGCTCGTCCTCGAACCGCTCGACGACGCCGCGGCGAACCGGCTGCTGGACCGGCAGCCGAAGAGTCCCACCGGCCACACCAGGACGCGCATCCTCGACCAAGCGGGCGGCAACCCCTTGGCACTGGTGGAACTCGCGAGGGCGGCCACCGCCCAGGGCGCGGCCACAAGACTGCCGTCAGCGGGTCCGCTCCCTCTCACCGATCACCTGGAGCTGATCTTCGCCGCCCGCCTCGACGGCCTCCCCGCCGACACGAAGCGGGCCCTTCTGCTCCTGGCCGCCATGGACCGCGTCGACTCCCCGATCGCCGTCTCGTCCGGGCTGCCGAACGCCGAGGACACCACCTGGCTGCCCGCCGAGCAGGCCGGCCTGGTCCGGCGAACCGGCCGGGACCTCCGGTTCCGCCACCCGCTGATCCGGTCCGCCGTGTACCACGCCGCGTCCGCGGGCGCCCGCCGCGAGGCTCATCTCACGCTCGCCGAGCTGCTGCGGGACGAACCGGACCGGCGTGCCTGGCATCTGGCCGCCGCCTGCCCGGGCCCGGACGCGGCTGTGGCGGCGGAGCTGGAGCGGACCGCCGACCGGGCCCGCCGCCGCGGTGGCCACGCGGCGGCGGCCGAGGCCCTCCAACGTGCGGCGGAGCTCGCGACCCCGCGGCGCGAGGACAGCGCCCGGCTGCTGGTCGAAGCCGCTTCGGCGGCCGTGTTCACCGGTGACCTCGCGTGGGTCGAGGAACTGGCCGCCGCGGCCCGCGCGCGCACGGACGACCCGTCGCTGCTGGCCTCCGCCGCCGTGCAGGCCGGCCGGCTGGCGATCCTGACCCTGCGCCACACTCCGGTCTTCTCCCGCCTGACCGACGCCGCCGAGGAATGGGCGGCCTCCCGGCCCGCCGCCGCGCTGGACCTCCTGGCCGGCGCCGCCGTGGTCCGCTTCTACTCCGGAGACGACACCCAGCACCACCGCATCCAGGACATTCTGGAACGCCTTCCCGAGGACGCCTCGTCCGCGGGCCTGCGCACCTGGGTGAGGACCGTGACGGACCCCTTCGGCGGCAGGGGCGCGTTCGTCTCCCTGCTCCCGCGGTTGGCCGCCGAGGCGGAGGCCCGGCCGGAACAGCTCATCACCGTCGGGATCATGGCGTGGTTGCTGGACGAGACCCCGCGGGCGGTCCGCGCCTTCGACAGGGCCTTCGACCGCTGGGAGGTGCGGGGAGCGCTGCCGGAGGGTCTGGGCGGCGCGGTCGCCTGGGCCTATGCGGAACGAGGACGGTGGGACCAGGCCCGGCAGGCCTGCGCCCGCACCACCGCGGTCGCCCGGGCGGCCGGCCTCGACCACGCCGCCGCCTGTGCGGCCACCGTGGACGCCACCGTGCTGGCCTACCAGGGGGACGCGACGGTGGCCCGCGCCCGGGCCGGTGAGGCCCTCGCCCTGATCGATCCGCTGGAAAGCCGCTCGGTCTCGGTCTACGCCCGTCGTGCGCTCGGCGCCGCGGCGGCCGCGGACGGCGCGTACGAGACCGCCTACGACCAACTCCGCCTGGCTTTCACGGCGGATGGCGCGCCCGTGCACTACCACGCCTCCTTCCCGGCCCTCGCGGATCTGGCCGCCGCCGCCGTGCGCTGCGGCCGCCGCCAGGACGCGGCCACGATCGTCGAACGGTGCGCACGCGCGCTCGCGGCCGACGCCTCACCCCGCCTGCGCGCGCTGATCAGCCGAGCCCGTGGCCTGCTGGCCGACCCCGAGGAAGCCGAGCCGCACTTCCGGGCGGCCCTGGCCGACCCGGTGCTTGAGCACTGGCCTTTCGAACGCGCGCAAACCCTGCTCGACTTCGCCGAGTGGCTGCGGCGCCGTCGGCGCATCGCAGAGGCGCGGGAGCCGTTCACCGAAGCCCTGGAGACCTTCCGCCGTCTGGGCGCCCGCCCGTGGGTCGAGCGCGCGCGGGCCGAAGCGCGCGCCGCCGGCCTCGACGTCACGGACACGGCCCCCGACGCGCTCGCCGCACTCTCCCCGCAACAACAACAGATCATCAGGCTCGCCGCGCGCGGACTGACCAACCGCGAGATCGCCGAGAAGCTCTTCCTCTCCCCACGCACGGTCAGCTCGCACCTCTACCGCAGCTTCCCCAAACTGGGCATCACCGCCCGCTCCCAGCTGCGTGACCTCATCGACGGGGCCCTCGCGTCGGCCGACCACCAGGAATGAAGGCCCATCCGGCCCGCGACAGCACCCGTTCACGCCGTAGGGTCGGAACATGCCGACCGAAGACCTCCCGAGCCGCACCGTCAAGCACTGGCAGGACTGCGCGGACGCGTACGACTTCCTGGACCAGATCCGTCTCCGGCCCGGCATGTGGCTGCCCGGCGGCTCACTCCACGATCTGCAGTCCATGCTGATCGGTTACCAGGTAGCCCTTGGTGTGCACTCCATCGGCGAGCCCTGCGACTTCTGGCCCGGCGGAGCCTTCAGCCAGTGGCTCGGGACACACCTTGGCGGCGGCAGCGCGCTCGGCTGGGCAGCCGACATCGAGCGCCACACCCCGGACGGCTCGACCCCCGTCGAAGAGTTCTTCCGTCTCCTCGATGCCTACCGGAGCGAAGCGAAACAGACCACCGCGACGACTCGGCTTCCCGGCATTGAGTACATGAACAACACCTTCGTCACCCTCTTCTGGCGCAAGCGCCTTTTCACACAGGCGGCGGAGCGTCTCGAAGACCGCGGCTTCCGCGTGATCCGCCTGGAAGCCGGCCAGTGGAACACGGAGCGAGACATGCACCGTGCCATGGCCGCAGCCCTGGACTTCCCCGACCACTACGGGCACAACCTGGACGCGCTCGACGACTGCCTCGGCGACGTGGCCTGCTACGGCGGCTACGACGACGCTCCCGAAGACGCCGGACTGGTCCTCGCCTTCAGCGACTACGACAGGTTTACGACGACCTGCCCCAAGGCGGCGCAGATCGTCCTGGATGTCATCGCCGACCAGGCCCGTCAAGCGGCCGTACTTCGCCGCCGCCTGTTCAGCCTCGTCCAGAGCAACGACCCGCAGATCCGGTTCGAACCCGTCGGTGCCATGCCCGTCATGTGGAACAGTGACGAATGGTCGGACGCCAGCCGTCGCGCGTCGGACAGGGGACCATCTCCATGGGGCCAGAGCGCAGGCTGATCCTGGACGGCCAGTCGATCACCGTCTACCTGGCGCGGCTGATGTGCCCGCAGGTTCGGTGGTCGGGCAAGCCACGCCGTCCCACGTATGTGTAGCTGTCGTTTCCGGCACCGCAGTGGACGACCCCGAAGGGCATGTACGCAGTGATGGTGTCGTTGCCGGCCCCGGCATCGAGCCTGCTGCCGCCGACGAGGCCGCCGTACGGGCGGCGCGTGGTGTGGCTGTACCCGCCTCCCAGCACGATGTCGCCCGCTCCGGGCGTGCCACTCAGCACGGCGGCGTAACTGAGCCCGCCGCCCGCCCGGATGGGGTGGCCTCCCCGGCCGGTGTCCCCACCGGTGATTCTGATGGAGGAGCCTTCCGGAGCGGACGCGGACCCCTCGATGACCCCTCGATGGCGCGCCGCCGGGCGCACATCCACCCCGCTAACGCCCGTCCCTGCTCAGGGACACCACCCGTCCCACGAACCGGTGATATGGGGATCCCACTGCATCGCGGTCCCTGGACCTTCGGTCGCTAAGGCTGTGCGGTGGAGCATCGTCCCGGATGGCGGCGCGGGTTGTCTCCGTCGTGGTGTACGGGCTCGACGTCGAGGTGTTCGAGGAGGTAGTCGGCGAGGGCGGCGGGGTTGGGCTGTGCCCACATGGCGCTGGGCGGGATGCGCAGGCCGGTGTCGGCTTCGAGTCGGACGCGCAGGCCGGTGGCCATGAGGGAGTCGAGGCCGACGGTGTTGAACGCGGTGGTGGCGGTGAGGCTTCCGGGGTCGCGGTGCAGGACGGCGGCGGTGTGGTCGAGGACGGCTTGGGTGAGGAGCCGGTGGCGTTCGGCGTCGGTGGCGCGGTCGGCGAGGGCCGCCAGGAGGGAGGGGGTGCCGGCAGCGGAGGCCCGGGCGTCGTCGAGCAGGGCGGCGAAGTAGGCGAGGCGGTCGGCCGCGGGGTGGTCGGCGAGCCAGTGGTGGGCGTCGGAGGGTGTGTAGGTGGTGCGGGCCCGGTCGTGGGTGAGGAGGCGGTGGAGGGCGTCCATGCCGTCCTCGGGGCTGATCATGGCGTAGCCGCGGTCCCGCATGGCGGTTCCCGCGCCGACCTCCGCCCAGGGGCCCCAGGCGATGCAGGTGGCGGGCAGTCCTTGGGCGCGGCGCCAGCTGGTGAACTCCTCCAGCCAGGCGTTGGCGGCGGAGTAGGCGGCCTGTCCCGCGTTGCCGAGGGTGGCGGCGGAGGAGGAGTAGGCGACCCACCAGTCGAGGTAGTGGTCTTTGGTGGCGTGGTGCAGGTGCCAGGCGCCGAGCGCTTTGGGCCGCCAGACGCGGTCGACGAGTTCGGGGGTGATGGTGGCGACCGTGGCGTCGTCGATCACGGCGGCAGCGTGCAGCACGCCCCGCAGCGCGTGGCCCGTGGCGGTCGCCGCTTGGACGAGTCGTCCGGCGGTCTCCGGGGCGGCGATGTCGGCGGGGACCACCTCGACCCGGGTGCCCAGGGCGCGCAGCCGCTCGATCGCGCGCGCGGTGTCGGGGCGGGGGGCGTGGCGGGAGGCGAGGACGACGGTGCCGGCGCCGGACCGGGCGAGCCGGTCGGCGGCGAGCAGCCCGAGTCCGCCCAGGCCGCCGCTGATGACGTAGGCGCCGTCGGGGCGGGTGACGGGGACGTCCTCGGGGGCGACGGGGAGGGTGGTGGTGCCCGTGGTGGGCCAGGTGAGGGCGAGTTTGGCGACGTGACGGGCCTGCGCCATCGTGCGGTAGGCCGTCTCGGCGTCGTCGACGGGATACGTCACGACCGGCAGCGGGGGCAGCAGCCCCTGGCGGAGGGCTTTGGAGAGCTTGGCGGCGGCCTTGGCGAAGCCGCTCCCGGCGACCAGGAGGCCGCCGTCGACGACGTGGAAGGAGATGTTGCCGCGCAGGGCCAGCAGGCTGATACGGGTACCGTCGTAGACGTCCCGTTTGCCGATCTCGATGAACCTGCCGCCGGGCGAGAGCAGTTCCAGGCTTGCGCTCAAGGCCGGGCCGGTCAGGGAGTTCAGGACGACGTCGACGCCTTGGCCGTCGGTGAGGTCGCGGATCTCGTCGGCGAAGTCCACGGTGCGGGAGTCCATGACGTGCTCGACGCCCAGGGCGCGCAGGTATGCGCGTTTGGCGTGGCTTCCCGCGGTGGCGAGGACGTGCGCGCCGCACAGCCGGGCGACGTTGACGGCGGCGAGACCGGTGCCACCGCTGGCGCTGTGGATCAGTACCCGTTCTCCCGGCCGGAGCCGGGCCAGGAGGCGCAGGCCGTGCCAGGCGGTGAGGTAGGCCAATGGCAGGGTGGCGGCGTCGGTCGTGCTCATGCAGTCCGGCGCGGGGATGACGTGCCAGTCGGCGGGCAGCGTCACGAAGGAGGAGAAGGAGGGCGAGGTGGTCGGGACGCAGAGCGCGACGCGGTCTCCCGCCTCGAGGTGCGTGACACCGTCCCCGACCGCGCTGACGAGGCCCGCGCAGTCGAAGGCCAGCCTGATCGCGGGATCGTCCGCGGTGCGGAACGTCTGGTAGACCCCTGTGGCCGCGAGAACGTTGGCGTAGTTGAGGCCGCTGGCGTGGACGTGGACTTCCACTTCCCCTGGCCCCGGGGGCCTGCGGTCGCCGGCGCGCAGTTCCAGGGAGCCGATGTCCCCGACGGTGCGTACGGCGAGGTCGACGCGGTCGCGCCCGTGGTCGACGGTGCGGGTGCGGCGGTCGCCGTGGGTGAGGGGGGCCGGGGACACGGCGGCCCGGAGGCGGCGGCCGTGCCGGTACGCGATCTGGTCGTCGGACGCGGGACAGGCCAGCAGTTCGCGCGCGAGATGCCGGAGGGGTGTGTGCGGGTCGGTGTCCAGGAACGAGGGGGACAGGCGGGGGTACTCGTGGCCGAGCGTGCGCAGGGCGCCGCGCAGACCGGCCTGGGCGAGGTCGGGTGCCTCCCCCTGCCGGACGGCCTCCCCTTGGAGAGTGAGCGCCCAGAGCCGTAGCGGTCGTTCGGTCTCCAGGGCGGCCAGCGTGCGGGCCAGCTCCAGCAGCCTCGTGGTGTGGTGCCGGGCCGACCGCACCGGCTCCGGCGGCTCCCCGTCCGCGGTGGAGGCCGGCAGGAAGACCACGCCGGCCCGGCCGCGCTCGCCGTCGGCGAGGAGCTCGGCCGGCGTCGGGGCGTCACCGTCCCGGACGACGGTGGCCCTGGCCCCGGCGGCTTTCAGGGCCGCGGCCAGCGGTCCGGCGAGGGGGTGCCGGTCACCGGTGTGCACCAGGAGCCAGTCACCCGCTTCCCCGTCCGCCGGGGTGGGTGGCTCCTGTTCGCTCCAGGCCACCTCCAGCAGGCGGGACTGGAAGAGTTCTTCCGGCGTACGCAGGGGGACGCTCGCCGCCCGCACACCGTGCAGTTCGGCGGCGACGGTGCCGTCCTCGCCGAGGACGCGCACCCGGCCGACGGCCGAGCGCGGGCCGGATGACTCGACGACCGCGTGGTACCAGCCGCTCGGCGGGAGGTCACCGTACAGGCGCAGACGCCCGATCCCTTCTCCGACGAGCCCTCCGGAGGCCACCGCGGCCGCCTGCCGCCAGGCGGCCACGAACGTCTGCCCGGCGCCGTCGAGGAGGACCGGGTGGCAGTGCATCGACCGGGAGCCGGCGCGCGCGGTGTCGGGTAGTGCGAAGTGGGCGAGGACGCTCCCGGCCGGTCCGCCGGCGGCCCTCAGCGAGTGCAGGGGGCGGAACGCGGGCCCGTAGCCGACGCCGAGCCGGTCGTGTGCCCAGGTGTAGAAGTCGTCGGCGTCGAGATCCTCTTGGCGTGCGCGTAGCAGCGCCTCCAGGTCGGCCTGACCGGCCGGTGGCGGGTCGTCGGGGAGCAGGCGCAGCCGGGCGGTCGCGTGGCGGGTGCGGCCGTCGGAGGCGTTCCCGCTCTCCAGCGTCCACCGGGACCGGCCGGAGCCGAGCGAGGTGGCGTGCATGGTCACGGCCGTCGGGCGGGCGAGCGCCAGCGCGCGGTGGATCCGCAGGTCGTCGACGGCGACTTGCCGGGGTGACACGCGGAAGTACTCGGTGGCGGCCTGGAGGCACATCTCCGCGCAGCCGGTGGTCGGCAGGACGGGGACCCCGTTGAAGGCGTGGTCGGACAGCCAGGGCACGCGCTCGGGGAGGATGGTGGTCTGCCACAGAGACCGGCCGTCGGTTTCCGGGTCCGTCAGGTGCGGGCCCGTCAGCGGGTGCCCGTCGGGCCGGCCGGCCGCCGGGCGGGCCGGCGCGGGTACCTCCAGGTGCCGGCGGTCCCAGGTGGTCGGCGGGGCGTCCACCAGCTCGCCGTCCCCGTAGTGCCGGGACCAGTCCACCACTCCGCCGGCGGCGTGGTAGGCGGTCACGTGCGTGAGGAACGTCCGTGCGTCGTCGTGGTCCCGCAGCAGCGACGGGACGACGGCGACCGCGCCGTCCGCGCAGGCGGGGATCGCCGCGGCGAGCAAGGGATGCGGGCCCAGCTCGACGAAGAGCCGGTACCCGTCCTCGAAGGCCGCGCGCACGGCCTGGGCGAGCCGTACGGGCTTCCGGAGATTGGTGAACCAGTAGCCGCCGTCGAAAGCGGCCCGCGCACGGGGGTCTGCCAGTGCCGTGGTGTAGAAGGGTACTTGGGGCCGGGCCGGACGGATCGCGCCCAGTTCTTCCAGGAGATCGTTCCGCAGCGGGGCCATGTGCGCGGTGTGCGACGCCGCGTCCACCGCCACCAGGCGGATCGCGACCCCTCGCGCGTCCCAGCGCTCCACCAGGGCCCGGACGGCGTCGGCGTCGCCCCCGACGACGGTGGCGTTGGGCGCGGTGACCACCGCCACCTCCACTCCCGCCGCGCCGTCCTCCGCCAGGCGCCGCTCGACCTCCGCGTGCCCCAGGGCGACCGAGGCCATGAGGCCCCGGCCCGCCGTCGTGGCGACCCGGCGCGAACGGCGGCAGATCACCCGTACCCCGTCCGCCACGGTCAGCGCCCCGGCCGCGACGGCCGCCGCGACCTCGCCCATGGAGTAGCCGATGATCGCGGCCGGCTCGACGCCCCAGGACCGCCACATGGCGGCAAGACCCAGCTGGACGGCGAAGAGCGTGGGCTGGACACGGCCGAATCCCCGTACCGTCTCGGGTGCGGTCAGTACGTCGCGCAGCAGGAAACCGGACTCGGCGCGCACCAGGGGCCCGAGTTCGTCGATCACCGAGGTGAACGACTCGTCGCCGTCCAGCAGCTCGCGGCACATGCCCGCCCACTGGGAGCCGTGCCCGGGGAACACCCACACCGGGCCGGGCCCGGGCGCCTGCGGGACGACGGCCGTGTGCGGGGTGACCTCGGAGTCCTTCCCGGCGTGGAACGCCCCCAGACGTCTCACCAGTTCCCGGCGGTCCTTGGCGATCACGGCGGCCCGGTACGCGGCGTGCGAGCGCCGTACCGCCAGCGTGTGGGCCACGTCGTGGAGTGGTTCCCGTGCTCCCTCGTCCCGCAGCCAGTCGGCCAGCCGCCGGGCGCCGGCCCGTACCGCGTCCTCGGTGCGGCCGGACAGGCAGAAGGCCCGTACCGAGGGGCCGGGCGGCGTCGAGTCGCGGCCGGTCGTGGAGGGCACGGCGCGCGCCGGCCGGCGGGGGCGCTCCGGGGCGGCTTCGACGACGAGGTGGCCGTTGGTGCCGCTGACCCCGAAGGAGGAGACCGCCGCCAGCCTGGCCCCGCCGGTGACCGGCCACCTCGTCATCGCGGTCGGCACGAACAGCCGTGTGCCCGCCGGGTCGATGGCGTCGTTCCACCGGGTGAAGTGCAGGGTGGCGGGTACCGCCCCGTGCCGCAGCGCGCCGATCACCTTCAGGAGCCCCGCGACTCCCGAAGCGGCCTCGCAGTGACCGATGTTGGACTTCACCGAGCCCAGGGCGCAGCGGTCGCGGCCCCGGCCGTACACCTCGGCGACGGCCGCGAACTCCACCGGATCCCCCGCCGCGGTGCCGGGGCCGTGGGCCTCGACCATGCCGACGTCCGCCGGATCGACGCCGGAACGTTCCAGCGCCGCGCGGTACACCTCCACCTGGGCCGTCCGGGACGTCGCGGTGAAGCGCGTCCGGGAGCCGCTGGTGTTGACCGCCGAGCCCCGCAGCACCGCCAGCACGCGGTCCCCGTCGCGCCGGGCGTCCTCCAGCCGCTTCAGGACGACGATCCCACACCCCTCGGAGCGCGCGTAGCCGTCGGCGCGCACATCGAAGGGCCGTGACCGACCCGTCCGCGAATAGGGTTCCCAGCGGGCGAACGGGGCCATGGCCTGGGCCGACAGGGACAACTGCGCGCCGCCGGCCAGCGCCAGGTCGGCCTCACCGGCCCGCAGGGCCTGGCAGGCCGTGTGGATCGCCACGACCGACGACGCGCAGGCCCCTTCCACCGCGGCACCGGGCCCCCGAAGGTCCAGCAGGAACGCGACGCGCCCGGTGGTCATGCTGTCGATGCCGGAGAGGAACGCGTAGGGATCGGTATCGGCGATGTCGCCGAAGGAGCGCAGCAGGTAGTCCTTGGCGTAGCAGCCGTAGAGTTGTGCCACCCGTGTGCCGGCCAGCCCGTGCGGGGGCATGCCGGCGTGCTCGAGCGCCTCCCACACCACCTCCAGCAGCAGCCGGTGCTGCGGATCGGTGAACCGGGCCTCTTGCTCGCTCATCCCGAACCACGTCGCGTCGAAGGCGTAGACGTCGTCGTCGAGGAAGCCGCCGTGCGTCATCCGCTCCACCACCGGCGCCGGGAGCTCGGCGAGGTCTTCCGGGGTCCAACGGCCGGGCGGTACCGCCCGGATCGCGTCGTGTTCCCGGGCCAGCAGCTTCCACAGGCCGCCAAGCGAGTTCACCGCGCCCGGCAGGCGGCACGCGGCACCCACGATGGCGATGGATCGTCCGGACGATGACGACGTCATGGCGTGACCTCCAAGATGGGTACTGGGGCCGCCGGGGCTGTGCGGGCGCCGCGGATGGCAGGAGAGCGCGTCCGACAGGTGGCCTGTCGGTGGCGGGTGCGCGGCGGGCTGTCGGGCGCCGGCGGCCGGGGACGGCAGTCCGGATCACCGGCGCCAGAAGCGCCCTGGCCGGATCGGATTGCCGAGATTGGTACGTGCCTGGACGGTCGCCTGGCGGACGGACATGTCCTCCAGGACGGCCTGTACCTGAGGGGCTGATTTTTTGACGAGGAACTGGGCGTCCAGCAGGTGTTGGGCGAGCCGCTCGGTGCTGAGTTCCTCTTCGACGAGATCGCGCATGACACCGCGGAGGACTTTCCGCAGCACGTGGGAGAGCCGCAGCTCGGGATAGATGTAGCGCACCGAACCCTCGATGTTGGCCACGGATTTGCCGAGCACGCTGGTCATGGGGGTGATCTGCACACCGCGACGGGTGGAGTAGCGCAGCAGCGACATCAGGGCCACCCCGAAGTTCAGTTCGGCCAGGGACGCCTCGGACCAGCGCGGAACGATCCGGGACAGGTCCTGTACGAGACCGGCAGGGTTGCTCCAGGGCGTGTTGGTGCCCAGCTTGATCCACTGCCGGGCCATCCGCTCACCGTCATTGCAGGCCATGCCGAGGAAAGCGCCCAGCAACGCGACGCTGGCACTGCGATCGAGCCGGCCCACCATGCCCCAGTCGATCAAGTACGCCCGCCGGCCCGGGCTGATGATGATGTTCCCGGGGTGGGGGTCCGCGTGGAAACGGCCGGTGACGAAGTAGGAGCGGAACATGTAGTCGATGAGCTGACAGGCGATCCGCTTCGCTTCCTTGGGGTCGAGCTCCTCCTTCTTGACCCGGTTGATTGGCACCCCGTCCGCGAAGGACTGCACCAGAACGCGCGGGGTCGCGTGCAGGACCTTGGGGACGCGGATCCGCGTGTAGTCCTTCGCCAGTTTCCGCGCGGCCTTCATGTTCGACGCCTCGCGGGTGAAGTCGAGTTCGTCCCCCATGACGTCGAAGAGCGCGTCCAGCAGGGCCCGGACGTCGACGACCTCCGCGAACCGCGGCGCCGCTCGTGCGATCAAGGCCGCCACCGTGCGCAGGACCCGCATGTCGCCGTGAACCAGTTGCTCCGCACCCGGCCGCCGCACCTTCAGTACGCACTGCCGCCCGTCGGTCAGCGTCGCCTTGTACACCTGGGCGAGGGACGCCGCCCCCAGCGGCCGCTCGGTGCGCACCTGGGCGAACCGATCCTGCCAGCCGGTTCCCAGCTCTTGCTCCAGGACCGGTTCGAAGTGCGAGAACGGACGGACGACGGCTTGGTCGTTGAGGTGGGCCAGCTCTTCACGCAGGTAAAGCGGCACCAAGTCCGGTCGGGTGGCCAGGATCTGCCCGACTTTGATGTACAACGGGCCCAGGTCTTCCAGTGTCCTACGCACATCCCGGGCTCGGTCCTCCTGCCTGCGGGCCGGATCGGAACACCGCCTCCCGGCCTTGTCCTTCACGGTTTCGCGGACTTGGCCGGCGACCAGCCGGAGGGCGGCTCCCGCCGCCCGGCGGCCCCGATGCCCTTGTCCCGCCGCCTCCTCCGCCCGCGGCTGAAGGCTCACGCCGGCTTCGAGGGCGGTCGCGCCGTACCCGCGGCCCGTTCCGTCTGCGCGACCAGGCCGGCCAACGAACTCACCTGGGCGGTGAGTTCGCGGATTTGCCGGGCATTCTCCTTCTGCAGTTTCCTGTTCTTGGACTTTCCGCGCTTCTTCTTGCTCCCGAGTCCCTTGCGAGCGCCTTTCCGCATCCCCTTTCCGATCTCGTCAACGCCGTCCAGGAACCTGTCCACACCGCTACGGCTCATCATCTTCACCCTTCGTCACCACGCGGGGCCGACAGAGGACGGCAGGAACGCCGTCCCGAAAGGGCGCCCGGTTCATCGGTTTTTCTTCCGAGGTCCACGACATGAGCTGGGCGCGATCAACCACAGGGAAGCTTGATTCAAGTGCAGCGCCGCGATGCGGCGAACCTCTACTCCATCCATATGCGCGGACAAGTCATCCGTAAACACGAACCGATCCGCGCTCTTTGCCCCTGTAATCGGATGAACCGCCCGTAGGATTGGAGTCCGGCGCGCGTTTCATGACGCGTCGCCGCAGGCTCCACCTGCACCGTTCGCTTCGGTCGGTCCGACGGTGCAAGGCGCCCCGTCTCCGCTGTGGGTGAACTCCGGACCGCCGTGGCCACCGCGTGCGAGGGCGCGTGGTGGCATTTCCCTGCGACCTTGTGCTTCAGAAGCGGAATGTTGCTTCCGGTTGGCATGCCATGCTTCTCGGCGGCGCTCTGGTGGTACAGGTATTCCTGGTGCGGCCATAAAGGCGCCACGGCGCGGAAAGCCCTCCCTATGGATTTGGCGCTTCATGAAGGGTCCATGCGGCGCGACGGATCGGGAAGTGATGAAAGGTGCGACCTTCCGGACAGTCGGCCGGCACTTTCACATCCGCCGAAGCGAGGGCCTATGACAGAAGAAGCCATCCGCCTCGTTCCCGCCGGGCGCGCCGTTCTGACCGGTGGCCCGGCGTCACTTCCCCGAGTCGTCTCACTGCGCGACGCGGCCCTGGTCGACGACGAACGACTGATCATCACCCACCGCGGCCGAAACGAGCATTACCGCTTCACCGGCTCCCATGAACGTGTCGACCGGCAGGACGCCCCGGTGGCTTCCTGGCAGTACAGCACCGCGGTCGCGGAGTGAACGCGCTTGCCCAAGTGGCCGCCGGCGTTCGGAGAGCTCGTTGGCCGGGGCGGCCGCCACCCTCCACCCCTCAGGCCGTCGCGCGCCGGGACGTCGTGGCGCTACCAGGAGATCACGGCGTATCCGCCGGCGCCGTCCGTGCCCGTTCCGCCACCCACCCCGTCCTCCCCTTCCCGGCCCTTGCTGTTCCCTCCGGCTCCGGCTTGGCCGCCCGGGGCGCCGTTCCCCCCGTCGCCGCCGGAAGCGCCGTCGCCCCCGGTGGCCACGCCCGCGGGAAGCGCGCGCCCGTCGGGGAGAACGGGGTGGGGCGGCCGGCCTCCCCAGCTCTTGCAGGACCGGACGTCGCGTTGGCAGCGGAGCCCGTTGAAGCCACCGACACCGCCGGCACCGTCCGCTTTGCCCTCGGTGCCCGCGGCTCCTGCCCTGCCGGGGCGGGCGCCGAGCAACCGCTCGGTCGTCCCCCGGCAGACGCTCGGGGAGGCCGGACCGCTGGAACGGGGTGCGCCGGGGTGAGCGTGTCCGCCTTCCTGATGCCCGCCGCCGGTACCGCCGTTGCCTCCCTGGCCGTGCCGGCCGGGAGCGCCTCCGGCGGCTCCCGCCAGCAGCTTCGGCGAGTCGCCGCGCTCGATGCCGAAGCCGGTGCCCGCCCCTCGGGTGCCGTCGTGGCCGGCGTCGCCGGTGTCCCCGTTCTTCCCGTCCGCGCCGTGGTGGCCGGTGCCACCCGCGCCGCCGGTGCCTCCGGCACCACCGTGCCCCCCGCTGCCGCCCGGACCCAGGTAGACGAAATAGGCCTGACCAGGCGTCACGTCGACCGAGCAGCCCACGAAGGAGCCACTGCTGCCCCCGCTGCCCGCCGAACCGCCCGCCCCGCCCCCGCCGGGCTCGCCTTCCGCGTCGTGCGTGCTGAGCGACTGGTAGGCCTCGCCTCCGCCTCCTCCGCCTCCACCCGCGCCGCCTCCGCCGCCTCCGCCGGGCCCCCACAGGTGAACCTTCACGTGCGTCACGCCCTCCGGGGGCTGCCACATGTGCCGGCCCAGTGCGTCGAACACCACCTGGCCGTGCGGAGCGGCGGCCGCTTCCGGCATGTGGGACGACCCGAGAACCGGTGTCGCCGCGGCCAAGAACACGGAGGCGGCACGGAGGGCGAACCGGCGGCCCCCGCCGATGCCCGGGGCGGGTGGGCGGTCGTTCATGTGCGACTCCTTGAATCCTTGACTGCAGAGGTGCATAACGCGGGAACGGCATCCGGGCCGCGTTCCTTGAAAGGCACGAGTCTGGCGTACGGACGGACACACGAGTGGAACGGCGGGACCGGGCGGGGGGACGGCCACTACTCCCATGCTCACCTGGCACTAACGCCGGGGCGGGAGGGAGGGAGACGGCAGATCCCTCGTATCGGTGCGATGAGCGCCTGATATGGGTCTGGTCACCCCTTCGGGTGCAGACCGTCCGCGATCGGCTGTACGGGCACAGCGCCTGGCCCGATTTCCCTCGCCCGGTATACGGAGGGCCGGTTTGAGCCGGATTCCGTTCCGATGGGCAGGGCGTGGCACCGGCGGCACGCTCGTACATCCGGCCGGTTGGCGTACGCCTGACCGGTGCTGCTCCGCACCCGCGGACCAGGCGGTTTGACCGACCCCGTCGGCAGACCCTAGGAAGCGGGTGGGCCTTGAGACCTGTCCATGGGGAGCGGCGACCTGCCGGAAGCCGGACTGTCGCCGCCCCTTCAACCAGGAAGCTTCCGGCTCGGACGCCAGTCGGTGCCACGGAGGACTCCACCCGCACGGGACACCTTTGCCACCGGCACGCCACGAGGATCACCTACTCATGACCACGTGAACTTTCCGACCGTCCGTCAGACGGATCGCCTGTTCCACGGCCCTCGTCCTGGCCGCCTCCGCCTTCTCCGCCGCACCCGTAACGGCAGCCGGCAGCGGCTCGGTCACGTACTCCCGCTGGGGCAGGTACCCGTTCACTGTTCCCCAGGGAGTGAACTCGATGACGGTCTCTCTGTGGGGCGCCGGTGGGGGCGGAGGCGGAGGGGGGCGGTGGGGGAGCGGCCGGTCGTTCCCTCGGCACGGGGGATGGAGGCGGTGGGGGTGGCGGCGGCGGGGGAGGCGGCGGTCACACCGTGTGCAAGGTGGCTGTGACACCGGGCAGCGAACTCGTCATCACCACCGGGGGGCGGGAACCGGGGAGAGGGAGGCAGGGGCGGGGAGGCGTCACACGGCACTTACTGAGCTTGTAGGCGTGGTGTCGTCAGGTGTGGAGCCCGGTTGCGGCGAGGCATCCGTCGATGAGGTGGCTGCGGTACTGGATCTCACGGAGGCCGCGACGTAGGGCTCGAAGGAGCTGGCCGGCACTGGTGAAGGCGGTGTCGGCCTGGCTGCTGCGCCGCAGGAGGGACCAGATGCCCTCGACGGGGTTGAGGTCGAGTGCATACGACGGCAGGTGGAAGGCTGTGATCCAGTCGTGCGAGGCGATGAAGTCGCGCATGCCGGCCGTGCGGTGGGTGTTCAGATTGTCCCAGACGAGCACGATCGGGGCCCCGAGCTGCCGGTGGGCGGCCAAGAGCAGGTCGCGGTAGTCGGTCCAGGCGAAACTGCGACGTCCTTTGGGCGTCAGGTGACGTGTATGGACCACAGGCCGGTAGATGAGACGGGAGCGTTCGCCCGGTCTGTAACAGCACAGGGCGGCCACCGAGATCCGGCCGCGTGAACCTCCCCGGACCCTGATGACCGGGGTCCGGCCACGCCGGGCCCACGTGCGGCTGGTCGGCGGCGTCATCAAGAAGCCCGCTTCGTCCTTGAACACGACGTAGGCCCCGAGCGCCGCCGCGGTGCTTCCACCAGCGGCCACGTCTCCTTCACCCACCCGGCCACCGCCGCCTCGTCCCGCTCCAGCGCGCGCCGGGCGGGGACCTGATGACTCCAGCCGTGCCGGTGCAGCATCTTCGCGATGCCGGAGAGTGTCATGGTCTTGTGGAACCGGCGGCCGATCAGCGTCCTGATCCGTGACAGAGTCCACCGCTGGTCCGGTCAGCCGTGCGCGACCGCTCCTTTGTCCAGCTCCTCTTCCAGAGCCGCGAACAGCCTGTCACTCAGCTTGGGCAGGGACGCGGGCCCCCGCGAACGCAGTGCCTGCCGCCCGCCGGCGTTGTATGTCTTCCACCACCGTTGCACCGAGCGCACACTCACCCGTAACCGCCTGGCGATCACAGCACTGGACAACCCCTGGCCGAACAGCTCCGCCGCTTCCAGGCGGATCCGCTCACGGAACACCCGCCGCTCATCGGTCAGTCCACCACCCTGCGGATACCTCATGTCCACGGCATACCGCGACGATCACCACTCGTCAGCCCCACGACAACACACCGACAAAGTCAGTAGAGCATGCCAGTGGCTCTTCCTCCCGGAGCAGCCGGCCGCTTGTCAGTGCACCCGGTTAATGTCCTTCCCCATGACCGCAGGACAGTTGATGGAAGCGCTCTGGCTCAGTGACGGGCCGGCCACAGCACAGCTGTGGGCGCGTCCAGGTGCGTAGCGGTTTGAGCGCTGCGATCAGTCCGATGTATGGCGAAAGTCGGTACGCCGGTGGAACTGACGTGGCCTACGGTGCGTGATGCATACACCGAATCAGAAGGAGCAGCCGATGAACCACCAGCCCACGCAGCCGCCTTACGGCCCCCCGCCCCAGGTTCAGCACTACCCGCAGCAGCCGCAGGTGACCGGGAGGGGTGTGCCGGCGACGCCGGGTCCGGGCAAGACGCTGGGGCCCGGGGCGATAGTGGGCATTATCGCAGGTGCTCTGGTGGGCGTCGTCGCGCTCGGAGCTGTCGTCGTCTCCGTGGCCGGCGGTCACGACAGCAAGGACACGGCATCGTCGTCCGCGTCGTCTGCCGACAACGCCGGCGGTTCGCCGCACAAGTCCGGCTCCTCTCGGCAGCGATACCGGCTCACCGTGCCGCCCACCCTGATCGATGGCCAGTACACGCTGTCCAAGGACATCACGCAGATGATGGACGACGGTCTGGCCGGGCAGCGCGACGGTGCCAGCGGACACAACATGCGTGGTGCGGGCGGACAGTACAAGGCCACGTCCGGCGAGCAGGGCACGCTGGTCGCCAGCGGAATCTACGGCGAGGTCTCCGACCCCAAATACGCGCTGGAGCAGATGTTCAAGGGCCTGACCGAGCACGACGGCGTCGAAGTGACCACCCAGCCCCACCCGGTGGCCGTGCCGGGCGTCGACGAGCCCGTCAGCTGCGAGGTCTTCACTTTCCGGCAGAACCCCGTAGGAGCATGTGGGTGGAGCGATCACAGCACCGTCGCCGTCGTGACCATCGCCGATGCCGCTGAACCGGTGTCCCTTGATGTCCTCGCGCGGAAGGCTGCGGTGGCGCGCAGCGAGATGCGGGTGCCGGTGGGATAGACGCCGCGACCCGCCCGCCTCCGACGGGGCGGCGGTAGTACACCGCCGCCACCTCACCCAGCTCCACCTCGCGGCTGCCCGTCCGCAGTCGCCCGCCTCACACCGGCGCCTGAGCGCCAAGGCGGGTGCCGAAGGGCGGGTCCGGTCCGATGCCGGCCGGGTCGATGCGGGCGACGTGCGCAGATGTTTACAGCGACATCGTGAGCAACGTGCTGGACTGCGGCTTCGCCTGGTGTTGTTTGTCGATGCTCGTGGTGACCGCTTCCGTCCACGTGGTCGGCGGCTGCTTCCACGCCCTGACGCTGACCGGTACCGCCACCGTGATGGTGCCCGAGGAGCCGGTGCAGCTGTCCTTGGCCTGGCACAAAGCAGCCCTGGACACCCTGCGGGCCGCTCCGGGGAGGTCCTCTTGCACGGCCACGTCCCGACCCGCTGAGGCGACACCACCCGAGCAGTCGCGGGGCTAACCCGCCGCCCCGCAGAAGTCCCCACGACGACGGCGTACCAACGCGCCGCCTCGACTGAGAAGGGGGACCGTGTCCGAGGCCAACGACACGCTGGCCACCCTGCTGATCTTCGCCGCGTTCCTGCACATCCTCACCCTGCTGAGGATGATCCTGCACACCCCACTCGCAGCGGACCAACCCGACAACAACCAGGCACAGCAGCAGCCGCTCACAGCTCGGCCGCTCGCCCGTACAGCGCACGGGACGCTGCACGCCTCCCCAATCTGTTCCTCGGGCATGTCGACGGCCTTGTGACCGCCACAACTGACAGCAGCATGCGCCAGGGCGTTGAGGATGGTGCCCTTCCCCCGACCACACAGCGTGGGGCAGCGTGGGCGCCGAGCTTGCCAAACTGGCCGCGGCCCTCTGCAGAGACGGGGGTGGCCGGACCGGCCTCCCGAGATGGCCGGCGGGCCGGGTGAGACAGAGCACGATGAGCAGAGCGAAGGGCGGTGGCGGCGTCAGCCGGTAGCCTCTGCCGGATGACCGACGACACCGTCACCTGGAACCGGCTCGCCGGCCTGCTGCCGGAGACCGAAGCCCAGGAAGTCGAGGACTGCTGGGCCATCGGCGAGCAGGAGGCGGGGCTTGGCCTGCTCGTCTCGGGCATCCTCGGTCACCAGGTGCCGATCAGCCAGACGGTCAAGGCCCAAATCTCCGTGCTCGCGGAGACCTGGGGCGAGAGGGAGGCCCTCACACGCCAGCTTCTCCAGTGCCAGGACGACGGCACTCCCCGCCTGGTGCGGCTGATCGAAGGTGACGGAAGCACCGTCCCGGAGGCAGCAGGGGAGGACGGACAGGACTTGGCCGGTCTCGTCCTCGTTCCGTGGATCGCCTGCACGAGGTCTGGCCGTGTCCTGATGCGCGCCCATGCCCGAGAAGGCTGGGGCGGCCTTTCCTACCTGGCCCGGTACTACGTCATCACAGCACCGGACCGGGCCACCGTCCTGCAACTGTTCCCTGCCGGTTTCGCCAGGCCGGCCTTTGCCACCCTCTTGAGATTGGCGCACTGATCTCTCCAGCACCCGGCAAGGACCCGTCGCGACGGGTATGGCTGCGAGACCCCTCAGCGCCGTCCTATCCGCGGTAGCGCAGTGGCGTAGGCGTCCTGTGCACCGCTGCGCATCCCTGCCCGGCTCGGCTAGCGTCTCCCGCACACATGCTGAGAAGTGGTGGGTGGGCACATGGCAACTGTCGTAGTGGGTTTCCGGCTGGGCACTGGGACGCGCCAGGCCACCGTGATCGTGACACAGTCCGGCCGGCTGCACTTGGCCGAGGGACTGCACGGGCAACGCGGGCGCGTTCGGCCCCCGCGCGTCTCCCATGGTGAGTACCCGGTTCACACGCAGGTCGCCGCCTTTAGGACTGAGCACGCCGACCGTCTGCGCCGCGGATACAACCGGGTTCTTATCCCTCCGTCCTGCGTGCGTTTGGAGAGGGACGAACCCGTTCTGCACCCGCACCCCTACGGCCCTAACGCCCCCAAACCGGACCCACGGCTACTCGACGAGTTCGTCGGCATGCCTCTCGGCAGCCCGAAGGAGCTGGAACAGGCGATCTTCGACTTCTACACGACCGTCGGGCTTCCGGCACGACGGCGGACCGTGCCCCGCCAGCGAGCTGCCCCCGCGCAGCCACGGAAGCCCCCGATCTCCATGGGCTACGCCCGGCTTCTGGCCCAGGGAGAGACGATCACCTCATCGCCGCGGCGGCCGGTCGGCTACCGCATTACAGCCGAGACCGTCCGGCTGCATGTGGGGGCGGCCGGCGACGCGCTCGACCACGGCGAGGTGATCAAGCTACGGGCTGCCTTGGACGCCTGGCTGCAGTTGAACCCCAACCCGGGTCGAACGTCGGCGCACACCCCGGGCGACACACACCCGTAGGTGCCGTCGGCCGAGTAGCCGATCGCCCGCTGAGCGTGTTCCTGCAGCTGCCGCTGGTCTGTCTAGTATCCGTCGAAGACCCGGTAGCTGCCGGGAGTGATGGCACAGTCCTGCAGATAGGTCGCTAGGTCGCGGACCGCATTGGCCTGGATGTCGTCAGTGCAGCGGTCCAGGAGGTCCGGGATCTCGCGGAGCGCGGCTTCAGCCTCTTGTTCGTTGAAGACGGTGTCGTTATAGGGGTCGACCGTCCAGAGCCTTCCCGAGGTGTTGGTGGGAAGCCGGGCGATCAGCTGAGCCAATGCTTCCCCGTACTCGCCGGACTGGCGGATCAGCGTCGGCTTGCGCTTCGAGCGCCGGCTGGGCCAGTGTGGGCGGCTGTTGTGCAACTGCAGGTCAATCCCTATGAGCCTGATTCTCTCGCGGCCGTATCCGGTAACGGCATCGGGCCTTCGCACGCGAATGCTCTCTCGAACCTGATCGCTCAGGTGGTGAATCCGCCTCAGGCCTCAGTGCGCGGCGAGCGACGAGTTGCTCAGCGACCTCGGCTGGCGCGACCGCTCAGGGGCCCAGACGACAGGCCATGTTCCCCCCCCCGCGAGGTGGATCCGGCAGTGTGACCTGCCGATGACGTCACCGCCGGCCCGGGAGTTCGCCGTTGGACGTACCGGCGGAGGCGCTCGTGATATCCGCCCCGTCCCTGTTGATGCAGCCGTCGCAGTGACAGGTGCGCACGGCCTCGGCGATGTCCAGGGCGAGCCGCGCCCGGCGGGGGTTCCGTCGACGGGCCCTGGGGTGTGGGAGACGATGGGGCCGGGCCCGTACCGCGCGGTCAGTGCACGGGCCAGGTGGGACGACGGGCGAGGACCGTCCACTCCTCGCGATTTCGCTGATTGGCCAGCCGTCGTCAGCGACGAGAGCGGATTTCAGCCGGTGGCGCGGGGTGGGGGCCGCGTTCGAATGCGACATTTCTGAGCTCCTGGACAGGCTGAAGGGCCGGCCATGGTGTGTGGCCGGCCCTTCAGCTTGGAGACATGCGAGGAGGGATAATGCAGGTCAGTCGACCGGGGAGACTCGGATGAGGTTGCCGTCAGGGTCCGTAATCACGAACGTGCGGCCGAAGACAGCATCATGCGGCTCCTGCACAACGTGGGCCCCCTTCGAGGCCCACCTCGTGAAGATCTCGTCAATCGCCTGCGATGGCCCCGGCACCATGAGTCCGATCTCTGTCGTACGGGGGAGGCCTGGGACCGCGTGCTCGCTGTAGCCCGTCCACAGTGCGAACAGGACACCGGGGGCAGCTTCGAAGGCTACGTAGTGGGGACTGGTGAAGGTCGGTTCGATCTCGAACAGGTCGCTGTAGAAGGCGGTGGCGGCCTCGGCGTCGCGGACGCCGATCAAGAACAGGTTCGGTGCGGGCATGGAGTGCTCCTCAACTCGTTGATTGCTCGGTCCAGCACCCAGTGGATCGCGCAATCGCGACGGAACCTGTCACCTTTTCTGAGAACATGGGTGAGCATGAAGGCTTCAAGGCTCCTGCATCTCCTGCTCATCCTGCAGACCCGTCAGCGGCTCACTACCACGGAGCTCGCCGCGCGTCTTGAGGTGTCCCGGCGGACTGTGCTGCGGGACGTCGAGGCGCTATCGACAGCGGGCGTGCCCGTTTATGCCGAACGTGGGCGGAACGGCGGGATCGTCCTGCTCCCCAGTGCACGGCTCAGCGCATCCCATCTGGAACCACCAGAACTGGAGGCCCTATCCGTGGCCGGCTTGGACAGCGCATTACGTGAGCGAATGGGCCTAACTGCGGCGTGGGAGTCGGCCGAGCGCAAGATCGCCGCCCGCCAGGCAGCAGCACCTGAGTCGCCGAGCCCGCTGCGGCTGGCTGACCTTGTACTTGTCGACAGCACCGCGTGGTTTGCCGCCCCCGAGGCAGCGGTCGAAGTAGCGGATCTGGCCTCGACCCTGCGACACCGGCGACGCCTTCGAATCCTGTACCGGCGCAGCGCCGAGAGCCAGGCCTCGACACGGGTGGTCGACCCGTACGGGATCGTGGCGAAATCAGGCCGCTGGTATCTCGTCGCCGATGACCAGGGCGACAGCCGGCTGCTCGCTCTGGAACGCCTGTCGGCCTTCGAACAGCTAGACGCACCAGCCGTGCTCCAACCAGGCGAAACCCTCCGCACCAGATGGGCCGTGTTGAAGAAACGCACTGAGGAGCGAGATCGCGTGAGCGTGACCATCCGCCTGCCGGAAAGGGGCCTCGACCTGGCGCGGCGCATCCTCGGCACCCGCATCCACCATGTCTCCGACGCGGAAAAGGGCTCGTGCGTCGTCGTCGTGCGCTACCCCGACATCGAGTCGGTGCGTCAGCTTCTTCAGTTCGGTGACCACATCGAGGTGCTCGCCCCTGAGGCGGCCCGCGCACGCATCAGTCAGCTTGCCAGGGACCTGGCTGACAGGCACTCAACCCCCGTATCGTGATTGCCGGTCAGGTCCCCTGTTCTCAATCAAGGTGCCCGGTCAGTACAGCTAGCGGCCAGTCCGCATCAGGGAGGGCCTGGACGCCTCAGCGGCCAAGCCCTCCCTGATGTCACCGGTTCAGAACTCGCCTGGATCCCGGTTCTCAAGGTCACGTACGCGCCACCGCCATGCCTGTTCTTCGACGACCCACTTGGCCTCCAGAACGTGGTCGACGTCGTATTCGTCCCGTCTGGCCGCCTCCAGCTCCTGCAGGAAGGCGAGGTGAAAGCCAGGCGGCAGTCGGTTACGCGCGAAACGGGATACGTTCCACCGCATGGTGGGCGACTTCGATGCAGCTGTGGCCATGCTCGACGGCACGTCGGACCGGTGGGAGGCATGGGCCTTCATCCGGGCCTTCACGGCCGGGTGGTATGCACCCTTGGTCGATGGGGATGGCTTCGGCGAGGAAGAGCTTCGGCACACGAAAGGCCGGCTGGGTCTGTCGCTGCCTACCGCTCTGCGTGAGGCATACCTGCTCTACGGCCGCCGTTCGGAGTGGTTCGAGAATCAGGACCCGATGCTGCCTCCCTCGGAACTCTTCGTGCACGAGGCCCTTCGGTGTGCTGTGCTTTGGCAGCGAGAACCAGGGGTGCGCCTTCTGGGGCGTACGTCCGGGCGATCTGGGCGACGTCGACCCGCCTGTCGTCGTCCAGTCGCCTGAGGGCTGGAGGCCGTTCATGGACCGGGTCTCGCTGGCGTGTGTGGAGCTGGTCCTCTCGGAAGTCTGTTTAGCGCCGAACATCTCTACAATGCCTGCGAGTTGCCAGCCGAGGTCGTGAGCGAGGTCCCGCAGCTCACCCGCGACGAGGGACTCCCAGACCCGCCTCGGCGACGTCTTCGACGTGGGCTCGGCCCCGGTGCGAGCCCCCGGCTGGCCCCGGTGGCTCCCCGGCCGCGACACCTTCCTCCCCCTGGACCCGCACAGCGCCCTGCCCTCTGTGCCTGACACCCAGATTGAGGGGAAGATACACGCTCACGGAGCGTCAGCGTCTGCCGGTGAACTCGCTCAGGAGGCTGCGTAGGTCTCAAGTGAGAACACCTGACGGTGGTTTCAGCATCACGCCGTAACGAAAAGCATGTGAATGGTGGTGAAATTTGACTCGGCTCAACTTCTGCTGGGACCAAGCGTCACCGTAGCGGCGGGTCGGCCCGTGAACCTGCCCAGCGAAGGTCTGCCGTCGGCAGGAGGCGTCAGCGCTGGCGAACCGGCGGGGCCCGCAGGCGGAGGGCCACACGCCTCACGGCGCTGGGTAAATCAGCAGGCAACCGCACGTAGGAACCACGAATCCGCTTTGACCGCCTTCCGCAGCCTGGGTACTCGGCACCGGTAGGCCTGCGTGCGACACCGATCCGAATCGCCTCGCGGTCATCCTTCATTGCCGTCACTCTCCCCGACGAGCAGCTCTCCGTGCTGAGTTACAGGCGTTCTCGCGACTTAACGACAAAGCCGCCCAGGCGCAGCCCCTCGGGTGCCGGGGGCCGGGCACGGCGCACACGGTTTATCGCCGGGCCGGCGGCCGGGCGGTACCGCGCGCCGGCGTCACCGCCGACAGTCCGCGAACCGGTGCGCAGTGCGGCGTCGGACGGCCACAGGGAGAGGCCGGGGAACGGGGCAAATAGGCGCCGCGCGGAATTTCGCCCACCTGGCACCTGATCGAACATATGATCCCTCTGGTAACGATTTCGCCGGAACGTCTGTGGAGGGTTCCGCCCAGTGGGCACTTCTCTGCGCGCCCTACGCGCTCTCGCCCTGCTGGCCGGGTTCCATCTGCTCGCGCCGGCTCTGCTCGGCGTGCTCCTCGGCGCGTGTGCCGCGGCCTGGGTGTGGGCTCCCGCCGCTGTCGCCGCGCCGGTGACCGGGCTGTCCGTGCTGCTCGGCATACCGGTCGTCCGAGGTGCCCTCGCGCTCGGCGGGCCGGGGCACGCCGACATCGCCGGACTGCCCCTCACGGCAGCCAGGCAGCCGGAACTGTGGTGCACTGTCCGCTCGTTGGCCGAGCGCTGCGGCACCCGTGCGCCCGACGCGATCCTTCTGACCGGGGACGCCAACGCGGGCGTCGGTGAGGACACCCGGTTCCTCGGCCTGCGGCCCGGCACCCGCCGCCTCTACATCGGAGCACCGCTGCTGACCGGACTCACCGAACCGCAGCTGCACGCCGTGCTCGCCCACGAACTCGCCCACTACGGCAACACCGACACCCGGCTCGCCGGCATCACCCACCGCGGCCGCGACAGCCTGCTGCGCACCGTGGAGACGTTCCGGGAGCGGGAGCACAAGCGGATCGACAAGGCACGCACCCGCCGCGAGGGTCATGAGGGCCGCGAGGGTCCGGATGGCCGGGAGAAGACGATCGCCAAGGGGCGCGGGGACGACAGCCGAACGGGCGAGGAGACGGAGCCGGAGACCGGCCGCGCCGGGTTCACCTACCGCCTGATGGCCCGGCCCTTCCTCGCCTACGCCGGGTTCTACCTGCGGGCGAGCCACGGCGCCGCACGGGCGCAGGAGCTCGCCGCCGACCGGGCGGCGGCGCGGATCGCCGGCCGCGACGCCACGGCCTCGGCCCTGCGCGAGACCGCCGTCCTCGACGCGGCCCACGACTTCTACATGTCCCGCTACGCGACCCTGGGCGTACGGGCCGGACTCCTGCCGCCGCGCGGCGAGGTCTTCGGCGGGCTGCGCCACCTGCTCACGGCTCCCGGACGCCAGGACGAACTGGCCGCGCTACGCGGCGAACCACCGGCGCCGGAGCCGTCCCCGTACGACACCCACCCACCGCTGACCGACCGGATCCGCCTGATCGAAGCCCTGCCTGACGAACGCCGCGCCGCGGAGGCCGGCGCACGCCCCGCGCTCGCGCTGCTCCGCGAGCCCGAGCACGTCCTCGCGGAGCTGGAGAACGCCGTGCTCACGCCCGAGGCGATGGCCCTGGAACGGCTGGACTGGCCGGAGCTGACGCACCGGGCCATGTACGCGCTGACCGCCGAGGGGGCCCGCCCCCTGCGGGACGCGCTCGCGGCAGCGGAGGTGACGCAGGCACCGGCCGGCGAACGAGACGCCGCCGCCGACCTGACGGCGTTCCTCGACTCCGTCGACGACGGGCGGCTGTGGCGGATCGCCGGCCACCTGCCCAAGTCCCCGGAGGCGGCCCGGGCGACGGGGCGCGCCGCCCGCGAGTTCCTGCGCCCGGCGCTGTACGCAGGACTGCGTGATCTCACCGAACTGGCCCTGGCCGAAACGGCACGGGCCCGGTGGGAGCTGTCCTGGTCGGAGCCCGCCCGCCTGCTGCTGCCGTCGGGCGACACGACGGAGGAGGCGGTGGCGCGGGCCGTACGGCCGGCCGTCGACGACGTCCCCGACACGGCATCGCTGCGCGACCTCCTGCGCACGTCCTCGCCGGCCGCCCCTCACTGCTGACCCTTGCCACCGACACCCGATCGGATTCATTCCCGCATGCTGCTGTCCCTCATCGTCATCGCCGTCTCCGTCGTCATCTGGGTCTGGAGGAAGCGCCGCGCCACGCCGTCCGCCGCCCGACTGGCCGCCGAGGGCTGGCTGCCGCCGGAACGGCAGAACGTGGACCGGTCCTTCGCCGATCACGAGGCCATCGCCGTGGTGGCGGCCCTGGAGCGGGGCGACTGGCAGCCCGCCGCCCAGGCGCTGGAGGCGACGGGCACCGACTGGGAACGGCGCTCGGCACTGGCCGGCATCATCGCCGAAGAAGCGGCCAAGGACGACGCCTGGCTGCGGGCCTGGGAGGCCGCCCGCCCCGGCGACTCGGGCGCGGCGCTCGTCAAGGCCGAGGCGAAGGTGGCCGTGGCCTGGCAGATCCGCGGCACCGCCTGGGCCAAGGACACCACGGCCGAGCAGTTCATGGGCTTCCACCGCGTGCTGGAGGAGGCACGGGAGGACTTCGCCCGGGCCGCCGCCCTGGCCGCGCCCGAGGACCCGACCCCGTACGTCGCCAGGATCCCGCTGTACAAGGGCACGGGTGCCTCGCACGAGGAGATGCGGAAGCTGTGGACGGAGATCACCTCTCGTGCCCCGTACCACTACGGGGCTCACTCGGGCGCGCTGTCGTACTGGTTCCCGCGATGGTGCGGATCCGAGGAACTCGCCCTGGAGTTCGCGTGGACGGCGGCCCGCACGGCTCCGCCCGGCAACCTGATGACCATGCTCCCGCTGCAGTACTGGTACCACCACCTGGACGACGACGCCCCGGACGTCGCCTACCGCTCGGTCCACCTCACCACCATGATCAACGCCACGCTGATGGACGTGGCGGCCTGCCGCCCCGACCACCCGTGGCTGGCCGACGCCCGTCACCTCCTGGCGTACCTCCTGACGAAGCAGGAGCGGTACACGGAGGCGGTGGAGCAGTTCCGCCTGCTGGACGGGTGGGTAGGCGCCGCCCCCTGGACCCACTACACCAAGCCGGAGCTGGCCTTCTGCGGCTACCGCGACGGAGCGATCACCGGCGCTCGCCAGGCGAGGCGCTGACGCTCTGCACCTGGACCGGTCCGGGACGGTGCGTCCGTGCACCCGCCCGGACCGGGCCCACGGCGACAACGCCTACTCCGACCGCGCCAACCGCACCCGCCCGCGACGACGCTCCGTCAAGGCGACGATCGCCGGACCGGACGACCAGAAGGCCAACTGCCTACGGCGTGGACAAACCGGCTCCGCTACCTCGTCAAAAAGCCACCAGGCACTGCCCAGTTGTACGGATCCGCAGCGTTGGCGTGCGACGTGCGGCGTGCTACCTTCCGCGTGTTCGTCGACCGGCGATGCTCCCCGAAGGGCAGGACCGATGACCACGCTCCCGACCTGGCCCGTCTCCGTCAAAGCCGTCGCCCTCGGCAGCCGGCAGCGCGTCCTGCTGCTGCGCAACGAACGGGACGAGTGGGAGCTGCCCGGGGGCCGCTTGGAGCCGGGCGACCGGACCCCGGAGGCCACCGTCGAGCGGGAACTGTGGGAGGAGGCCCGCTGGCGGGTGGCCGCCGGCCCGCTCATCGACGGTGGCGTATGGCTCTACGAGCCGATCCCCGGCCGCCGCGTCGTCATCATCACCTACGGCTGCACGGTACTCACCCCGGACGCCAAGCCGGTCGTCAGCCACGAGCACAAGGAGGTCGGCCTGTTCGCGGCCGACGAAGTGCCGGGGCTGAACATGCCCGACGGCTACAAGAGGTCCATCGCCACCTGGTACGGGCAGCGATCCCGTTGACGAGGAGACCATCTTGACGGCGATCCCCGCATGGTCACAGGCCTCCCGGACCACCGTCCTCGAACACGGCCGGCTCCGCGTCCACGAGGACGCCGTCGTCCGGCCCGACGGCGCCCGTGACACCTTTCACGTGGTCGAGGTGCCCGACGGGGCCGCCACCGTGGCCGAGGACGACCAAGGGCGTATCGCGCTCGTCCGGCAGCCCACCTACGTCCACGGCACCGTACTGACCGTCCCCGCCGGCGCCATCGACCCCGGTGAAACCCCCGAGGAAGCCGCACGCCGCGAACTCGCCGAGGAAGCCGGCGTCACCGCCACCACCTGGCGCCCCCTCGCTGAGATGGCGCTGATGACCCACAACGTGGCCCGCCTCCACCTCTACACAGCCACCGGCCTCACCCTCGGCGCCCAGGCGCTCACTCCGACGGAGACCGGCCTTACCGTGGAGTGGTGGCCCGTGGATGAAGCGGTCGATGCCGCGATGGACGGACGTATCCTCTACGGGGCCACCATCGCCGCCCTCCTCATGCACGCCCGCCGCAGGAGCTGACCGACCCTCCACGGACATCGGCCCGCCACGTAGCCTTGGCGGGCGACGACAACCATGACGACGACCCCAAGGAACATCTCCGTGCCCCTGGTTTCTGTGGTGATGCCGGTACACAACGCGGCGGCCACGCTCGGCCCCGCAGTCCGGTCGGTGCTGGCGCAGACCCACACCGATCTCGAACTGCTGATCACCGACGACGCGTCCACGGACGACTCGATGGACCTGCTGCGCGACCTCGCCCGCCAGGACGAACGCGTCCTGGCGAAGGCGGCACCGGAGCAGGGCGGCGCAGGCCGCGCCCGCAACCTCGCCATGGAGCGGGCCAGGGGCGACTACGTCGCCTTCCTCGACTCCGACGACATGTGGCTGCCCGAGAAGCTGGAGCGCCAGCTCGCCTTCGCGAAGGCCGACGACGCGCCGCTGACGTACACGTCCTACTACAAGATGGACGCCGACTACGCCGGTGAGGCCGCGGACTTCGTTCCCAACGGGCGGGTGGTGCCGGCCCGGCCGCGCGTGGACTACCGCACGCTGCTCCGCCGCGACTACATCGGCGCCTTGACGGCCATGTACGACCGCACGGTCCTCGGCACGCGGCTCATGCCGGAAATGCCGAAACGCCAGGACTACGCCCTGTGGCTGAGCATCCTCCGAGACGGCTTCGAAGCCCGGGGACTGACCGAGCCACTGGCCGTGTACCGGGCCGGCCGGCCAGGGTCGCTGTCCTCGAACAAGGCCTCCCTCGTCCGCTACAACTGGATGCTGTACCGCGAACACGAGGGCATCTCGGTCCCTCGTTCGGTGCGGGCGCTGGCCGGAGACGTGTGGCAGTCGGTGCGTAACTCGCGCATTTAGTTCAGTACACGGACGCTCAAGGAGCTCGGGGCGCCACCATGTCCCGCGACCCGTCAGCGGGGCCCCGCCCCCCGATGCCGCAGCCCCGCCGCTTCCGCCTTCCAAGCGCGGGCCTCGGCCTCGCGGCCCGCCTTCCGGGCGAGGGCGGCGAGGGCGAGGCGGGGGCGCCAGGTGGCCAGGCTCAGGTCCTCGACCGCCACCGGGTGCGCGCGGGTGCCCAGTCCGGCCGCCGTGCGGAAGGCCTGCTCGGCGCCGGCCGCGTCGCCGCTCTGCATCAGGAGTTCGCCCCGCAGGTACCAGGCGTCCGCGAACGTCCCGGCGCGGTCGAGGGCGTCGCCGACGTGGCGGCGGGCGGCGTCCGGGTTCCGGCCGGCCACGGCGGCGCAGGCGAGGTAGTAGGAGACGACCGGCCGGTTGGCGTCGTCGGCGGGGGCGAGGTCCGCCCAGTGCTCGGCGGTCCTGACCACGTTCGCCCAGTCGTGCAGCGAGCAGTGGGCACGGAAGAGCCTGAACCGGTAGTCGAGCCGGTCCGGTTCCTCGGCCAGCCCGGCTTCGACCACCCGGATCGTGCGCCGGACGCGCTGCACCGCCAGGCCCTCCCAGCGGGCCGGATGGTGGACGAGGGTGAAGGGGGACAGCGGGGCCCGGTCGGGGTCGAGCTCCCGACCGCCGGCGACCGCCTTGCGGTACACGCGATCCGTGAAGGACAGGACGTCACCGGACGGCGCCAGCCGGATCTCGCGCTCCTCCTGGTAGTGGTCGGTGCCGGAGGTGCGGTGGACGATCCCGACCGCGGCCGGTCGCCCGGTCCACTCCTGCGAGGCCGGCCCCGGCTGCTGTTCGGACACGGACGGCTCCTCGTCGGCGAAGACCAGCAGCCGGGTACCGGAGAGGGCGGCGAGGACGTCCGAGAGGGCCTGTCCGTAGTGGTCCGCCCAGGGCACGTCGACGACCCGCGTGCTGTGCTCCCCGGCCACCGCGGCCACTTCCGGCCCGGCGCCGAGCGAGAAGACGGTGACATCGCCCAGCCGTGCCGACCGGGGGAGCGTCACGCGCAGGCAGGCCGCCTCGGCGGGCACCTGGGCGAGTACGGCGACGGACAGGTTCACGGATGCCTCCTGGCGCGAGTCGGGGGACGAGCGGTGCTCGCACGGGGCGAGTGAGGTTCCGGCCGGCCGGTCACCGCGTCGTCGTACGGCAGGCCGCCGGTGCTCGCGGACCGGCTCCGGGTGATCAGCCGCCCGGCGTGCGGTGGATCCCCCAGCCGCCGGCCGCGGCGTCCGAGCCCCCGCCGTGCACGGCGAAGACGCGGAGCTCGAAGGTGTGCCGGCCCGCGGGGGACCGCAGCCACAGGTCCGACGGACCGGGAAGCATCTCGGTGAGCGTCACCGGCCCGGCGGTACGTGCGGCGTGGCGGTGGAAGACCTCGACCAGGTGCCGGCTGGTGAAGTCCAGCAGCAGGGGCTTGGGTTCCTCCGGGACGCGGTAGTACACGTACTCGGGCATGCGGTTGCGGCCGCGCCACTCGTGCGCGGCCCGCAGCAGCCCGAAGCCGCTCAGCGAGGCGTCCCAGGGCAGGCCGGCCGTCTGCCATCGTTCCCGCTGGTAGACGACGCCCCCGATGGTCAGCCGGGGGGTGTGGCCGCCGAGCACCAGCGGATGGTCCTCCACGGCGGGAAGGGTGAGCGGGGACAGCGGGTCGAAGCCGGGACCGCGCCGCAACTGCGGGTGCAGCAACAGCACCCCGTCCGAGTCGTGCAGCAGGCAGCCTTCGGAGGTGCGCCGGACCTCCAGGTGCGCCGCGGGAACGGCGAGGTCCGCCCGCTCCAGGTGCGGGCGCAGTTCCACCAGCACGTCGGCCAGCCGGTACGCGAAGATCTTGGTGTCCCTAGCGATCACCACCTGTCCCACCCGCACCCCGGCGTCCGACCAGGTCGTGCGCAGAAGCGCCGCGATGGGATCCTCGCCGCCCTCCCGCTCGCGGCGGAAGTGGTCGGTGGGGAAGACGGACAGCAGCGGCGGCGCATGCCCCTCACCCACGACGAGCGTGTGCGCGCCGCGGGCCATGGAGGCCTCGTCGGATGCCGCGAGCAGGACGTCGACGGAGGTGAAGGACGGCAGCGCGGCGCCCCGACGGTCGGAGCGGGCGGCGGCTTCCCGGGCGTCGGCCGCGATGGCCGCCACGTCGGCGGCGCCCAGCTCCACCTGGCGGTCGTCCTCGCGGCCGGCGAGCAGCCCGCGCAACCGGTCGTCCAGGAGGGCCGTGGGAGGCGGCTCATCGGCGGGAAGCTCCCGCCGGCCGGCCGCCGCGCGCAGATAGGCCAGCAGCGGGAGGCGGTCCGTACCGAGGGACTCCAGCAGCTGCCCGCACCGGCGTTGGTGATCGCAGCGGCGCAGCAGAGCGGCGGTCCGCCACAGGTCCAGCACCGGCAGCAGCCCGTCGCCGAGGGCCCGGGTCGGAGCGGCGCCCAGTTCGAAGCGGTCCAGCCGGCCGCGTGCCTCCTCGAAGACCAGCGCGCGGTCCGCGTACGCCCGGCCCGCCCCTCGGCGCGCGGACTGCCCGGACAACTCCTCGTACCGCGCCGCGAGTTCACTCCGCGCCCGGGCGTCCGGCTCGCCGGAGGACACGCCGCTCCGCGCCACCAGGGTCTCCAGCCGCCCGACGGACTTCCGCCATGCGCGTACGGCGTCGTCGTCGGCGGGCAGCGTGGACAACCGGCCGGCGATGGCGGCCAGCGGGTACGCGGTGTCGGGCGGGAACATCGGCGCGACGGCCAGCAGCCCGCGCCCCACGAGGGCCTCGACCCGGTCGGCGGTCCGGGCCCAGGGTTCGCCGAGCTTCTCGGCGAGTCGCTCGCACGTCAGGTCACCGTGGCAGAGGGCGACCAGCCGGGCGTCAGGGCCGGAGAGGGACAGAGTGCGGCCGGTGACGGTGCTGACCGCCTGGTCACCGGTGAACCGGTGCGTGACCGACCGGCGGGGCCGCAGGTGCCGCCGCATCCGCGGGTCCGCCCGCACGGCCATGGCGACCGCGCCGGCCAGCCGGGCGGTGGAGAAGACGGTGACGCGACCCGGTTCGGCGGCCCGCCGGATGAGCAGCGGTGGCGCCGCCTCCGGCAGCAGCCGCCCGTAGTCGACCGGGCCGTAGCGTCCGTTGGTCTCGTTCTTGGCGGCCAGCCGCTGCAGATAGGTGGCCAGACGGAGCTCGACCCTCCGGGCGTCGCGCCCGCCGGAGCCGTCCGCCGCGAAGGCCGGCGGGGTCTCGGCGTACCGTCGCAGCGCCGTGTGGAAATCGGGGCTGAGCAGCTGGACCGCTTCCTGTACGGCCGGGTCGGCGGCACGCCGGTGCAGGCGGGCGCGGCAGTCGGTGAACTCGGCCGCGTGCCGTGCCGCGGCGCGCTCGGCCGCCGCGGTTTCCTCGCGCAACAGCTCGTTCCAATAGAGGAGTTGCGAGGCCAGCCCGCCCTGCCCGGCCTCCTCGACGGCCGGTGCCGGGCGGCCGCGCCCGACGGCGGAGCGCTGCCGGCTCAGGCGGCGCCGGGCGGCCGAGTCGTCGGCGGACAGGGAGCGCACGGCCGCCGGGAAGTGTTCCCGCAGCAGTGCCTCACGGTGCCGTTCGAGGGCGCGCCGGACGGTCCCGAGCGCTTCGAGCGCGGCGGCGGTGTCCGGCAGCCGCAGGTCGTCGAGCACGTCGAAGGGGACTCCCGTGGTCCGCAGGACCAGCCGGTTGTGCAGCAGCCAGGTCATGTTCACCCCACCTCCATGCCGCCGACCAGGACGCTCGGCGTCCTCGCCCCGGTCGCGAGATAGGAGGCCACCGCGTCGTTCCCGGTGGCCTCGACGGACCGCAGCAGCTCGAAGATCCCCAGGGACAGGCGCACCGGCCCCACCGGGTGGACCCGGCGGCCACCGCGGATCCGCCAGCCGAGGACCTCGGTGACGAACGTGCCCCGCCTGCCCCGGATGCGCCCGGGCTGCGTGACGGCGACCGCCTCCAGGCCGTCGTCCAGCTGGTCCCGCAGCTCGGCCGGGGAGACCGTCCCTTCGGCGAGCAGGATGTTGGACGGGCCTTCGAGGGTGCGCCGGGCCAGGTTGGGGCAGCGGGCGGCGCCGGTCGGGGTGACACCCAGCGCGGCGGCGCCGGCCCGGTTGGTGAGGAAGCCGCGCAGCCGCCCCTCCTCAAGGAGCAGGGCGCGGGCGGTCGGCGTGCCCTCCGCGTCCACCGGGGCGGACTCACTCCCGCCGGGCAGCAGGGGGTCGTCCACGAGCGTCACGGCGGGTGCGGCGATACGGCGGCCGATCCGCTCCAGCAACGGCCGCATGCCGGACAGGACGTTGCCGGCGCACAGCAGGAATCCGAGGCTGCGCACCAGGTGGGCGGCGACCTCCGGGCGCAGCAGGACCCGGATCCGGCCCTGCCGCCCGAGGGGTTCCCGCACGGCCGTGTGCAGGGCCGTGTGCAGGGCCAGGAACTCGTCGGTCCTGTCGTCCAGCCGTGCGAAGTCCAGGTCGGCGAAGGCGGGCGCGGTGAGGCCGTCGAGACGGTGGCCGCCCAGGCCCTCCCGCCAGTGCCAGACATGGTGCTGGACGTGCTCGAAGCCGACCGCCCGCTCCGGCGTCCGGGCGATGACCGTGCAGCGGTGTGTCCGCACGTGTTCGGTCCCCAGCGCCGCCGGGCCGCTCCGGCGCGCGGCCAGCGTCCTGACGAGCGGCGCCAGGCGGTCCTGGGCGGGAAGGGGCGCCTCGGTGCCCGCCGGCCCCGGCAACAGGCCGGTCGTTACGCCGTCCGTCACGGTCGTTACGCCGTCCGTCACGGCCGGGACGCCGTCCGTCACGGTCGGCGCGCCGTCCACAACGGCGGGCGACGCCGTCCCCGGGGCGGCGGTGGCCCGGCGGGCCAGGGCTCGCGCGAGCGCCGCGGTCTCCTCCGGGTCGGCGGCGGCGGGGTCGGCGAGCAGCACCGTGGCCTGCCGGCCGTCCAGCCACACGCGCAGGCGGGTGGTGACGGTCACACCGGCGCGTTCGGCGCGGCCGCCGTCGGCGGACACCGTGAGCGCGTCGAGGGACTCCCGGACGCCGTGCAGGTCCGCGACCTCGATCCCGGCCCGGGCGACCGCGTCGAGCAGGGCGCGGCAGTCGTCGAGATACCGTCCGGCGGGGGAGGAGGAATCGGCGGGGGAGGGAGAGTCGGCGGGGTAGGAGGAACCGGTGGTCGTCAGGTGCGCCGGGAGGTTCACGGCCCGGTCACCGCCAGCCTCGCCACGCGCAGCGTCGGCTGGCCCACCGAGACGGTGAGCGGGAACTGGCCGAGTTTGTTGCACTGGTAGCCGTACGGCAGGAACCGCAGGTCGTCGCCGATCAGGTCGATGCCGGCGAGCACCTCGGAACCGGTCCCGGCCAGGGTGGTCTCCCGGACGGGCGCGGTCAGCCGCCCGTGCTCGATCAGCCTGCCCGAGGTGACGCGGACGCTGAACCGGCCGGAGCTCATGTCGGTCTCGCCGGAGAGGATCGACTCGACGTACAGCCCGCGCGCGGTCGAGGCGATGACCTCCTCCGCCGGGCAGGCACCCGGCGCGACATACGTACTGCTCATCCGGGGCAGCGCCGGGTGCGCGTAGCTCAGCCTTCTGCCGTGGCCGTGCGCCCGGCCGCCACCGCTCAGGGCGGTGCGCCGGTCGTGCAGGTACGAGCGCAGCACTCCGTCGGCGATCAAGGTGACCTCCTGGGCCGGTTCGCCCTCGTCGTCGACGCGGTACAGGCCGGCGCCGTGCGGCGCGGTCGGCGAGTCGATCAGGGTGAGCGGGACCGTGGTGAGTTTCCGGTCGATCAGGCCGTGGTACGCCGAGCCGGGATGCCGGGCCACATCGGCCTCGAGGCCGTGGCCGCACACCTCGTGCAGCAGCGCCGCGGGTCCGCCCGCCGCCAGCACCACCGGCAGCTCGCCGACCGGAACGTCGACGGCGTCCAGGTTGCGCGCCGCCGCCGCGGCGGCACTCCGGGCGGCCGCCCGCACCGTGCCGCGGTCCACCGTGCCGTACCGCTCGGCGCTGACCACGCGCAGGGCGCGAGCGGTGGCGTCGCCCCGCCGGGCCAGGGCGGAGATCCGCAGTTCCAGGCTGGTGCGGTGGTCCTCGCGCACGAGGCCGTCCTCGCGGGCGACGAACACCGTACTGACCAGGGCCTCGCCGGAGACCCGGCCGACGGTCACGCCGGGCTCGGCGAGCGAGACGGTCTCGGAGGCGAGCGCGACGAGCTCCGCGAGCCGTTCGGCCGCGTCCAGGTCGTGCTCGTACCGCCATGGCCGGCCGTGGCCGGGCGGGGCCGGGGGGCCGGGATCGCGCAGCGCGGCCACCAGCAGCGGCAGCGTCTCGTCGTCGACCGACGGCAGATGGCGGTGGCGCACGCCGTCGGACGACACGCACGACAGTCCCGTGCCGCCGCGGCTGTGCACGGACAACTGCACGTCCGGGCCGTCGGCGACCGCCCGGTACAGGTGCTGGGCCTCGGCGAAGACGGTGGCGAGGCGGCCGCGCCCGGCGGCCGCCTCGGCGGTACGGACCGCGAGGCCGGGGTCGAGGGTCAGCACCGCGGCTCCCTCACCCGGACGGCGCTGAGCCGCAGTTCGGCGCAGTAGCCGCCGCCCGGGCCGGTCAGCCACAGCTCGTCCGGACCGGGAAGCATCTCCGACAGGGTCAGTTCAGCGCCGGGTTCGCTCAGGTGCAGCAGCAGCTCGGTCAGGAACAGTCCCTGGGTGTCCAGCAGCACCGGCTTCCGCTCACCGGGTATCTTCGCGAAGACCCAGCGGGGCAGCCGGTGGGTCCGGGCGAGCCGGCGCACCGCGCACAGCAGCGCGAACGCCTGGTCCTCACCGGGGAGCCGGTCGTACGCCGGATCGTGCAGCTCCTCCCGGGCGACCCGCCACGACTCCCGCTGGACGACGGTGCGGCCCACCGTGATCCGTGGCACGTGCCGCCGGTCGGGCCCGCCGAAGGCGACCGGGCGCACCCGGGGCGGCGACAGGACGTTGTGCGCGGCGGACTCCAACTCCCCGTTGTACAGCAGGAGTCCCTCCCGCCGGCCCGCGTGGAGCAGCAGCCGGCCGTCCTCGCGGCCGACCGCCACCTCGCCGACGGGAATCGTCTCGCCGTCCCGGCGGCTGCTGGGCTGGGCCGCTTCCAGGGTGGGTCCGGGGAACTCGAACGGCACGATCTTCGCGCGCTTGGACGTCAGCATGTTGGCCAGGGGGTGGTCGGTGTCGAGCCGCGAGAGCAGCTCCGCCCCCGCCTGCCGGCCGGCCTCCGGGGACGCCAGGAACTGCAGCGCCCAGCCCCACAGCAGCATCGTGTCGTGCGATTCTGCGAGGACCAGGGTGAAGTCGCCGGCCCGTACCGCTTCCAGGCTGTCGGCCACCAGCATCACATCGGGCGAGCACAGCAACGCCCGGCCGAGCAGGAGACGTTCGTCGACCGGCACGTCGGACGCCTCCAGGCGGACCGGACCGGACGGGTCGGCCGCGAGCCGGGACTCGATCGGGGCGCGCCAGGGCCGAGGCCCCGGTTCGGGCTCGGCGAGCCGCTGCCACGGGCGTGCCAGATAGCGCACCAGCGGCAGCCGCCGCCCGTCCCGCAGTGCCGGGACGAAGTCCAGGACGGCTTCGGTGAGTTCGCCGTGCCGGGCCACGGCCTCGGCGGCCAGCAAATCGAGGACCGGTGCCAACTCGCGGGTGAACGCGGCGAGGACCTCACCGCCCAGATGCAGTGGTGTCGCCTCGCCCAGGCACTCCTCCGTGACCACCAGCCGGTCGGCGTACAGCTGCCCGCCGGACCGCCGGGCCGCATGGCCGGTCAACCGGACGACTTCCTCCTCGAGTTCGGCCAGCAGCTCCCGGCGCCGGTCGAATCCGGCCCGCGCGAACTCCTCCTGGCGGGCGTGGAGGGCGCCGAGGCGCCGCTGCCACGGCGCCCGGCTGGAGCAGGAACCGGGGAGTGCGTCGACCCATTCCTGCAGAGCCTCCAGTGCACGCGGTTCCGTCACCGGCAGGTCGACGCCGAGGAGCGTCAGCCGCTGCCCGGTCAGGTGCCGCAGCTCGGTCAGGACGTCGGTCTCGTCCAGGCCGGACTCACGGGCCAGGTCGGCCACGGTGCGCTTGCCGTCCAGCAGCGGGAGCACCGCGGCGGCGGGGCCGTGCGCCTCGACCACCCGGTCGTCGGGGAGGGTGAGCGTGGGTCCGGCGGCGTCGAAACGGACCAGCGGGGACAGCCTGGGCCGCAGGTACGGCTGCACCTGCGGATCCGCGGCGATCACATCCGCCAGGGCCCGGATCACCCAGTACGCCACATAGGCGTGGCGCCGGGTGACACCGCCGGCCCGCGGTACCTCGTCACCGGGCTCGGCGAAGTCACCGTAGTTGATCGGGCCGAAGAACGACGCGGTCTCGTTCTTCGCGCAGAAGCGCTGGAGGTACCCCGCCACCTGACGCTCCAGTGAACGTACCGGGCCGGTGCGCGGGGTGTCCGGGGCCGTGGCGAGGTAGCGGCGCAGGCCCCGCTCGTACATCTGCGGGCTGGACAGCCAGACGGCTTCCCGGAACCGCTCGTCGCCCGCCAGCCGGTGCAGGGCGGACCGGCGGGCGGGGAGCTCCCGCCCGAAGACGCGCCGCGCCTCGTCCTCGGCCCGCTCCCGGCGGTGGTGGGCCGTCCGGTAGGCGTCGAGCAGGGACCGCGCCGGGGCCTCCAGCCCGTCGAGCTCCTCGTCCTCGGGCAGCGGGCGCAGCCGGGACAGGGACTTCCACAGGCGCCTGCGCAGCCGCCCGTCGGTGACCGCCTCGCGCGGGCGCAGGCGGGCGACGGCCGCGTCGGCCGCGGCCTTGAGCGCCTCCTCCGCGTCGAGCAGGGCGTCGATCCGGTCACTGGTCTCCGGGAAGGACACGCTGTCCAGCGGGGCGAAGGGGAAACCGGTGCCGCGCAGGATGAAGTGCGGGTGCAGCTCCCAGCGCGCCCCCGGCGTCGTCACCGGCCCTCCCCGGCCTCGCCGGTGCCCGGCGCGGTTTCGCCGGGGCCCGCCTCGGTCTTGTCGGTGCCAGGCTCCGTCTCGCCGCCCGCCTCGGCCGCCGTCCGGGGCCTCGCCCGCCCCGCGGCCGCCAGGCCCCAGGAGACCCAGCGGTCGGGCTCGACCACGACCACGACCTGCTCGGAAGCGGGGCGGACGTGGGTGACACGGCCCTGCTCCAGCAGGTACCGCTGGAGTCCGTCGAACTCCGGGCCGCCGTCGACGACCCGGGCCCTTCCGGAGACCTGGGCGCCGCGCAGGGTCTGCCCGTCGTCGACCACGACGCAGACCCGGGGGTCGGCCAGCAGGTTGCGGACCTTGCGGGTGCCCGGTGCCGACATGAAGACCAGCAGGTTCCGCCGGTGGTCGTAGGCGTAGATCACGGGAACGGCGTGCGGGGCCCCGTCGCGGCCCACGGTCGCGAGGCGGCCCAGCCGGTTGCGGTGGACCCAGGCGCGGGCCAGGCGTACGGGATCGGCCGCGGGGGCTCGGCGGTCCGCGGAGGTCTCACTCATCGGCGAACGTCCTGTCCGGGCTGAAGGCGGTGCACCATTCGTCGTGGCCGGTGCACAGCAGGGCGGTGACGGCGTGGCCGGTGAGCGCGCCGGTGAGCAGGCCCTGACCGCCGTGGCCGGCGGCGACCACGACCCGGTCGGTGCCGGGCAGTGGTCCGAGCAGCGGACGTCCGTCGGGGGTGGCCGCCCGCAGTCCGCTCCAGGCGGTGCGCAGCGAGGCGGCGGCGAGCCGGGGTAGCGTCCGGCTGAGGAAGGCGCCGAGCACCAGCAGGCCCTCCGGGGTCACCGCCTCGGTGCGGCCCTCCGGCTCCTCGGTCGCGCCGACGACCACGGTGCCGTTCGGCGCTGGTGCGGCATAGACCGAGCCCGAGACGACGTGCCGCAGCGCGGCCGACGGGGTGTCGAGCCGGAGCATCTGCCCGCGCAGCGGTGCCACCGGCAGCGGCGGCAGTCCGGCCAGCGCGCCGGACCAGGCCCCGGCCGCCACGACCACCCGGTCCGCGCTCAGGCGACCGGCCTGGGTGGCCACCCGTACCCCGGTCGCGTCCGGTTCCACGGAGTGGACCGCGACACCCAGCCGGACGTCGGCGCCGCCCGCGCAGGCGGCCTGCTGGAGGCGGGTCACATAGGCGTCCGCGTCCAGCACCATGCCGCCGGTGTCGAGGTACGCGCCGTGCAGGCGCCGGGTGTCCAGCAGCGGCTCCGCCTCGCCGAGCCGCCCGGCCTCGAGCCACGTGCCCAGCCGGTCCGGGTGTCCGGCGGCGGCGGACTCCAGCTCGGCCCGGTGCCGGCCGTCTCGGACCAGCCGCAGCACGGGTGCCTCGACCCGCAGCAGCCCGGGCTCCCCGCCGGTCAACTCCTCCAGGTCCGCGCGCAGTTGTTTGCGGCCGGCCTCGGCGAACGCCAGCATCTCCGGGTCGCCGAGGAGCCGGACCGAGGGGACGCCGACCCCCGCGGCGGCCCGTGAGCCACGGCCTCCGGTGTGGTGGGCGTCCAGCAGGCAGACGTCGGCTCCGGCGGCCGCCAGCCGGCGGGCCGTCGAGGCACCGACCACCCCGGCGCCGATGACGATCGTGTCGTAACGCTGTTTCACTGCTTCGCCTTTCGGGGCTTCGCCTTTCGGGCCTGCGCGGGCGGGTGGGAAGCGGGAGCGGAGGGGGAAGGGGAGGGGGAGGGGGTCGTGCAGTAGGTCAGGCGCAGTTCGCTGCTGTAGCGCCCCTGCTCGTCCCCGAGCCACCACTGGCCGGTGTCGGGCAGCGGCTCGGTGTGCCGGACGGGGCCGTCGCCGGCCGAGCGGATCAGGTGGGCCAGGTGCTCCAGGCCGAGCGGTTCCGTCAGATCGGCCCAGAACGGCTTGCGTTCGCCGGGGACGCGGACGAAGCCGCGGACGGGCAGCCCGTGGGCCCGGCGCAGCCGGTCGGCCGCCAGGAGCAGTTCCGCGGGGCCGGCCGCGGCCAGCAACTCCGCGTACCGCGCCCTGGGAAGGAGCCGGGTGCGGCGCCAGACGACGACCTCCCCCACGCGGGTGCGCGGTGTGTCCGCCCCGAGGTCCAGCGGGGGCAGCACGACCGGCGGCGGGCCGAAGAGCCAGCTGGAGGCCGCTCTCGGATCGCGGGGCCGGAGGAAGAGGCCGGGATGGTCCGGATGGTGCAGCCGCAGGGCGCCGCCGGGGTCCGCGACCACGTCGATCTCGGCCGCGCGCACCCGCTGCCCCGCCGGCTTGGCGGACCGGCCCAGCACCTCGATGTCCGGCCCCGGCAGGTCGCGTTCGAAGGCCTTGCCTTGAGTGCGGCGGTGGACGAGCGCGGCGGGCGCCCGCCCGTCGACCTCCAGCAGGCCGGCGAGGCCCTCCGCCACCCGCGGCAGTTCCGGGGCGAGGGCGGTCAGATGCGTCCACACCTGGGTGCCGTGGTGTATCTCGCCGATGACGAGCCGGGGCCGGTCGCCCAGGCCGCCTTCGCCGTCGGCCACGAACATGACGTCGGGGGAGACGCTCAGCCCCGGAGGCAGTGGGCGCAGCAGCCCGGCGAGGTCCCCGGGGGCGAGGTCGGCCCTCCCCTCACGGCTGTGGGAGCGCACCAGGGCGGCGAGCCGGCCGGTGAAGGCCACGACGGCGGGATCGGCCATCACCTCCTCCAGCGGGACGCGGCCGTCGAGGGCCGACAGAAAGGGGAGCAGCCCGACGGTCCCGCCCGCGGCGAGCTCGGCGTGGAGCGCGACGGCGCGGCGGAGCACCGCGTCGGCGACGGTCAGGCTGTAGCTCGCGCAGAGGCGCAGCACCGGCTCCAGCCCGTGCGAGAGGTGGTCCAGCAGCCGGCCGCCGATCGACGCCTCCACCACATCGCCCCGGCAGTCCTCGGTGACCACCAGGCGGTCGGCGTAGATGGCTCCGTCCGCCCGCCGGGCGGGGTGGCCGGAGAGGTCGGCGAAGCGCTGCTCGACGGTGAACAGCGCGGCGGGTCGCTCGGCCGGGTCCGCGTCGCCGCATACCTCCACCAGTGCCGCGAAGGCGTCGAGTTCGGCGCGCCACCGGGTAAGGGCGGGCCCGGTCTCCGGAAGGGCGGCCACGGCGTGGCGCAGCCAACCCAGCGGGTCGTCCACCGCGGTGGGCACGGGCAGGTCGCGTCGCAGCAGCCCGCGGTCCAGCAGCCCGCGGGCGGCCTCGGCCGCCTCGGGGCCGGTCTTCTCGGTCAGTTCGGCGAGGGTCAGCCCGGCTTCGGCGCCGTGCAGTGCGGCGACCGCCGCGGGCGGCGGCGCGATCCGCCGGCCGGTCGGGAGGAGGAGGTGCCGCCGGTCGCGGGAGAGGGCGCAGCCGGGTGCCGGGCGCAGCGGCAGCGCTTCGGCGATCTCCGGATCCGCGGCGATCCGGTCGGCGAGTGCCTGCGCGGCCCAGTGGGATGCGCGCAGCCAGTGGGCCTGGAGGGTTCCCGGTCTGCGTTCGAGTAGGAGGGACGGCCCCTCGGGGTCGACCCGCACCGGGTCGACCGGGCCGAAGAAGCTGACGGATTCGTTCTTGGTGCAGAAGCGCTGGAGGTACGCGTACAGCAGCCACTCCGACCTGCGAACCTTGGAGTTGCGTACCGCCGGTGCGGTGCCGTCCGCCCGGCGCAGGACGCGCTCCCAGGCCCCGGGGTTGGACAGCAGGACGGCTTCGCGGAAGCGGGGATCGGCGGCGCACCCCCACACCTGCGTCCTGGCGTGTTCCAGTGCCCGCGCGGCGGCCTCCTCGAGCCGGCCCTCGCACCGGTCCAGCGCGTCGGCGGCTTCCGCGAGCCGCGTCATCCACCGGGCCGCCTCGCCGCCGAGCGCGGCCGTGACCGACCGGGACTCCTGCGAGGGCGTCGTGCCGCGCTCGACGGCGCGGCGGACCCGGTACAGGTGCTTGAACACCGTGCGAGGGGCGTCGGCCGCCTCCTGCTCGGCCACGATGCGCGGGAACCCGGATTCCAGGAACTCGCTCCGGGTCGCCCCGGCGGACGAATGGGCCGTGGCATGCGCGGCCAGTGCCTCGCCGACGCCGGGGTCGGCGAGGCACTCGACCAGCCGGACCGGGAAGCCCGTACGGCGCAGCAGCGCCAAGGGGGCGGGACGCCAGTGGGCATCCGGTGGTTCTTCCGTCCCGGCGGAGAGATCCGGTACCGGGCCGAGCGTCATGAAATGCTCCGAATCCGTGATTCCTGAGCCTGTCCGAACTCTCCGGTGTCCACTGGAGGGTGATCAGGCGAGCGGGGCGATCCGATTCTCTATCTCTTCGAGGAGGAACTCCATGTCGTCCAGCTCGTCGATTTCTTCGCCATCCTCCGGGATGGCCTCAACGGCTGCCGCGGTCTCTTCGAGCGTCTTTTCTTCGGCCATTACGTATGCCTCCTGAGAAGTCGACTCCCCGGGGGCATGCAGGATGTCCCGCTCAATCCCCCGGTTGGCGCCATGGGCCTCATCACACGCTATGCCCTGAAGATGAACATGCAAGTACCGGTTTGAAGTTGGCGCAAAATGCCCCCGTCGAGGAGTGGGTTTCCTAGATCGAGTCGGCGTGAAAAGGGGCCATGGAATGCGGGCATACGGTGTGAATCGAAAGGTCCCGGTGGATCCGTACATAGGGAATCAGTCAGTCCTGTAAGCGACCTTGTTGGCCTTCCAGTTGGCGATCTAAGGTGGCACGCGACCGATGGCTGCCCTACGCAAGCAACTAATTTTCTGCTCTTTGCCGTTCGGCCGGCACAGCCGTCGAACCGAAGGGAGTCCCGCGTGTACTTGGCGACAAGCGCCGAGGCCAGGACGCAGTGGCCGGTAGATGCTCTGGTCGTCTGCGCAGGAGCCCCCGAGAGACAATCCGACGATGGTGCGCCACCCCTGACGGCAGATTTCGGAGTGTGCCTTCCCGTTGCCTTCGCGGGGCTCCGCTCGGTGATTTCCACCCTTTCCTCGATCGCCCCAGAAGCGGTCCGCGGAACCGCGGAATCCCGGCAGCCCGAGTGGAACCGGCTCTACCCCGGGACCTTCCCCGACGCACCGTTGCTCGCGGATCTCGCCGGTACGCCGTCGGAACGCCGGCTGCACGCCGAGTCGGAACAGGTGTTCCGAGTGCTGGACACGGCGGCGGAGGCCATCGTCGCCGCGATGACGGCCATCGGCCGCCCGCTGCACCTGCGCGGCGTGGGATACACGGACCTGCTCAGCCTGCGCGGCCTGCCCCGCATCCTGGAACGGCTCGCCCTCGCCGCGCGTCATCCGGAGGTCCGCCTGCACCTCCATGACGTCGTCCCGGCCCCCGCCGACCTGGACCGCTGGGATGCGCCGCCCGCCGCGGAGATCCGCCGCCGCATGACGGCGGCGCTGGCGGCCCGGCTCGGCGTGCCCTTCCCGTCCGGCGGGGAGCAGGCGGGACCGGCGGACGGACACGTGCCGCCCGAGGCGGACGGACACGTGCCACCCGGGGCGGACGGACACGCGCCGCCCGAGGCGGAGGGACACGTACAGCCCGAGGCGGGGGGATACACGCCGCCCGAGGCGGACCCCGACTCCGTCACAGTGGACGAACACCGGCTGCTGACAACGGCCCTGGATCCCGCGCCGGAAGGCGCCGATTCAACCCTGGCCGCCGCGGCCGCCCTGCTCGCCATGCGCTCGTGCTTCTTCGCCTGCAACCACGAAGGCGGGGTGCTGGCCGCGCGGGCGCTCCTCGACCGGCTGGCCGCCGACCCGGACCTCGCCGTGGACCGCGTCCGCGAGCACTTCACGGCGCTCGACCCCGGCGACGGCACCCCGGCGATCGGCATCCACGCCGAAGCCATCGAATCGGTGCCCCAGCTGCGCAGCCTGGCCCTGCGCTACCTCGGTATGGTCCGCGCGCTCGTCCTCGACCACGACGGCGCGCGCGAGGAGTTCACCCGGGCCGTCGAGGCGGCGCCGGACGCGATCACCGAGGCCCGGGTGCTGCTGCTGCGGGCGCTGCTGTCCGTCAAGCGGGCCGGGATGCTGGAGAGCGGCACGGCGGACATCGACCACGGCCTGGAGCGGCTCTCCACCGTGGACACCCCCACCGCCGGCGTCGAACGGGCCTGGCTGCGCAACGTCCGCGCCCTGGCCCATGTGCGCTCCGGCGAGTACGCGCAGGCGATGGCGCAGGAGAAGCAGGCCGTGGCGCTGATCGGCCGACTGCACTCGGCGGACGCCACCCACCTGAAAATCAACCTGATCTCCAACATCAGCGTCTTACAAGAGATGGCCAAGAAGTACGACGCCGCCACCCGCACCTGGGACCAGTTCGCCCGGATCAGCACCGACTGGGGCGACAGCTTCTTCAAACACCACCACTACCGGGCGGCGGGCCTCCACCTGCGAGCCGGCCGTCACACCGAGGCCCTGGAAGGCTTCACAGCCGCCTACGACATCGCGCACAAACTGGCCGACCACCTGCACCGGCAGCTGATAGCCCTGGAAATCGGCGGCATGCTCCTCGACCTCGACCGGCCGGAGGAGGCACGCACCTGGTACGAGCGCGCCGAAGCGGCCGCCACCACACTCGCCGACCCCTACACCCTCGCCCTCGCCCGCACCGGCGTCGCCCTGGCGGCGGGCACGCTGCCGGACGGCGAGGCCGTACGGCGGACGGCGGCGCTGAGCTGCGCACAACTCCGCGAGGCGCACCGGCTGTGCCAGGCCCTGGACGCGGCGGACGACGGCGACCCCGCCGCGCTGCGGGCCCTGTTGCCCCGGCCGAAGACCAAGCTGAACCGGCCCTTCCTGCTCACCCGGGCCGACCTGGAGACGCCGTGACGCCGACAGCTCCCCAGGACGCCCCCCTCTTCCGCATGCTCGACCCCTTCGTCCTGCGCCGCGCCGGATTCGGCATCGGCCTGCTCGACGGACTCGACTGCCCCGGCACCGCGTCCGCCCTGCAAGCCGCCCGGGAGCACGCCGCACGCGCCGAGACGGCACGGGCCCGGCTGCTGGACGACCTGGTTCCGGCGGAGGTGGCACGACTGCGGGCCGCCGGAGACCGCGACGGCCTCCGGGCGCTGTCGGCGCTGCGCTCGCGGATCGGCCGCCGACGCGTCCGCGCGCTCCCGGAGGGCCCGTGGCCGGCCGGCCTGGCCGACGGCTACCGGGAGTGGACGGACGCGGTGGCCGCGGCGGCCCGGGACACCGCACGAGCCGACGAACTGCTGCTCCGGGAGGAGCAGTCGACGGCCGAGCGGCTGTTCGCCGCGACGGCCCGCCAGGACGTCCGCGAAGCCCTGTTCCTGCTGTCACCCGGCTTTCTCGACTCCCTGGTCCGGCACGACCGGCAGCCCGCCCCACCCGGTGGCGGCACGGCCTCCGAACGCGCCCTGCAACGGCGGGCCTACGCCTTCCTCCAGCGCCTGGGCGCCAAGAACGAGACGACGAGCTTCTTCGGACCGGTCTGCTTCGGCAGCGTCGACCCCGAGGCGAAGACCGTCGGCCACGGCCCCGAGACGCCCACCGGAGTCGTCCGCCGCGGCGCGTTCGTCTCCTTCTGGGCCGCGGCCGCCTGGGGACGCGCCGCCGCCGCGATACCCGCGGTGCGCCGCCGGCTGCCGCCCCGCCGCATCGCCGCCGTCGTCCTGGAAGGCTCGCGCGCCGCGCTGCCCGGCAGGCCCCCGGTCGACCTGGAACCGGCGGACCTGGCACTGCTGCGGTCCGTGGACGGGACGAGGACGGCCGCCGAACTCGCCGCCGCGACCGGGCTCGCCCACCCGGAGACCGAGTCCCGCATCACGGCCCTCGAACGCAACCTGCTGGTCCGCCGGGACCTGGAACCCGGCTCCACCACCCTCCACCCGTTCCAGGACGTGGTCTCCCGGCTCCCGGACGTCCCCGAGGCGCAGCCCTTCCGCACGGCCGCGGCCGACCTGAGCGCCCTCGTGGAACGGTTCGCCGCGGAGACCGGGGTACCCGAACGAACCAAGATCCTGGCGGAGGCCGAGGCGCTCTTCGAATCGGTGACCCGGGTGCCCGCGCGGCGCAACCAGGGCCGTACGTACGCCGACCGCTTCATCTTGTTCGAGGACTGCTGGGCCGACGGGCAGCCCGTACGCTGGCCGCCCGCGCTGGCACGGCGGATCGAGCGGGCACTCGACCCGGTGTTCCGGCTCGGCCTGACGGCAGGTCACCTCAGGCGCGAAGGACTGCGCGGGATCGCCGCCGGACTGCTCGCCGAACACGACGGCTCCCTGCCCTTCCTCCGCTTCGCCGAACTGCTCGCCGCCCGCCTCGACGAGGGGGCGCTGCTGCCCGTCCGCCAGAAGCACGAGCGGTGGCGATCGGCACTGCTGGACCGCTTCCTGGCCGCCTCCGACGGACGCGTCGCGGCGCTTCCGCCCGACGCGGTGGCCGATCTGGCCGACGCCCCCGACGGGCGGTTCTTCGTCAGCCCCGACGTCATGCTCCCCGCGGATCCGGCCGCTCCGCTCGTGCTGGGCGAGATCCACCCGTACATGTTCGCCTGGGGACTGCAGGGCCACTTCGCCCCGGACGCCGACCACCTGGCCCGCGCCGTACGTCCCGCGCTCGACGTGTGGGGCGGCCCGGCCCGCGCCGCGACCGTGCTCCACCGCCGCCAGCACAAGGGCCTCGTCGGCGACGCCTACCCGGGCCGCTTCATCGAGGTCACCGGCCGCGCCGGCACCGGCCCCGGACGGCGGGCGATGGCCGGTGAACTGACGGCGGCGCTCGTCGACGGCGAGCCCGTCCTGCTCGGGCCCGACGGGCCGCTGGAACTGTACGTCGGCGAGGAGGACCACGCGCACCTGCGGGTCTTCGCCCCCGTGCCGGTGGAGTTCCCCCGGCTCGCAGCCGGCGAGCACACCCCGCGCCTGGTGCTCGGCGACGTCGTGGTCCAGCGGGAACGCTGGGACCTGCCGGCCGGCGCGCTCCCGGAACTCGACCGCGCGACCGACCGAGCTGCCCTGTTCCGGGCCGTCGTCACCGAACGCGCCCGCCGCGGCTGGCCCCGGCACGTCTTCGCGCTCAGCCCCACCGAGACCAAGCCGATGTACCTCGACCTCGACGTGCCGCAGGCCCAGGAGCACCTGCGCTCCCTGGCCGCCGCCGGGCCGCTGGCCGTCACCGAGATGCTGCCCGGACCGGACGAACTGAGCCTTCACCGCTCCACGGGCGCGTTCACCAGCGAATACCGCATCGCCATGGTGGCCGGGACGGGGCCGTCGTCATGAACACGACGGTGATCGTCCCGCCGGGCGGCGACCCCAGCCTGCGGCCGGTGTGGCCCGGGGCGCACCGACTGCTGGAACCCGGCCGCCGATTCGTCGCCCGCGTCCTGCGCGACACGGCCGCCACCGGCGCCTCGACCGCCGCCGACGCGCCCGAGCGGGCCGCACTGCTACGCGCGGCGGCGGCAGCGCTGGCCGACCCGGACGGCCCCCTGGAACGACTGCGGGCGGCGGCCCTCCTGATGCGGACCGCCACCGGACCGGACGACCGGTCCACGGTCCAAGTCACGCTGGACGACATCGCCCTCGCCGACGGATCCACCGAGGACTCCGACGCCGTACTGCGCGCCGTACGCGGGCCCGTGCCGTACCAGCCCGAGCTGGACGCCGCCGTGGCCGCCGTCCGGAGCGACGACGAGGTGTGGATCGTCCTGGACCGCGACCAGCAACTGCCCGCCACGGCCGCCCTGGCCGAGCGGCTGCCCGGACGACCCCGGATCACAGGTCGCTACGCACGGACGCACGGGCACGTCCTGGGCCGGCTCACCCCGTTCCGCTCCGCCACGTTCGCCAGGCCCCCGGCGGCGGTGCACTGGTCGGTCGCGGGCCTGCCCGACGACGGCCGGCCGACCCGGGACGGCGCCCCGGTGCACTGGCGCGAACGGGCCGCCGACGCCGTACCACCAGGCCCCTGGGCGGGCCGGATCGGGTTGCGGGACCTGGTGGAGCGGACCGGCGAACTGATCGACGGCGGGTGTGTCACCGCCGTGCTGGGGGTGTGCGCCGCGGACGAGGAGGTACTGCTGGGCCGCGGCGGTTCCCGGGCGCCGGCCGCCGAGGTCAGGGCCGCGACGGCCCGGCTGCGGGCGGCCGGGGTCACCGTGCTCGCCGAACTCTGGCTCGGCGCGCCGGGCGTAGACGCCGACCGGGCCCAGGACACCGCGAAGCGGCTCACCGCCCCGGACAGCCCCGTGGACCGGGTGGTCGGGCTGCGACCGTTCGACTGGCCCGTCCACTGGGACGACCCGGCCTGGGGCGGGATCAGCGTGCGGCTGTCTCCGGAGACCGGCCCGGACCTCGCCCGGCACCGCCGCTTCGAGGCCCCCGGCACCCTGGAGCCGCAGCAGGTGACCGAGCTGGTGAACACCATCGGCCCAGGGCTGGCCAGGGCCGGACACCTGGTCCCGGCGCGGACGGCGGCGGCGTACCTCGCGACAGGACCGTCGGACGGACACGGCGTGCCCGCCGACCGGAGCACATCGGATGACCGGAGTCCGTCGGACGGCCGAAGCGCAGCAGACGGGCCGACCGCACCGGCCGACCAGAGCACGTCGACCGACCAGAACACCCCGGGAATCCGCCTCGCTCCCGAGGTCCGCCTGGTGACCGTGGACACCACCGGCGGAGCCCAGTGGTACGCGGTCGACCTCAGACTCGGCCGGGTCGTCCGGCTGGACCCCCGGATGGCCGGCCGCCTGCGGATCGGCCGTCACCCCGTCCCGGAGACCGACGCGCTGCCGGGCACGTCCGACGCCACCCGGACCCGGCTGCTCGACGCCTTGGTCCGAGCCGGGCTGCTGGTCCGCCACTGAACCGGCCGAGCGGTGACCGCCGCCCACGCCAGGCGGAGTGCCGGACCATCCGACAAGGAGACAGGTGAACGACATGTCCGTGGGCGACCACCGCTGGACCCTCGCCCCCGTCCTCGTGCTCCGGCACGCGGGGCTGCCGTTCGACTGGGTCGAGTCGCTCGGCGCCGCCCCCGCCGTACTGGACGCCTGCGACGCGCTGCTGGCGATCGAAGACGAACTCGCGCCCCTCCTCGGCGCCGAGGCCGCGGGCCGGCTCGTCTCCGCCCTCGAAACCGGCCGGGGCGCGAAGGTCCCGCGGCCGGCGCGCGAAGCCGTCGCCCGCTGGCGGGAAGCCTGGGACCGGCTGACCGAGGCCCACGCCGCCGACCGGCGGCGGCTTCGCGCGCGGCTGCGCGCCCTGGCCGGCGACCCGCGGTTCCGGGACGCCGTCTTCACCTCCAACCCCGGCATGTACGACGCCATGCTGGCCGGGTACCTCGACCGCGACGACGTCCCCGACACCGCCCGACACCGCCGCACCGAACGGCAGATCTACAGCTACCTCCAGCGTTTCTGCGCGAAGAACGAGACCGCCAGCGCCTTCGGCCCCATGGGCTACGGCAGCCTCGGAGACGGCGAGGGCCTGCGGGTGGAGCCGGCCGGACCGCGGCGACGCCGGGCCTTCCTCACCCACTGGGCGGTCACCGAACTGGCCTCGGCGGCAGCACGCGACAAGGCCCTGGCACCCCATGTGCCCGTCCGAATGGGCCTGTTGACCGTGCGCGACGGCGACCGGCTGACGATCGCCGGCACGGACACCGCCATCCGACTGGACGCCACCCAAACGCGCCTCACCGACTTACTCGCGAAGGACGGCCCGTCGAGCCTGGCCGCGCTCGCCCGCACCGCGGCCCTGCCCCTGCGCGCGGTCGCGGACGCGCTGCGCCCGTTGCTCGCCGTCGGCGCGGTCCTGCGCTCTTTCGACGTGCCCAACGAGACGGTCGATCCGCTCCCCGGCCTGCGCGCCGCCCTCAGCGCGCTGCCGCCGGTACCGGCCCGCGACGCCTGGACGGCCCGGCTTGACGAACTCGCCGCCCACTGCGACCGGTTCGCCGCCGCGGCCGGCGACGTCGAGGCCCGGCGCGAAGCCCTGGCGGAGCTGGAGGCGGCGTTCACCGCAGCGACAGGGGCGCCGCCCCGGCGGGGCGCGGGAGCGGTCTACGCCGACCGCCTGGTGCTGTTCGAGGAAGCGTCCTCGCCGTTCCGGATCGAGATCGGCACCGACCTGGCCGAGGCCCTGACCCGCGTGCTGGAACCCGCCCTGGAGTCGTCGGCCGCGTTCGGCGACCGGGTCCAGGCCGACCACCGCCGGCGCATGGCCAAAGTGGTCCGGGAGGCCACCGGGCCCCTCGGGTTCCTCGACTACGCCCGGCTGGCCCGCCCCGACGGCGAGAGCGGCGGTCGCTTCTCCCCGATGGAACCCGTCGCCGTACCAGGCCTGGGCGGACAGCACGTCCGGCTGGACGCCCGGGCGTTCGGCGAGCCCGAACCGGGGGAGCGGTACGCCCTGCCCGACGTGTGCCTGGCCGCACCCGACGCGGAGGCGGCGTCCCGCGGCGAGTACCGGGTGATGGTCGCGCGGGTCCACCACCATCTGCTGCTGACCGGCTGGCTCGGCACCTTCCACCCCGACCCGGCGGCCTTCGACCGGATCGCGGCCGAATGGCTGGAGCGACAGGACGGCCGGGTGATCGGCCTGGCCACCAGCCGCCGCAACAAGGGCTTCTACCGCTTCCCCGGCCCCCGCCTGGTGTTCACCGCCGGCGACCCCGACGCCCGTACGGACAACGTGCCGGCCGCCGCGTGCACCGTCGAGGTCCGCGAGGGCCGCCCGGTCCTGCTGGACCCCCACGGCCGTCCACGGCAGCTGTACCCCGTGCTGAACGACCTCACCACCTACCCGCCCTTCGCCGCACTGTCCCCGCCCTCCGTGCTGCACGCGCCGCTCACCGGCGAGACCGACCGGCACCTCGGCCGGGTCGGCATCGGCGACGCCTGCTACCAGCGAGAACGCTGGACGCTCGACGGCCGCGAACTGCCGGTCGTCCAGCCCGGCCCCGGACCGCTGCTGACCCTGCGACGGCTGGCCCGGACGCACGGGCTGCCACGGTTCGTCTTCGCCCGCCTCGCGAGCGAACGCAAACCGTTCCTCGTCGACACCACGTGCCCCTTCGCCGCCGACCTGCTGGCCCACCTGGCCGCGCACCGGACGACCCGATCCGTGCGGTTCGAGGAGATGTACCCGGGCCCCGACGAGCTCTGGCTGCGCGACGCGAGCGGCCGGTACACCAGTGAACTGCGCATGCAGCTCACCCGACGCCCCGTGGAGGCAGCGTGACCGCAGCAGCAGCAGCCGCGACCGGCCGCGACACCGGCCCGGACCCGGCCGCGCCCCCGCCCGGCCGCCCGCCGCAGGACGTACACATCGCGGGGACGGTCTCCTTCGGCGCCCGCGCCCTCGAATGGGAACTGGTGCCCTGGGCGCTGCTGCGCACCCCCGGCTTCCCGGTCGACGGCGTCGCCGGACTCGCGGACCCCGAGCTGGTCGCGGCCGACGACCGGCTCGCCGAACTGCGCGCGGCACGGGAGACGGCCCGGCGCGAACTCACCGACGAGCTGGGACGACACGTTACGGGCCAGTCGGCCGCGGGGCTGCGCACCGTACGACGCGCGGTGGCCGCCGGACGTCCGGTGCCGGAGCCGGCCCTCACCACCTGGGCCGACGCCGGCCTCGACACGGCGTTCCCCGCACGGTGGAACACCCTGACCGGTGAGATCGCCGCCGCCGAACACGAACTGACCGAACGGTACGCCGAGGCCCACGCACGAAGCGGCCACCGGATCGCCGAACTCTGCCGGGACCCGCGCTTCCAGCACGCCGTGTACCTGTCCAGCCAGAGCTTCTTCCACCACGGGCTGCCCCGCGTCCTCACCGGCACGGAGGAAACCGTCCGCCAGGACCGCCCGACCCGCAAAGCACTGGCGACCGCGGCCCGTTACCTGCGGCGGCTGTCCGTGCGCTGCGAGCAGACGTCGTTCTTCGGCCCCACATACTTCGTACACCTCGATCCCGCTCTCGACCGGACCCTCCTGCTCGGCCCGCCCGACCACCGGCGGACCTACGCGGAACCCGGGATCTGGCTGCTGGAACTCCTCGCCGACCTCGACTACCGGTCCACCCCCGCCGAGCAGCGCAGGCCGCGCCGCCACCCACTGTTCCGGCCCGAACAGGACCGGCTGACCAGCGCACTCGACGGCAGGTTCCGCCGGGCGAGCCGGGAAGCGCTCGCCCTGTGGCTGGCACTCGACGGCGAACACACCCTCGCCCAAGCCTGCGCGGCCGCCGGAGTCCCGACGGCCGAGGCCGACCGGCTGCTGGCCGAACTGGGACCCACCGTGATCCGCCGCACCCCCGTGGCCAGCCACGCCCTGCACCCGCTGGAGCAACTGGTGGCCGCCGAAGCCGACGCGGCGGGCCCCGCCCACCGGATCGCGGAGGCGGTCAGGACCTTCGGCACGACCCCCTGGCCGGACCGCCGTACGGCCTTCGAAGCCGCCGAGGCGCTCGTCACCGGGCTCGGCGCGCGCACCAGGCAGGGGGAGGGGCAGCACTACGTCGACCGGTACGTCCTGCACGAGGAGTGCGCCCACCCACTGAGCGCCCGCACCGCCCTCGGCGCACCCACAGTCGACGGGATCACCTCCGCGCTGCGGGCCGTGCTGCCCCTGTCGTACCTGGGTGCGCTGGTGGCCAGGGAGGACGCCCGGGAGGCGCTGCGGCAGGCCACCGGCGGACGACGGACACCGCTCGCGCGCGCCGGATCCCTGCGGCTGCCCCCGGTGACCCGGCGCCGGGACGCGCTCACCGCCGACCTCGCCGCCCTGGTCACCGAACGCGCCCGGGCATCCGGCATTGCCCAGTTGACCTCGTCGGACGTCGAAGCCCTCATCCACCGCCACTGCCCGCCGCTCGACCCCGCCGACCACTTCGCCACGGTCGCCGGCCCCGATCTGATGGCGATGGGCCCGCTCGACGAGGCGACCTGGGTGCTCAGTGAACTGCACGACGACGGCAGCTACGTCGCCGGCGCCGTGACCCGGCTCCACCCGGACGGCGCCGGCCTGCGCGCCGACTTCGAGCGCCGGACCGTGTCGGTCATCGACCCCGACGGCATGGCGGCGGTGGTCTCCCGGCGGCGCAACAAGTTCCTCGTACCGGAGATGCCGGGGCTGTCCATCGAGGTCGGCGGCTACTCGAGCAAACCCAGGACCCAGACCGTGCCCCTGTCGGAGGCGGACATCGCCGAGGACGGCACCGCGCTCCACGTCGACGGCCGCCGGCTGCGGCTGTACAGCGGGGACATCCCCTCCGACGTCCACCGCGCGCTGGCCGTCCCGGCCCTGAACCCGGTGGTGATCGACACCGGCGACCACACCCCGCGCATCTGCGTCGACGGCACCGTCGTCCAGCGGGCCCGCCGGCGGCTGCGCCTCGCGGGCGGGCTGCGCGGATACGACGGCTGGTCGGCGGCCCAGCGCCTGCGCCGGGACGCCGCGCTGCCCCAGCGGGTGTTCGTCCGCCACCCGGCGGAACCCAAGCCGCTGTTCGTCGACTTCGCCGACCTCTACGCGGTGGCCGACCTGATGAGGCTGCCCGCGGCGGAGGTGGTCGTCACCGAGATGCTGCCCGACTACGCCGGCCTCTGGTGGCGGCCGCACGGCGAACCGGTGTGCGCCGAACTCCGCACCAGCTGCCTGGTCCGCCTCGCCCCCACACCAAAGGACGTCCCCCGGACGACAGCGCCATGATGGCCCCCGGCCATCCGCACGACCACGACACCGAATTGAGAGGCGCCGCACCATGTCCTCGAGCAACGAGGCCACCGCCCCGGAGGAATCGCAGTCCGGACCCGCCACCGGGCCGAGCGGACTCAGGCGCTACCTGAACCTGCTGTCCGCACCCGGCGCCCTGCGCCTGTCGGTGGCCGCCCTGCTCGCCCGGCTGCCCAGCGGAATGACCGCCCTCCTCCTGGTGAGTTCCGTCGCCCGGGCCACCGGCTCCTATGCCCAGGCCGGCACCGCCGCCGCCTGCTACGCGGTGGGCGTCGGCGTCTCCGGGCCGGTCCGCGGACGCGCCGTCGACCGCAGGGGAGCCCGCCGGGTCCTGCTGATCGCCGGATGCGGCCAGGCGGTGGGCTTCCTCGCGCTGCTCGCGGCACTGGCCTTCCACCTTCCCCGGCCGCTGATCCTCGCCGTGGCACTGGCCATCGGCCTCCTGCTGCCACCGGTCTCACCGGTGATGCGGACGATGTGGCGCCGCTCCCTCCCCGAGGACGAGCTACGGGCCGCGGCCTTCGCCATGGAATCGGTGGTCGTCGACATGGTCTACATCGTGGGCCCGTCCCTGGTCACCCTGCTTCTCCTGCTGTCGACACCGGCCGTCGCGCTGGGAGTGAACGCGGTCCTGCTCGCGGGAGGCTGCCTCGTACTGGCCTCGGCACCCACCATCCGCGACTGGCCGACCACCGCCGCGGCCGAACGCCACTGGCTCGGCCCCCTCAGGACCGCCGGCGTCCGATGGATGCTGCCCATCGGCCTGCTGGCCACCGGCTCGATCTCCGGCATCGAGGTCGCCCTCCTCGCCTCCGCCGGCGCCCGTGGCCACTCCGACCTCGGCGGCCTCCTGGTCGCCGTCTTCTCCGTCGGCGGGGTATGCGGCGGCCTCCTCTACGGATCGCGAAACTGGCGCGGCACGACCGCCCAACACCTCCGGCTGCTCCTCCTCCTGCTGGCCTCCGGCTACTTCATCGCCTCCCTCCTGCACGGCCTGTGGTGGCTCGTCCTGCTCTTCCTGGTCACCGGACTCGCCCTGGCCCCCATGATGACCGCCCAGTTCACCGCCATGGAACAAGTGGCACCCGAGGAGTCGATGACCGAGTCCTTCGCCTGGCTCAACGCCCTCGGCCAGGCCGGCGGAGCCCTCGCCGCCTCCGCCGTAGGCCTCCTCATCACCAACAACGGCCCAGACCGCGCCTTCCTGATCCCCACAGCCATGGCCGCCCTGGCAGCCACCCTCACCTTCCCCCTCCGAACGGGCCCCGAACGCCCCTGACCCCCGACACACTGCCAACCACGACCTGAGCCCGACCTCCGGGCGATCGTGGTGTGTCTGGGTTGGGTGTGTACGGAGATGGCCGACCGGCGGATGGCGCGGTTTGCGGTGGAGGCGGGGCTGGCGGGTGGTGTCGAGGCGGGGTACGAGGAGGCGACCCGGTTGTCTCCTGCCGGGCGGCGGGGTGAGCCGGTGGAGGTCGCCGAGGCGATCAGCTGGCTGCTGTCTCCGGCCGCGTCCTACGTCAACGGGGCGGTCCTCACCGTCGACGGCGGGGTGAGCACAACCAGCGTCAGCGGTGTCGCTTTCGACTATCGGATCGAGGCGCGTACCCCGCGCTGGTAACGGGCTTGGGACAGGCCCGTTCCACAGGGCCGGCGGGGCGTGGCGCCAGGACGGGGCCGGGGCCCACCAAGAGGCTGGGCCGGGACGGAGTCCCAGCGGCAGCCGTGCTCGTCGCCCGGGGGATGCCCCGCATAGTCAACGGCCTCTTGGGGCGCCCCGCGACCGGCTCCTCGCCCGCCCGGGCACCGGACGAAAAAGCCGCAGAGCAAGCCGCCCCGCGACTGGCTCCTCGCCCGCCCGACGCTGGACCCAAGCCCGCAGGGCAAGCCGCCCGGGACACAGATTTGCATCACGCCGGGGGCGGTATGCGACAGTGGGCACTCCGGGCCGCCCGACGCCCCGCCACACCCGCGTCGGCCACCGGTAGAACCCCACACCCCAACCACACAACGGTCCCGGCCCCGCCCTGCGCTGCGTTCCGGACCGCCCCACCCACGCCCCCACAGAGGAACCCTTCCCCCGAGAACGATGCAGGCGACGACCCTTCCTCCCCGGACCGCGGACCTGTTCACCCAAGGCCTGGAGCGGCAGACCGGCGCGGCCCTGCTGCGCTTCGGTGCCGCCCGGCCAGGCCCGGCCGACCGCATCAGCTGGTCCGGCGACGGCGCGGTGGCCTGGCTCGACGAGCCGCGCGGCCACCTGTGGAGCGTCGGCGAACCCACCGCCGCAGCCGCCCTCACCCTCCGCGCGGCCCACCAACTCCCCGACAATGTAAAAGAGTTCACCGCACCCCGAGGCGCCGATACACTCCTCGGCCGCCACCTGACGGTCACCGACCCCACTGCCTGGACCTTCCGCTGGACACTCGACGAACCACCACACCACCCAGCCGAAGAACGAGTGACCAAGCTCAACGAGACGCACCACGACCAACTCCTCACCTTCCTCAGCGAACACAGCCCGGCCCACTCGACCGGACCCGGCTCCTCCAACGTCAGCCTCTGGGCAGGCATCCGCGACACCGACGGGCACCTGGTGGCCTGCGGCGCGATGAGCAGCCTGACCGACAGCGGCACGCCCCTGATGGCCTCCGTCGCAACCGACGCCTCCCGGCGCGGCCAAGGCCTCGGCGCGGCCCTCACCACCTGGCTGACCCGCTACGCCGTCCGCCGGTACGGCCACTGCACCCTGTGGCAACTCGCCGACAACACCCCCGCCGACCGCCTCTACACCCGCCTCGGCTACCGCAACGAGGACCCCTGCGTATCCGCGCGCATCAGCACCCACTGACCGAAACCACGCACCCTGCTGCCGGCACTCGACTGCTGCCGGCACTTGACACCCCTCCGCCGCCTCCCCGCCGCTGCGCTGCCGTTGAAGCGGGAATCCGCGGCCTCGCTGCGTATGGACGCACCCGGGTGCCGTTCTTCGCGGGCATGCGAGCGGGCTGTGGCGCGGCACACGGAAGAACGACCTGACGACCACCGCCTGCCCAACGCACGACCGGGGGAGGAATAGGCCGCCACGACCGGAGAGGAAAAGGCCACCCTCCAACGGACCCGCAGTGATCCAGGCCGGCCCACCACATGGTGCGTCAAGAATGCCGCCCGTCGCTTCCAGGAGCCTCGGTGGCACTGGCCGGGGGCCAGAGACAGGCGAGTGCTCGTTGTTTCGCAGGCCCTGCCGCGCCCTGGCGTCTTGGATTCGAAAACAGAACGGCGTTCTTTCCTTGCTTCCGTTGGAGCCCGGAGGGGAAAGAGCCACCGGCGTCACGGCAGTCCGGCGCGGGGACTCGCCGCAGTTCAAGCCCGTGACCAAGACTCGCCTGTCCCGCCCCGCCCCGCCCCGCCCTGCCCTGTCCCGCCTCGCCCTGCCCTGCTCTGCCCTGTCCTGTCTCGCCCTGTCCTGTCTTGCCCTGTCCCGGGGCGGGCCGGCTCGTCCGCCCCGGGACGGGTCCGTGCCGACAAGGCGTACGCCTCCAAGATCCACGTCCGGCACGTCCTGACCGCCATCATCGTCAACATCGAGCGTGTCAACGCAGAGCTCATGACGCCGGCGGCAGAGCGCCGGCCCCGAACATCCACCGCGCTCCAGAGCTTCCTGGACTGGCAGCGCATCCCCAGACCAACGGCATGGCGCACCGCCGGGGCCTCCTGATCTCCCCAAGGCCCCCGACAGCGCCACGCACTGAAGGTCAGTCGGTCACCTGCCGGGGCGACGGTGTCGGCCCCACCGGCCTCCCCGGACGAGCTCCTCGACAGCGCCAAAAGCAGCCGTCCTCACCCGGGGGCCGGGCGGCACCGTCACCGGCTCCCGCGTCCGCCACGCCTGTGTACGCGTTGGAGAACCCCCTGGTCGACGGCAGGCCCGCCGCACCCCGGGCCCATAACACCAACCTCCCCTTCCACGGCCTGGGCACCAGCAAGGGCACCTCCCTCGGCACCGGCGGCACGTCCCGCAAGACCGGCAAGCCCCCTATGCTCACCAAGGCCCGCAAGGCGCTCCGGGCGTCCCGGGCGCGCCGCGGCGGCTGAGCGCCCCCTCCCCGCCCCCTTTCCGGCGCGTCGTCTACGGGGCGAGTGCCGCCAGTGCGTCCGCCACCGGCGCGGGGTCGAGCGGGCCGATGTGGGGCGCGGCCGGGAAGTCGTGGACGTGGAAGCGGTTGCGGGGCGTGCGGGCATCCGCCTCCGCGATCATCCGGTCCTGGAGCTTCGTGGCGATCGTCCGATCCTTGCCGAAGCGGAGATAGGTGCGCGGCAGGCGCCCCCAGGTCTCCGTCCGGCCCACGGCCCGGCCCGCGTAGGCCGTGGTCGACTCATCCGTCTGCATGCTGCCGAGGCGCTGCCGGAACACGTTGTCCGGATAGCCCGCGCACATCATCTCCCGCAACGCCTCAAGGTAAGCGGGGTCTGCCGCACGGGGGTTGAGGCGCATGACGCCGAGCCGGTCGGGGTCGCCGATGATCTGGCCGAGCGGGATGAGCGCGTCCGCGTTCTCCGGGGCCGCCGTGCAGGCGTCGGGGGTCGGCAGGGCGGGGCTGGGGCAGAAGGCCGCCATGTAGCAGATGTGGTGGAGCATTTCGGGCACGGCGTCGCTCACGCGGCTGACCGTGGCACCTCCCAGGCTGTGACCGGCCAGGACGACGGGTCCGTGCGCGGCCGTCCGGCGCACGACGCGCGTGACATGCCGCTCGTAGTCGTCCAGGCCCAGCGCCGCGACCGGTGAGGGCTCGGTGGCCATGGCGGCGAGGTCCTGCCGCTGGTACGACTCCGGGACAAAGGCCTGCGAGCCGTGCAGGGGGAGGTCGACGGCGACGACGCGGTGGCCGCGCAGGCTCAGCTCCTGCGCGACGGGCAGCCAGTACGCTCCCGCGCTGTGCGTACCGTGGACGAGTACGTAGGTGCACGGCCCGGTCCGTCCCCGCCTGCCGCCGCCGTCGCTCGACTCGTGCAACTCATGCTGAGGTTCCATGGGTTGACGGTACGGGCGGCCGCCGTCCGCCAGGAATGGGGACAGCCTCCGATGCCGGGGTGCGGTGGACCCCCGGCATCCACCGGATTCCGGGGTCCCCCCGTCCCCCTCGGCGGCGCGGCAGCGTCCGACGCCGTTCTGCGAGCCGGCCTACCGGTCAGGGGCCGTCCCGGAGACGAGGGCGGCGAGCAGTCCCTCGCCTTCGCGCAGATGCAGCCGGATGTCTTACGGGCGGTTTGCTGGGGTCTGGGCTGTGTGGGTGGTGGGCTCGCACCCTCGGCGTGGCGGTGTTCGTTGGTCGGCCAGGGCTGATTGGCGAGGAGGAACCGCCTTGGGACGGGACGTGAAGCGCGCGAAGCGGGGTAAGCCAAGGTGACGGCAAAAGCCGCCACGAGTAGATCTTGGTCCAAGAAAACCGCAGCTCGCCGCGACCCGGCAGGAAGCGGCGGCCGCACACGGGGCAGCGTATGGCGATCGAGTCCGGGCCGTTGAGGATCATGTGCAGCCCGATCGCGGCTCCCTCGCCCCAGCGGCGGCGGTCGCGTCGTGCCCGGGCGGCACAGGCCGGGCCGCAGTAGAGGGCGTCCGGACGGGCTGCCGCCCGGATCGGTTCCCGGCACCACCGGCACCGGCGGACTCGACCGGCCATGGCTTCAGCGTACGCCCCGGGCATGGCGCCGGCCCCGTACGGCCGCGGGCCCCGGCCGCCTCCTTCGGGAGAGGCGGCCGGAGTCCGGTCGGGCTCGAGAGCCGGTCAGACTGCCTGGTCGCGCCAGGTGTCGAGAACGGTCTGGACGGCGCTGGAGACCTTCCCCTGCTGGCCGTCACCGGCCCACAGGTGTGCGTCGTGCTCGGTGAGCTTGACCGTCTGCCCGGTGACGGCGGTGGTGAAGTTGAACTGCCGGGTGCGGCGGCCGGAGCCGGAGCGGTAGTCAAAGTGCCCCAGGTAGCCGCCGACGGCTGTGACCGTCAGGCCGGTCTCCTCGGCAACCTCGCGCCGCAGGGCCTCGATCAGGCTCTCGCCGGGCCCGACGCCGCCGGAGGGCAGCTCCCACAGGCCGCCGAGGTAGTCGTCGGCCGGCCGGTGCAGCAGCAGCACCTTCTCGTCGGGGTCGGTGATGACGGCGCCGACGACGCTCTTCTCGATGCCGTCCCGTGCGGCGGTGTGTGCGAGGTCGTCCAGAAGGTCGGGGGTGACGGTGGAGGGGGTCACGTCAGGTCCTTCGCGTGGGTGGCGACTTTGGTGATGGCGGTGGTGTAGGCGTCGGCGAGGCGGACTTCGCCCTCGCGCCACACCGGCAGTTTCAGCGTCGTGGCGTGCACGTAGTCCGCCGCCGGGAAGCCGTCGGCGGGCTGGCCGCGGCGGTCAGCGTAGCCGGGCAGCAGGGCGCCGGGGGTGCGGAACAACGGATGGATGTGCAGCGGGCAGGTGGAGCCGGGGACGTCGGCTTCGGTGGCGCCTTCGGCGTGGAGGGCGTCAAGGAACCGTTCGATCGGCAGGCCGCCGAGTTCGGCCGGCTCGTAGTGCAGCGGCAGCGCGTACCACGACGGCCGTGCCGCGGTCGGCAGGTCGGGGACACGGATGCCGGGGACGCCGTCCAGAGCCGTGCACATCCGGGCCGCCACCGCCCGGCGACCGGTGAGGCAGTCCTCCAGACGAGTGAGCTGAGTGCGGGCGAGCGCGGCGGCGAGGGGGTGGATGCGCAGCTTCAGGCCCATGCCCGTGACGGCGAAGCGGGCGAGCGGGTGGCTGTCGGGGATTTCGCGGCGGCACCGCTTGTTGTACTGGCCGTGCAGGAGCACGCGGTAGTACAGCTCGGTGTCGTCGGTGGCGACGAAGCCGCCCTCGCCGGCCGAGAGCGGCTTGGGGCCGTTGAGGCTGAACGCGGACGCGGTGCCGAAGGTGCCGGTCATCCGGTGGTTCCAGGTGGTGCCGTGGGCGTGGGAGCCGTCCTCCAGCAGCATCAGCTCGTGCTCGTCGGCGAAGGACACCAGCGCGTCCATGTCCTCGGGCAGCCCCCACAGGTGCACCGCGACGACGGCCTTCGTCCGGTCGGTGATGCGCCGGGTGGCGTCCTCCAGGTCGAGCCGGCCGCGGTCGTCGACGTCGGCGAGAACGGGGTGGGCGCCGAGGTGGAAGAGCGGAGTGGCGGTGGCGTGGAAGGTCAGGGCCGGGACGATGACCTCGTACATCGAGTGCAGCGCCGCCGTCCCCGTGCACGTCGTGACGACGTGCCGGACTCCAAGGTAGGAGGCGAGCGCGCCCTCCAGCTCCGCGACGATGCCGGAGCGGTCCGGGATCGAGACGGCCGTCTCCAGCCGGTCGGCGTCCTCGATCGGCGGCCACGCGAAGTGCGGGCCCGGTGCCGTCACGACGGGCCGGCCGCCGAGCAGGGCGAGCGGGGAGTCGTTCATGCCAGGAACTCCTTGGGGTCGGCGGGGCGGTTGGTGGTGGCGGAGGCGTAGGCGGCGGCCAGGAACGCGGTGTGCGGCAGGTGCGCGGCCGGGCCGGAGGGGTTGGGGGCGGTGCCGTCCAGCACGCGGCAGAAGCGGTCGATCAGAGCGGCGGGCGGGCAGGGCCAGGCCGGCTCACGCAGCAGCGACTCGACCGTCTGCCCGCCGGGGGCGAGGAGGCGGGCGGTGCCGCGCTCGACGGCGAGGGTGCCGTGCGGGCCGGTGAAGGCCAGGCGCTCGCTCTTCGGGCCGGCGGAGCGGGAGACCAGCAGCGAGCCGTACAGTCCGTGGTCGTAGGCGAGGTGTACCAAGGCGGTGTCCTCCGCGTCGTACCCGGCGCCCGGTACGGCGGCGGTCGAGGTATCCGCCAGAACACGGTCGGGCAGGCCGAGGTACCAGATCAGCAGGTCGATGAGGTGGTAGCCCATGTCCGCCAGGCATCCACCGCCGGCGAGCTCGGCGCGGCCGCGCCAGCCGGCGGCCGGGTCCGGGCAGTGGAAGGTGTACCGGCCCTCGACCAGGTAGGGGGTGCCGATCCGTTCCAGCAGCTGGAGGGCGGCGTTGTAGACGGGGTGGAAGCGGCGCTGGACGGTGACCATCAGCTCGATCCCCACCTCGTCGCACAGCGCGGCCAGCTCAGCGGCCTCGTGGGGGGCCGTGGCGAACGGCTTCTCCTTGAGCACGTGCACCCCCGCCTCGGCGCACGCGGCGACGACCTTCCGGCCGGCGTGGTGCGGCACCGCGGCGATGACGAAGTCCGCACGCACCGCCTCCAGTAGATGTTCGACGGTGGTGAAGCCGGGCACCTGGTGCGCGTCGGCCGCCGCGGCGACCCGGCTGGCGTCGACGTCGCAGATCCCGACCAGCTCGGCAAGGTGGCACTGGGCGAGGCCGGGCAGGTGGTCGCTGGTGGCCTGCCTGCCGAGCCCCACCATCGCGGCCCTCTTGGGTACGTTCATCGCTCACATCCCCTTTCGGATGCGCGGCGGCGGCCCGCCGTCCGGGCCGCCCGCCCTCCGAGGACACCGCGACCAGAGCGGTGGCGGCAGGGGCGTTGGCGTGGGCCGCAAAGCCGTTTGCATCTCGTGCAAAGCCCTGCCCGGGCCCGGCGCGTGCGAGTACGGTGTGCGGCGGCGCACTCCCGGCGAGCGGGGGACGGGTATGGACGCGGTCAGAGCACAGCCGGATCCGGTGGCCGGTAGCCCCGGGGAGTTGGTCCGGCAGGCGCGCAAGAAGCAGGGCCTGACCCTGGCCCGGCTCGGGGAGCTGGCCGACTACTCCGCGGCCCAGGTCTCGCGGTACGAGCGTGGCGTCTCGCCGCTGACCGACGTCACCGTGCTGCGACGCTTCGCCGACGCGCTCGGCATCCCGCCGCAGGTCCTGGGCCTGACCGTCCCGCCCGAGGTCCGCCATGGGCGCTCGATCGGGCCAACTGCGGCCTACCCGCGGCTGCCACGTCCTAGGGTGGCGGGGACGGCTCGTCGAGAAGACGGGGAGGACCCGGTGCGGCGCAGGAAGTTACTCGCCAACCTCGCGGTCACGGCCGCCGCGGCCATCGGCGCCCCCATCCTGCCCACCGGCAAGACACCCGACGAGGACGCCGCCGGCGGCGAGGTCCTGGTGGCGCGCGTGCGGGACGCCATGCTCGGCCTGCACACCGCCACCGCCGTACCGCCGACGGCGGTCCTGCGCACCGACCTGGTCCGCGCCTTCACCGACTTCCACGCCTGCGCATACGGGAGCCTGGCCGTACGGCTGCCCCGGCTGATCTGCGCGACCCACGCTCGGGCCGGCGGCCAGGGCGGCGAGGAGGACGGGCTGCTGGCCCACAGCTATCTGCTGGCCACGCGCATGCTGATCAAGCTGGACGAGCAGCAGCTCGGCTGGATGGCCGCCGACCGCGCCCGCCAGACCGCCGAAGCCACCGGCGAACCGCTGCTGGTCGCGGAGGCCGCGCGGCAGCTCGCGGTCCTCGCCCGCAAGGCCGACTGGCACGAGCAGGCACTGTTCATCGCCCTGACCGCCGCCGACCACCCCGCCCTGCGCGGCAGTGAGCCGGCACTGGCGGCCCAGCGGGGCCTGCTGATCCAGTCCGCCGCCTACACCGCCGCGAAGACCGGCGACGCGGCCGGCATGCGGGAGCTGACCGGTGAGGCCGCCGCCATCGCCCGGGAACTCGGATCGGCCGCCGTGCTGCGGGACCACGGCGGAGGGTTCAGCCCCACCACCGTCCAGCTCCATCTGATCTCCGCCGAGAACTCCGCTGGCGACCCCTCCGCCGCACTCGCCGCGGCCAAGGCAGTGGCGCCCGGGTGTGTTGTCTCAGTTTGATTGCAGGTTGGGGCTGACTTCTGAGGCGTTGAGCTGCGGTGCTGCAGCGGTTGAGAAGGTGATCTGACTTGGTGTGTCTTGCTGAGGAGTGGGTGGTGGGGTGTGGTGCAGGGCTGTGAGCTGTGGTGCTGCAATGGGTGAGACGTGCCTGCGTTTCCTTTGAGGAGGCCGTGAGATGACTGTGGTCGGGGCTGGTGTAGAGAGGCGGTTATGCCCCACAGTTTGTTCGAACGTGTCCGCAAGGTGTCTGACGAGGTCATGGACCCGCGCTTCCGCGTTGTGCGTGATGAGCACGTCCATCAGGCCACTCGGCGGTTGATGGACGAGACTTTCGCGGCCTTCCACGGTGCCGATCGCAGCTTCGTCCGTGAGTTCCAGACGGGTGGTTTTTCTCCTCGGGTCCTGGAACTGGCTCTGTTCGCCGCGTTCCAGGAACAGGGGCACGTCCTGGAGCGTACCGGTGGTGCGCCCGACTTCCTCATCGGAGGGCTTCACCCCGTGGCTGTCGAGGCCACTACCAGCAATCCCGCCCAGTCGGCATTCGCCGCCGGTCTCGAGCTGACGCCCCAGGATCCCCACCCTCCTGTTCCCGAGGATCTGGAGGATGCCGAGGCCGAGTTCGTGCTGCAGTGCGCCAAGGCGTTGCGGCGCAAGCTCGAGAAGAGGGATGCCCAGGGACGCTCCTACTGGCAGCAACCTCATGTCGAAGGGCGGCCGTTTGTGATCGCTCTGGAGTCCTTCCACCATCTCAGCGCTCTGTTCCATACCGTCGGACCGTTGGCCAGTTACCTGTACGGGCGCCGTGACGTGGCCGCTCGTGACGGGCACGGTGTTCTTGTACTGACCAGTGAGGAGATCACGGAGCACCGGCATGGCGACACCGTCATCCCCAGCGGTTTGTTTGCCCGGCCCGAGGCCGCGCACCTGTCGGCGGTGGTCTTCTCCAACAGCGCCACCGTCGCGAAGTTCCACCGGATGGGCACCGAACGGGGCTACGGTCCCGACGATGTCGCCCTGCTGCGTTACGGCACTCTGCCGGATCCTGATCCGAACGCGGACCGCCCAGTCGAACGCGTCTACGTCGTAAGTGACTACAGCCCTGAGGAGCACGAGACTTTCAGTGAGGGCTTCCACGTCCTGCACAACCCCTGGGCCCGTGTTCCCGTCCCCGACGGGGTCTTCTCCGGCATGACGGAGCACCGCCTTCAAGGCGACGGCCTGGTGTTGACCACGGCCGAGCGTCCCGACTTCTTTGCCTCCCACACAGCTGTCCTGCACGCTCCCCATGCTCGTGCTGCAGCCCGTGTGTACGCGGCCCGTTACCTGGCCGCCAGCAGGGCCTCCACCTGAGGCCGCGGACGGCGTCCTGCACGGGGCGGACGGTGCCGTCGGCATGGGCGAGACCGCCGGTACGGCCGTCTTGGCCGATGAGCATACGAGGGTCTGCCTGACGGACCGGGCTCTATGATCGGCGCGTTCGGGTGTGGCGTGGCGGTGCGAGGAGGGGGCGGCATGGTGGTGAGTGAGGGACCGTTCGCTGCTACCACGGCTGCGGTGGGGTGTGTCGCCTCAGAGGGATTGCAGTCTGGGCGTAATTGATCATGTGGTCGGCCCGGGGTGCTGCAGGTTCTGAGAGTCGTGGGTGAGGGGGGCTTTGGCGGTTTCGTTTGCCGGGAAGAACGGGCCGGCTGTCGTAGCGCTCGGGCAGGATGGTGAGGGCGTCTGCGCTGTCAGCAGGGGCTGTTGTGTTGAGGGGGTACTTGTGTTTCAGCGTTTTGGTCACCGGCGCGATGATGTGGATCTGGTGATGTCGGCGGTGGGGGATGACCCGCTGTGTCTGCCGGTGCTGGTCGAGCTGGGCGGGGCGCTGCGCGGTGGTGTGGCGTCGGCCCTGCGGGAGGTTATCGCGACCGGTGCCTGGCAGCAGGACCTGGGGGTTCGCCGGGAAGCCGCCCACTGGCGCCACGAGCCACGCTTCGGCGCCTTCTTGGAACAGGATCTGGAACGGCGCCGCGACCGGGGCCCCAAGCGTGAGCACCTGGATGCGGCGTTGCTGATGTTTCCCGAGACGCGGGCCGCCTTGTACCGGGTTGACGCGGCCCAGTGCCCCCAGCACTGCCGTGCCGAGACCGGCACATTCTCGGAGGACCGGCACACGGATGACTACCGGCAGGCGCTGTTCGGCTGGTACGCCGCTATCCAGCACGCGCACGCCTGCGTGGTGCGGGCGGTACGGTGGTTCAAGGAAGCGGATCCTTCCGACCCCCGGCGTCCGCAGGAGTTCACCCAGTGGCTGGCCCGCACCGGATCGCGGCGCGGCCGGCGGGCCGCAGACGGGACGGCGCCTGCTGCCTCGCAGGAAGCCGTGCGGGAGATCCTCCTGATGATGCACGCCTGGAGCCCCCACACGTTCGAAGCCATGGACGTGGCCTTCCGTAAGGCAGAGGGGGAACAGGCCTTCCACGCCTGGGGCGGCGGCTTTGAGCCCGCCGGCCGTTCCGAGGCCCAGGCCGCCGCCGAAGCCCTCGCCGATGTGCTTTCTCCGCAAGAGCGCCAGCACGTCCGAGGCGTCATGGCCGATATCGAGTCCGAGGACGTGTGGGACCGCGACATGACCTTGGCGAAGGACAGCGCCCTGCCGTGCACCAGCGACCGGCACCGCGCCTACGGCACCGGCTCCGGCGATCGCGAGGACTGCGCCAAGGCCCGGGATCGCGTGTACGAAGAGGCTTCCCGGCCCTGGGACGAAGGCGCCGACCGCAAGGCCGGTGCCGCCCGTCTCGCCCGGTTCCTGCTCGGGGCCCGTGCCGACCGGGTGAAGGCTGTTCTCACTACAGCCCGTACGGCCGTTGCACGGGACAGCATGGCCACGGCGCCGCAGGTCTGGCACGACAGTGCCGACCTCCTGCGGGAGGCCCGTGAAGCCGCCGGACTCGACCTCCACGACGCCGCCGGCCATCTGGATATCAAGCCCCATACGCTTCAGCGCTTCGAACAGGCGGCGGGCAAGCTCCCCGGGCGCCCGGTCTCTCTCAGCTATCTCCAACTCCTCACTGTTGCCTGTACCCAGGGGGGCCACCCCGTTCCTGCCTGCATCCCGCAGGCCTTCTCCGAGCCGGTGACCGCGTTGCCGACCACGCTGTAGGGCGCCTCCGCGCCCGTATCCTGTCCCCGTTTCATCTGTGGAGGAGTCCGGTGTTCGAAGAGGTACGACAGCGGCCCTGTGGGCGCCCCACCAAGTCCGGTGCTCCCTGCCGCGCGCAGTTCTCCGGTCCGGGCTTCGCCTGCAAACTGCACACCACCGACCACGAAAGAGCCCTCGTGGAGGCCTACCAGAAGGGCCTGGAGACTGGCTGGGCACAGGAAAGAGACTGGAGCCAGCGCGCAGCGACTGCACAGATCGAACGCCTGGAACGGCAGATACGAACCCTGCGCGATGAACTCGATGCCAAGAGCCGCCGCTTCCAGATCGACGGTGATCAGGTCGTCACCGTCGACGGCTACGGCTACCGCTGGAAGGGGCCGGGCACGCTCGAAGTCGGCGACCGTGTGCTCCTGCCTGAGAACTACGTCAGCGCCCTGCGCCACGGCCCGGGCCCCTTCCCTGGCACCGTGACCGAGCTGGGCACCACCTACACCGGGCCTCTCAGCACGATCGTCTCCCGGGCCCCCGCCGCCCCGCGGCAATCCAGCTGAAGCACATCCACGGCACCGGCGGCCAAAGGCAGCCAGCGGAGGTTTCTGCGTGAAACGCGAGCGCGCCACCAAGCTTCTCAACGACATGCTCGACCGCCTGGAGGAGGGGAACTGGCCTGTGGACCTCATCGACGAGATCCTCGTCTTCGGATCCTACGCACGCGGCGCACTGACCCCCTCAGACGTCGACCTGGTCGTCGAGCACCGCACGGATACCCGTCTCACCTCCGAATTCGTCCATGCCCTGTCCTACGGCCGCGACCCCTCCGCGTCGATGAAGCGTGCCCTCAAGGGCAACAGCCGGGGCCTGCAGATCCACTTCCGCGAACGCAGCACCCTCGAAGCGGACGGCTTCGAACTGACCTTGCTGTGGGCCCGGGGCGAACCCGTGTCCGCCGCCCGCACCCGCCTTGCGGCCCTCACCGCCGACCCCGCAGCGGGCCGCGCCCCGCGCGACCACATGATTGAGGCATTCGACGGCATCGACCGCTGGGTCCCGCGCCCGGTCCGCATCGACCTCGCCGACCTGGTCGACCGCCAGGCCGCCACCGTCCGGCACCTTGAGCTGGCCGACGCCCACCCCAGCCATCCCGTAGCCCTCAAGGCGCTCGCCCGCTGGAGCGATACCAGCCCGCTGCGCCGCGCCGCGGCGGCCGTCCTGGCCCACCTCGAAGCTGGCGCCCGGCCCATGGACTCCGTCTACCTCCACGGCGATCCCGTCATCGGCAGCCGCTACAGCGACACGGTGTGGCAGATCGGTGTCGGATTCGGCTGGCGTTACTACCGAGGCATCGCCCGCCATCTGCAGCAGGGCACCGACTGGTTCGAAGTCGTCCGCCCGACCCGCACCCAGGCACTGCACACGCTCCACATCACCGCCCAGGACCGAACAGCCCTTCCCCGCTGGTGACCGGCGCGCGAGTCCCGCCCCTGCCGCAGGCCGGAGCGCGGCCTGCCTGCGCGCCCGTGGTTCTGGTCGTTTTCGTTCTTGGCGGTCGTGAGCTTGCCGGTTGCGCACCCTGACGGGGGCTTGACTTCCTGCCGTTGACACGGTGCGTTCGGCGCTGCCGGGCCCGGCCCGGGGGGGCAGGCCAGGGTCGTCGCGGGGCCGCCGGTCAGGCGGCGTGGTCTGTGCTGTGGGGCGCGTCGTCGAAGAAGCGGGTGTCGTGGGTCAGGGGGATGCGGCGTACGCCAGGGGCAGAGTTTTGTGCGGGCAGCGATTGGGCGGCGAGCAGGACCTGGGTGTGGTCGTCGTGGGCCTGGCCGAGGATTTGGGTGATCAGGCGGGTGGCGGTGTCGCGGTCGAGGTCGTTGGTGTCGCTTCCGTATCCGGGGCAGTCGATGATGAGCAGTGACGGGATGAGGGTGTCGGGTACCTCGCGTGCGACGTCCTGGAGCGCGAGCAGGGCGCACACGTTGTGCAGGATGCGCTCGCCGCCGGCGACGCTGCAGATGTCGAAGCTCTTGTGCCCGATCACGGTGGTGTAGTTGTCGGGGTCGATATGCGCCTGGTCGATGTCGGGCAGAACGGCGCGTGCGTGTTTCAGCAGGTGCTTCGACCACAAAAGGATGCGGTCCTTGCGGCGGGTGTCGCGTTCGCGCCGGGCGGCGTCGAGTGCTTCTCGGGCCTCGGCACGTGCTTGTTTGAGCGGTTCCATCTGGGCGGTGAGATCGATCAGAAGCTGGATCTCCTTGAGCCGCTCCTGAAGTTGGGCGATCTCGCCGGCGAGGTAGTTGACCCGGCTCTCGGCGTCGAGGGTGCGCTGCTGGTGCGGCTTCCACAGGTCACGTTCGTGCCGGGCCAGGTCGGCTTGCGCCTGCTGGGTCTTCTCCTCGCCTGCCGGGCCAGCTGGACCGCGTGGGTATGGCGCTCGCGCCGCTGGTCGGCCGTCAGGGCCGCCATGTCGATGCGGGCCTGCGCCTCGTCCCACTCGTTTTGGCGCGTGCTGCCTTCGCTGTCGGCGGTGGGCTGCCCGCACTGACAGCAGTGTCCGGCGGGCCGGGCGGGAAGTTCCTGCCGGCACTCGCTGCAGTGGGTGCGCCGGGCGGCGCGGCGTTTGAGGCCACGCAGGAAGCCGCGTGCCTCGGCGATCGGTGGCTGCCTGCTCGGCCTCCTCCTGGGCCTTCTCGGCGGCCTTGCGTGCGGTCTTCTCCTGCTGGCGGGCCTGCCCCACGGCCAGCTCGAGGCGGCCGCGCTGTGCGGCGATGTCACTGAGCTGCTCCTGGTGGTCCTGGGCCGTCCTGCGGGCGGTTTCCAACTCATCCTGTTTGCGGCTTTGTTCGGCAAGGACGAGGTCGGGATGGTCCAGGCCGCGCTCGGCGCGGCGCTTGGTGAGCTGGCTCAGCAGCCGTGACGGCGCGGCGTGGGCGCGGTCGGCTTGCGTGTACGCGTCCTCAAGACGTGTGAGTTCCTCATCGCGCAGTCCGAGCAGCACATCGAACACCAGCTTGCGTTCCTCGGTGCTCAGACCGCCGAACAAGTGTGTGGAGATGGTGCCTTCCTGCAGGTACATCGCGCGCATGAGCTCAGGCAGACCGAGGCGGGCACCGCTGCGCTGGGCGTGGGGGATGCCGAGGAGTTCGAGTACGAAGTCGCCCGCGCAGGGCGTGCCGTTCCTGCTGGTGAGGGGGAACGGTTTGACGATGCCCTCGCCGTGGGCCTCGCGGAAGACGACGTTCCCTGAGGCCGGGGCGCGGGTGATGACCCAGGGCACGCCGCTGATGGTGCACAGCAGCTGCAGTTCCTTGCAGGCGGTCATGGGCGGCATCTCGGCTACGTCGCCTTTGCCCAGACCGAGTACGTAGAAGAGGCATTCCAGTGCGGTGGAGGTGCCGGAACCGATCGGCCCGGTTACGGCGCACACCGGTGCGGACAGGCGCCGCTCGCGCCAGATGCCGTCCCGGAGCAGAAACCGTAGCTTCGTGATGCTGATCAGCGGCCCCACGCCGATACTCCCGTTTGTTGCGGTGCGCCTGTTACGTCCGTTCCTGTGCAACGAGGGCTTCGGGGTGAAGTGACGCCCATGGGGACGAAGAGGGTGTGACGTGACAGCGGCGGCGCATGACGTGCACAAGACGCGTCGGATCCGCCCGGCTGCATCGGTGCCGAAGCGGCACGCCTGGCCTTTGTCCGGAGGGCGTGAAGGGCCGCTACCGGCGCCGGCGGTTTGGTGCCGAGGGTGGCCGGCGCCGTTACCAGGTGTCGCCTCGTCCGGTGTGGATGGTGTCGAGGAGGGGGCGGGTGATGGTTTCAGTGCCGGTTTCGATGGCGTCTTGTGCGGCGGTGCAGATGAGGTCGCTGAGGGTATTGATATAGCCGCCGGTGCGTTTATGGAGGTAGCGGGACATTTTCACGATGGTGCCGGGAGTGTGGTCGTACAGGCGCAGGTCGTCGTCGAAGCCCTTGACGACGGAGTGCCAGTCGTCGCCGTAGTCGATGGCGCCGGCCCACAGGACGGGCTGGGTATCGGGACGCACGGTGCCCTTGACGGCTTTGGGGAGGTTCTTGCGGCGCCGTCCGTAGCGGGCTTCGTGGACGATGTCGGCGGCGCCGGTGCCGCAGTAGACGAAGGTGGCGCGGGTGCGGTCCTGGAGTGTTTCGAAGTAGTCGAAGGCGCTGTGGATCTCGTTGTCGGCGAGGCGGTCGAGGCCGTTGACGAGGACGAGCTGGGTGCGGGCCTTGTGCATGATGTGGGTGACGGGTTCGGTCATGTCGGCCGGGCGGCGGGTGCGGTCGGTGGGATTGAGCGTGTGGCCCAGTCCGAGGAACTCGGCGAAGGGCAGTGGCTTCGTTCACGTGAAGTAGCAGCGATTGGTCAGTACTTTGGGCAGCAGTTGGTGATCTTGAGTGCGGTGGATGTTCACCAGATATGACGTCACCCGGCGGGGAAGAGGATCATTGAAACTGGCTCTGACCGGATTGCGTGAAGTCCACCGGTCGGCCTGGCGGCGAGTCTGTCGGAGCCGTAGGCGAGCATGTCGCCGTGAACAACTTCGAGCAGTTGGTTGAACGAGTCGCGGCCAAGGCGGCCGAGGGCCATGGGCTGCAGCCCCCGGTCTCAGCGGAGGCTTTGGACGAGGCCGAGAGGAGGCTCGGGTTCCGTCTGCACCCGCTTCTTGCCGCGCTGTACCTGGAAGTGGGTAACGGCGGGTTCGGCCCCATGGATTCGCTACTGCCTCTGACATGTGGCCCGGATCTGGACGGCGAGGAGGGCATGGTCGACGGTTATCTGGCGCGGATCCCGCCCGCGGATGCGGACACCTGGTGGTCGTGGCCCAAGGGCGTCATACCGGTGCTGGACTGGGGTTGTGCCATGTTCGCGTGTGTCGACTGCCGCAGTGAGGAGGGAACCGTTCTCCTCTTCGAGCCGAACGCGATCAGCGGGCAGGACCTGTCCGGGGCGTGGTTCGTGGATGCGGGGAGCCTCGCAGAGTGGCTTGAGACCTGGCTGGGCGGCCGCGGGTGGTATGAGGAGGGTGTCGTGGACGAAGGCTTTGACATGGCCCTCTGGCCCGAAGCTTCCGCGCGGTTGTAGCCGTTCGGCGAAAGTGACCTCAGCGGTGACGGATCTCCGCCCGGAGGGCGGAGATCCGTCGAGCAGGTGCCCGCAGCGGTCAGCCGGCCTTGGCCGTCTCTTCGGCGCGAGCGCGGGTGCTGGCGAGGCGGTAGGAGTCGGTGCCGGTCTCGATGATGGTGCCGTTGAAAGTGAGGCGGTCGACGATGGCCGCGCAGAGGCGGGGGTCGGTGAACGTCTTGGTCCAGCCGCCGAAGGACTCGTTGGAGGCGATGGCGACGCTGTTCTTCTCCTCGCGTTCGGTCAGGACCTGGAAGAGGAGTTCGGCGCCGCGACGGTCGAGTTCCATGTAGCCGAGCTCGTCGATGCAGAGCAGGTCGACGCGGCCGTAGCGGGCGATCGTCTTACTCAGCTGCTTCTCGTCGGCGGCCTCGACGAGCTCGTTGACCAGCTTCGTGGCCAGCACGTACTTGACCCGGTAGCCGGCCATCGCGGCCTCGGTGCCGAGCGCGATCAGCATGTGAGATTTGCCGGTCCCGGAGTCGCCGATCAGGCAGAGCGGCTGGCTCTTCTTGATCCATTCGCAGCTGGCGAGCGTGTGAATGGTGGCGGCGTCGATGTTGGGGTTCGCGTCGAAGTCGAAGGTCCGCAGGGACTTGTCCCGGGGGAAGCCAGCCGCTTTGATCCGACGTTCCGAACGGCGCCGGGACCGGTCGTCGCACTCGGCCATCAGCAGCTCGGCGAGGAAGCCGCGGTAGGTCATCTGGTCTTTCAGCGCCCGGTCGGCGATGTCGGCGAACTCGTTTCTGATCGAGGGGAGCCGCAGCAGGCGGCAGGCGGTGTCGATGGCCGTGGTGGCGGCCTGCTCGGTCAGTCCTCGCTGGCGGGGCAGGGTCACTGTGCTTCTCCCTCGCGGTGTTCACCGCCGCTGGCGCGACGGCGTCGGAGCAGTTGGTCGTAGTGGGTCACCGGGGGCAGGGGCTGGTGTCCGGGGGAAGATGCGCGAGCCGCCACTCGTGCAGAAACGTCACGGTGGCCGCGCCGCCTGCGTCCGCCGGCGAAGGATGCCCGGCGGGTTCCTCCTCGGTCTGGGCGACCTTGCGGGCCTCCAGCGCGACCGCGTCCGGCGTCAGAGCCCCGGCCCGCAAAGCCATCGCGAGGCCGGCGACCAGGTGCTCGTGCGAGACGTGGCGGCCCAGCAGCAACACTTCGATCAGGGCTCTGGTGCCGGCGGTGTCTCCGTGGGCCTTGACCGCCGCGGCCCACCAGGCGTCGTGGATCGGGGTGAACTTGCCGGCCGAGCGAGCCTGTTCAAGCGCCGTCGCGCCGGGGAAGGCTCCCGGCTTGCGGATCAGGGCCTCCAGGTAGTGGTCCAGATCCAGGTGGCAGCCACCCTTCGCGATCAAACGCTCGTGCCGGGCCACTTCCACGTTCCGGTCGTAAACCACCAGGTGAGACGCGTGAAGCACGACCCTGACCCGCTTGCCGATCAGCCGGACCGGCACCGAGTACCGGTTCGTGCGGACCGCGATCTGGCTGTAGCGGTCGACCCGCGGAGTGAAGAGCCTGCCCGTCTCGAACGGCTCCTCGGGTAGCGGCATCAGCAGCGGACGCTCGACCTGGAAGTACTCGTCGATCGTCCGCGGCCGCGAACCGATCCGGCGACGCCCGTCACGCAGGTCCCACTGCTCGACGAGCTCGTTCAGCTCGGCCAGCGAGTCGACCTCGGGCACTGGGGTGAAGTGGTTGCGGCGGAAGTAGCCGATCTGCCCTTCCACTCCGCCCTTCTCGTGGGCGCCCTCGATGCCAGGGCGGCAGTAGAAGCTCTCGATCCCGAAGTGCGACCGGAACGCGATCCACCGATCGGCCTCCACCCTCGCCCGGCTCAACCCCAGCACCCGGGCGACGGCGGCCTTTAGATTGTCGTAGCGGACCTTGCTCCGCGGCACCCCGCCCAGCGTCCGAAGCGCGTGCACGTGCCCTTCGAAGAACGCCTCCTGGCCGCAGGACGCGAAGACGCGATGGACGGCCTTGCCCGAGTAGGACAGGCGGAAGGAGAACAAATGGCAGGTCACAAGCTCGCCGGCGAGCCGGATGGTCACGTCGCCGAAGTCGACCTCGGCCTCCGTGCCGGGCTGGTGGGTCTGCGGCACGAACGCTTCGACCGGCGCCTTCCCCGACTCTACGAGGATCTGCGGTTTCCGGTCGGAGACGTAGCGCCGGACCATCTGGTAGGAGACGTCCGCGGCGTGTTCCTCGACCAGGCGGTGGAAGATCCGCGTGATCGTGTGCCGCTGCTTCCGCGGTGCGTCCAGATCCGCCAGAAGCATCCCGTCGATCACCGACTTGTACGGATCCAGGGCAGTCGGCCGCGGCGGCAGCTGCTTCCTCGGCTCGGGCCAGACCGAGTCGACAGCTTTGCGAACCGTCCGCCACGACACGTTGTACTTGCGCTCGATCTCCCGGATCTTCATGCCGCCCCGGTGGTCCCGGCGGATCGCCGCGTACAGCTCGACCTTCGACATCTGCGGCATGACCAGGCCCTTTCACCAGGAGCATCCCGATGCTGCCCTGGCAAGCACCCCGGTGACTTCAAAACTCGTGAACATCACCCGACCGTGGATCTAAGCGCCTCCCAAACCCGTGAACAACTGACTTCACAACCCGTGAATAAAGCCAACAGCGAGACCCCCACGCGCCTTCGACCGCCAGGAGCGGAGACCCACAGACCGACCCCGTACACCAAAGCCCGCGCCGACAACACCGGCAAAACGGTGCGCGCACGAAGGCGTCCCAGGCGCTCGCCCCCCGCAGACCGGGCGAGCCTCGCACTCACCAAAAACTCTGGCAAGAACAACTGACTTTTACGGGATGCTCGGTGGTCCACGTGTCACCTTCAAGACCGACGTGCCGTTCGGTCACCGTGTCATGACCGACGACGGCCTCACAACGCGTCCCGGAATGCTGCGACGCGCCATGCCCGCACCCACGGCAGATATCACTCCTGTTGGGCCGCCAGTCACCGGGATAGAAGCCCCGGCAGTCACACAGGCCATGACCCTCCTCGCTGTCGCAACGGCCTTCCAGATGAACCGTCCACAGATGGCCACACCGGCACCTGACCACAGGACCGCCACTCATATCTCCCCCTCGGCTTGACACACTGCCCCCACATCACGGCAGCACAATGCCCCAGTCGGCCCACGGACAAATCTCTACGCGCCTTCACAGCCCTCTACCTGCCGCAGACAACCGCACGCTACGACTTCACCCCAACCCCACAGCAGCACCAGACAAAAAGACCCCACGAACACGAAGGGGACCCCTCTGCTGCACGGCATTGAACATGCCGACGAAGACAGCAATAGCTCGTGGTCCGGCAGGGCGGCCGAACCCCGGCCCAGCCGGGTCGCCATAGGTCCGGACTACCAGGTGGCGCTTTGGGTAGGCGTCTTCCACGCGCCGGCAGTGTGCCACCAGAGTTCCCAGCGATCCGCCGGGGCCGGTGCCGACCCCCAGCAGCTGACCGGCGTCCGCGTCGTGGATCCGGTAATGGATGTCCTGGCTGGTGGGCTTCGCGTCTGCCAGAAGCTCGCCGTTCCAGGTCTCAGCCACGGACGTATCTCCTTCTCACCGAAGCGGCTGGGGATCCGTTCCTAAGAGCTGTCCCGTAACT
>NZ_JAIQLH010000529.1 GCF_020037025.1 Streptomyces huiliensis | reverse complement strand
GGGCGCCCCCGCGCCCGACCGGTGGGAGGTCTTCGCCGCCCACCTCGACCTCGTCTGCCTGCGCATCGCCGTCCGCCTGGCCGCCGCCCGCCGGCCCCCGCTGCGCGGCACGGCCGTGCGGCGGCTGGCCGCCAAGGTGGCCGGGCAGGTCCACGAGGCCGCCCGGCAGTGCCTCGGCCCCGGGCAGGGCGAGCTGGAGCGCGAGACGTTCGAGCAGCTCTTCCCCTGGCGCACCGGCTGGGCCTCGGCCGTGCTCACCGAGGGCCTGCTCGTCCCGGCGGGCAGCGGCTACCGCTTCGCCCACGAGGAGTTCGCCGACTGGCTGCACGGCACCCACCTCGACCTGGACGCCGCCCTGCACGCCCTCGTCCACCGCTGGTACGAACCGGAGGGCCCGCCCGCCGAGGCGGCCGTCCGGCTGCCCTCCCGCCGGGGCGGCGGCCCGGCCCGGGCGCCCGAGGGGCACGTACCGCCGCCGCCCGGCTCCCGGCCCC
>NZ_JAIQLH010000528.1 GCF_020037025.1 Streptomyces huiliensis | reverse complement strand
GTGCGGGAAGATCAGGTCGAGACCGCCGCCGTGGATGTCGAAGGCGGTGCCGAGGTACTTGTGCGCCATGGCCGAGCACTCCAGGTGCCAGCCCGGGCGGCCGCGGCCCCAGGGGGTCTCCCAGCTGGGCTCGCCCTCCTTGGCCGCCTTCCACATGGCGAAGTCGCGCGGGTCGCGCTTGCCCGTCTCGCCCTCGCCGGAGGGCTGGAGCAGGTTCTCCAGCTCCTGGTTGGAGAGGCGGAGGTAGTCGGCGTAGGAGCGGACGTCGAAGTAGACGTTGCCGTCCGCGGCGTAGGCGTGACCGCGCTCGATCAGCCCGCGCATCATCTCGATCATCTCGGGGACGTGGCCCGTGGCCCGCGGCTCGACGGTCGGGGGCAGGCAGCCCAGGGCGTCGTAGCCGGCGTTGAACGCGCGCTCGTTCTCGTAGCCGATCGCCCACCAGGGGCGGTTCTGCTCGGCCGCCTTTTTAATGATCTTGTCATCGATGTCGGTCACGTTGCGGACGAACGTCACGTCGTAGCCGCGGTAGGCGAACCAGCGGCGCATGATGTCGAAGTTCAGCCCCGACCGGATGTGCCCGATGTGTGGCGCGGCCTGCACGGTCGCGCCACACAGGTAGATCGAGACGCAGCCCGGGACGAGCGGGGAGAAGTCACGGATCTGCCGGGCGCTGGTGTCGTACAGGCGAATAGTCACGGAACCAGGGTAGTGGCCCCGCGGCAGTGCCCCGGGCGCCCGGCACCCGGATCCGACCCTGATCCGGACCCCGAGAGCCCTCGGGGGCGTGCGCGGCCGGGCGCGAAGCGACTCACACACGCCCCACCGGCGCGCTTTGCCCGCTATTTAATGTTTTGCGGCAAAAATGCAATTCCGCGTGGTAACTTCCCGGGCACACCTCGGGACCGGAGCGCCGCGGACACCAGGAGGGGCGTTGCACTCCACTCTGCCGGTACAGCAGGAACACCCCCAACCCCGGGCGCAGCCCCCACCGCCCGGCGCGCGCCGCCCGGGCCGGCTGGCCGCCCTGGACGGACTGCGGCTGTGCGCGGCGCTGATGGTCGTCGCCTACCACTGGATCGCCTTCGACAGCGGCGCCTGGGGGCACCGTTCCGCCCGCGCCCTCTTCCCCACCGCGCACCTGCCGGCGTCCTACGGCTGGCTCGGCGTCCAGCTCTTCTTCCTGATCAGCGGGTTCGTGATCTGCATGAGCGGC
>NZ_JAIQLH010000527.1 GCF_020037025.1 Streptomyces huiliensis | reverse complement strand
GCTGACCGCTTCCGGCGTCCGTCATGGCCGCGGAACGCCGGGCGCGGTGAGACCGCCGCGCCCGGCGTTCCGTACCGGGGACCGGGGATCAGAACTCGTCGAACTCGTCCGGGTGCGGGCCCAGCCGGGTGCCGCTGTCCAGGGCGGAGAGCGCCGCCATGTCCTCGCCGTCCAGCTCGAATCCGAAGACGTCGAAGTTCTCGCGGATGCGGGCCGGGGTCACGGACTTGGGGATGACCACGTTGCCGAGCTGCAGGTGCCAGCGGAGGACGGCCTGAGCGGGCGTCCGGCCGTGCTTCTCGGCGATCCGGGCGACGACCGGGTCGCCGAGCAGTTCCTTGCCCTGGCCCAGCGGCGACCAGGCCTCGGTGACGATGCCGTGGCCGGCGTGGTAGGAGCGGAGCTCGGCCTGCTGGTGGTAGGGGTGCAGCTCCACCTGGTTGACGGCGGGGACGACCGGGGTCTCCTCCAGGACGCGGTTCAGGTGCGCCGGCTGGAAGTTGGAGACGCCCACGGCGCGGGCCCGGCCGCTCTCCGCGATCTCGCCGAAGGTGCGGAGGATGGTGAGGTAGTCCTCGCGCACGGCGCGCGGCCAGTGGATGAGGTAGAGGTCGACGTAGTCCAGGCCCAGCCGGGCGAGGGAGGCGTCGAACTCGCGGAGGACGCTGTCACGCGTCCAGGTCTCGGAAGCGCTGTTCCAGAGCTTGGTGGTGACGAAAAGGTCCTCGCGGGCGATGCCCGAGGCGGCGATGGCCTTTCCCGTGCCCTCCTCGTTCTGGTAGACCGCCGCGGTGTCGATGCTGCGGTACCCCGCCTCGAGGGCGTTCGTCACGGCTGCGGTGGCCTCGTCGTCCGGGACCTGCCAGACGCCGTAGCCGAGCTGCGGCATCCGCACACCGTTGTTGAGGGTGATGGAAGGGACCTCGTTCACAAGCGATCGTTCCTTACGTGCTGACGGCTGCTTGCTCTGGGCGACAACAAGCGGTTCTCATCACTCATTCCCCGAACCGGAACCAAAATTTCCGGTTGTCTGCCGGCGTGTGCCGGGCTACGGCACGGCGAGCCGGTAGAGCGCGTCGACGTCGGACGCGTACGCCTTCTCTATCGCCCGCCGCTTGAGCTTCATGGTGGGCGTCAGATGCCCCTGCTCCTCGGTGAACTGGCCGGCGAGGATGCGGAACGTGCGGATCGACTCGGCCGGCGGGGCCTGCGCGTTGGCGGCCACGACGG
>NZ_JAIQLH010000526.1 GCF_020037025.1 Streptomyces huiliensis | reverse complement strand
GGCCCGGACGTGGGCCGGCTCGGGGCGGACGGCGGGTACCCCGGGCCGGACGAGGGCCGGCCCCGGCCGGACGCCGTGCGCTCCGGGCCCGCCCCGCCCCGCCGCCCCGGCAGGGGCAGGGCGGGCAGGAGGCCGACGAGGACCGAGGCCGCGGGCCACAGGGGGAGGTCAGGGGAGGCGAGGGGGAAGGCCGGGGGGTGGAGGGCGTCGGGGGCGTAGGCGCCGGCCCACACCATCAGGGCCGCCACCGCCGCGCCCGACGCCGCGACCAGCCACGCGGCCGCGTCCCAGCGGTCCGGGCGGTAGCGGGTGCGGACCGAGCGGCGGCCGCCCAGCCGCAGCCCGGCCAGGGCGGCGACGACGCCGGCCAGCAGCAGGGGCGTTCCGTAGCCGGCCCCCTCGTCGGCCAGCAGCCCGTACGTGCCGGCGCAGACGCCCAGCAGACCGCCCAGGGTGAGGACGGCCGTGGTGCGCCGGACCGCGCGCGGCACCCGGGCCGTACGGCCGTAGCCGCGCGCGTCCATGGCCGCGGCCAGGGCCACCGAACGCTCCAGAGCGCCCTCCAGCACCGGCAGCCCCACCTGGAGCAGGCCGGCGAAGCCGCGGTCCGGCCGGCCGCGCAACCGCCGCGCGGCACGCACCCGTTGAACGTCGGCGACGAGGTTCGGCGCGAACGTCATGGCGACGACGACCGCGACCCCCGCCTCGTACAACGCCCCCGGCAGGGACTTCAGCAGCCGCGCCGGGTTGGCGAGCGCGTTGGCGGCGCCCACGCAGACCAGCAGGGCGGCCAGCCGCAGGGCGTCGTACAGGGCGAACAGCAGGCCCTCGGCCGTCACCCGGCCGCCGAGCCGCACGCCCCGCGCCCAGTCCGGGAGCGGGACTTCGGGGAGGACGACGACGGTGTGCGTGCCGGGGATCGGGGAGCCGAGGAAGAACGCGAACAGCAGTCGGATGCCGATCACGAACAGCCCGAGCTTGAGGAACGCCCCGTAACTGCGCGCCCAGGGCGCGTCCGTGCGCCGGGCCGCCACCACGTAGCCGGCGACGGCCACCAGCAGCGCGAGCAGCAGCGGGTTGGTCGTCCGGGACGCGGCGGCGGCCAGCCCCAGCGCCCAGATCCACCACGCGCCGGGGTGCAGCGCCGGCGTCACCGCGCGCGCCGGCGGCGCGCCTGCCACAGGGCGGCGGCGCCGAGCGCGACGACGGCCGCGACGCCGCCGATCAGGCCGGCGGAGGGGCCGGAGTCCTCC
>NZ_JAIQLH010000525.1 GCF_020037025.1 Streptomyces huiliensis | reverse complement strand
GTCGTGACTGCGTGCCTTTTGAAGAATGAGCCTGCGAGTTTGCGGTGTGTTGCGAGGTTAACCCGTGTGGGGAAGCCGTAGCGAAAGCGAGTCCGAATAGGGCGGTTGAGTAGCGCGCCCAAGACCCGAAGCGGAGTGATCTAGCCATGGGCAGGTTGAAGCGGAGGTAAGACTTCGTGGAGGACCGAACCCACCAGGGTTGAAAACCTGGGGGATGACCTGTGGTTAGGGGTGAAAGGCCAATCAAACTCCGTGATAGCTGGTTCTCCCCGAAATGCATTTAGGTGCAGCGTCGTGTGTTTCTTGCCGGAGGTAGAGCACTGGATAGGCGATGGGCCCTACCGGGTTACTGACCTTAGCCAAACTCCGAATGCCGGTAAGTGAGAGCGCGGCAGTGAGACTGTGGGGGATAAGCTCCATGGTCGAGAGGGAAACAGCCCAGAGCATCGACTAAGGCCCCTAAGCGTACGCTAAGTGGGAAAGGATGTGGAGTCGCAGAGACAACCAGGAGGTTGGCTTAGAAGCAGCCACCCTTGAAAGAGTGCGTAATAGCTCACTGGTCAAGTGATTCCGCGCCGACAATGTAGCGGGGCTCAAGCGTACCGCCGAAGTCGTGTCATTGCAGTACATACTCCTAACGGGGACTGTGATGGGTAGGGGAGCGTCGTGTGCCGGGTGAAGCAGCCGCGGAAGCGAGTTGTGGACGGTTCACGAGTGAGAATGCAGGCATGAGTAGCGATACACACGTGGGAAACGTGTGCGCCGATTGACTAAGGGTTCCTGGGTCAAGCTGATCTGCCCAGGGTAAGTCGGGACCTAAGGCGAGGCCGACAGGCGTAGTCGATGGACAACCGGTTGATATTCCGGTACCCGCTTTGAAACGCCCAATATCGAATCAGGCGATGCTAAGTCCGTGAAGCCGTTCCGGATCCTTCGGGTGAAGGAAAGTGGTGGAGCCGACGATCCAGACTTGTAGTAGGTAAGCGATGGGGTGACGCAGGAAGGTAGTCCAGCCCGGGCGGTGGTTGTCCCGGGGTAAGGGTGTAGGCCGTGTGGTAGGCAAATCCGTCACACGTTAAGGCTGAGACCTGATGCCGAGCCGATTGTGGTGAAGTGGATGATCCTATGCTGTCGAGAAAAGCCTCTAGCGAGTTTCATGGCGGCCCGTACCCTAAACCGACTCAGGTGGTCAGGTAGAGAATACCGAGGCGTTCGGGTGAACTATGGTTAAGGAACTCGGCAAAATGCCCCCGTAACTTCGGGAGAAGGGGGGCCATGTCCGGTGAT
>NZ_JAIQLH010000524.1 GCF_020037025.1 Streptomyces huiliensis | reverse complement strand
CCGCGGCCTGGACGCCGCCCTGTCGTCGGTGGCCGGACGCTGCACGGTCCCGGTCGCCGTCCACGTGGAGCTGGACAGCCGGCCGGCGCCCGCGATCGAGGGCATCGCCTACTTCACCGTCTCCGAACTCCTCCAGAACGTCAGCAAGCACAGCGGCGCCCGGACCGCCGGGGTCGAGGTGTGGCGGGCGGGCGACCGGCTGCTGCTCCAGGTGCGGGACGACGGTCGGGGCGGCGCGTCCACGGCCACCGGCAGCGGCCTGGCCGGGCTCGCGGAGCGGCTGGGCTCGGTGGACGGCCTGTTCGAGGTGGAGTCGCCGGCCGGCGGGCCCACGGTGATCACGGCCGAACTGCCCTGGCGCTCCCGGAGCTGACGGCGCCGCCCCCTGGCCCCCCTTCTGTCCTCGGGGTAGGGAGAACCCCACCCCGAGGACACCCACCCACCGCATGGCCCGACCCTCCCCTTACGGGAGAACCTGGAGTCATCCCCGCACAGGGAGATCCCGGAAGGGCCGCCAACGCAGGCCCGGCGGGTTCCGACGGACGGACGCGGAAGACAGCGGAAGACAGAGGACAGAGGAACCCTGGAGATGGCCATCGACTACCGAGACCACGGACACCCGGCCGACCCGGCGCACGGCCGCCACCGGCTGCCGCTCGTCCTGCGGGCGCCCCTGTCCGGACGCACCTGGCGCGCGTTCGTGTACCTCCAGCTCAGCCTGCCGATCTCGATCGCCGGCTTCACCTGGGCCGTCACCACGGTCTCGCTGGGCCTCGGCCTGCTGATCACCTTCGTCGGCCTGCCCGTGCTGGCCCTCGGGCTCGCCGGAGCCCGGCTGCTGGGCGCGTTCGAGCGCACCCGGGCCCGGGTGCTGCTGGGCGCGGACGTCGAGACGCCGCTCCCCGTCCAGGCGGAGAACCGCGGCGGCGGGTTCATGGGCTGGGTGTGGGCGCTGCTGAAGAGCGGGGTGTCCTGGCGGCACATGGTCTACGCGGTGGTGCAGATGCCGTGGGCGATCTGCGCGTTCACGGTGTCGCTGGTGCTCCAGCTCCTGGGCTGGTCCCTCTTCCTCTACCCGGCCTACCAGTGGATGTACCCGACGTGGTGGGGGCAGCCGGGCATGCAGGTCTTCAGCGACCGGGACCACGATCTCTACCTCGACAACCCCTTCGAGCTCGCCGCCACCTCCGCCGTCGGCCTGGCCGTCGTCCTGGTCACCCCGTGGCTGATCGACGGCATGGCCACCATGGACCGGATGCTGGTCAAGGCGCTGCTCAGCCCCTCGAAGCTGGCCGTCCGGGTCGCGGAGCTGGAGCAGGAC
>NZ_JAIQLH010000523.1 GCF_020037025.1 Streptomyces huiliensis | reverse complement strand
CAACATCCCCCTGGTGCTGCGCCTGACCGCTGCGGACCGTCTTCCCGGCCGTGGACGGCGTGCCCGAGCAGCGGATCCTCGACGCGGCCGGGGCGGACTTCGGCTGGGACGTCGTCGACGCGACCGCCTGGACGGACGAGCGGCTGGAGGAGGCGGTCGGCGCGGTCACGCGGCACTGCTTCGACCTGGCGGCCGACATCCCGTTCCGCGCGCGGCTGTTCCGGCGGTCGGCCGGTGAGCACCGGCTCGCGCTGGTGGTGCACCACATCGCGGGCGACGGTTCGTCCCTGGCGCCGCTGGTCCGCGACCTGCTCACCGCCTACCGGGCCCGCGCCGCGGCGGCGGAGCCCGCCTGGCCGGCGCCGGTGGCGCAGTACGCCGACTTCACGCTGTGGCAGCACGACCTCCTCGGCGACGAGGCCGACCCGGACGGCCGGCTCGGCCGGCAGGCGGCCTTCTGGGAGCGGGAGCTCGACGGTTTCGAGGGGCTGCTGGAGCTGCCCACCGACCGTCCGCACCCGCCCGTCGCCGACCACCGGGGTGCCCAGGTGGTCGTCGAGTGGCCCGCGGAGCTTCAGGAGCTCGTGCGGCGCACGGCACGGGAGTACAACGCGACGACGTTCATGGTGATGTCGGCGGCGCTGTCGGTGCTGCTGTCGCGGCTGAGCGGCAGCCAGGACGTGGCGTTCGGCGTGCCGACGGCGGGCCGGGGCCGCACCGAGTTCGAGGACATGGTCGGGTTCTTCGTCAACACGCTGGTGCTGCGCACCCAGGTCGCGAGCGAGGCGGGCTTCGGCGACGTGCTGGCACAGGTCCGCGAGCGCAGCCTCGACGCGTTCGCCCACCAGGACGTGCCCTTCGACGCCCTGGTGGACCGCCTCAACCCGGTCCGCACCCAGGCCCACCACCCCCTGGTCCAGGTGCTGTTCGCCTGGCAGAACGTCACGCTCCCCGAACTCTCCCTGCCCGGCCTGGAGATCACCCCGCTGCGCGCGGACACCCTGACCGCGCGCATGGATTTGACCTTCAGCCTCCGCGAGCGGGTGGACGACGCGGGGCGCCCGGCGGGCATCGGCGGCGTGGTGGAGTACCGCACCGACGTGTACGACGCGGAGACCGTCGAGCGGCTCGTCGCCCGCTGGCGGCGGGTGCTCACGACGCTGCTCGCCGACCCGGACCGCCCGGTGCTGTCGCTCGACCTGCTGGACGAGCGGGAACGGGCGCGGCTGGACGTCCTGGGCGCGCGGAAGGTGCTGTCCGAGCCGGCCGACGACCCGTCGATCCCGGGGATGTTCACCGAGCAGGTGCGCCGCCGCCCCGACTCCGTCGCGCTGGTCTTCGAGGGCCGGTCGTGGACGTACCGGGAGCTGGACGAGGCG
>NZ_JAIQLH010000522.1 GCF_020037025.1 Streptomyces huiliensis | reverse complement strand
GGAGTGGGCGGCGACGGACCGGGAGCTGCCGGAGAAGTCGGTGGCGGAGCTGCTGGCCGAGCGTGCCGCGACCGTCCCGGACGAGACCGCGCTGGTGGCCGGCGAGCGGGTCTGGACCTTCGCCGAACTGGACGCCGAGGTCGACCGCCTGGCCCGGCTGCTGACGGCCCGGGGCGCAGGACCCGAGCGGGTGGTGGCGCTGGGGCTGCCGCGTTCGCTGGAGATGGTCGCGGCGCTGTTCGCCGTGCTGCGGACCGGGGCGGCGTACCTGCCGCTGGAGCTCGACTACCCGGTCGACCGGCTCGCCTACATGGTCGCCGAGACCCGGCCCGTCGTCCTGCTGACCGACTCGACCGCCCGCGACCGGATGCCGGACGTGCGCGGTGTTCCGGTGGTCGAGCTGGATGATCCGTGCGTCGCCAAGGAGCTCGCCGACTTCCCGGCCGGTCCGGTGGACGCGGACGTCGATCTCGACGCCGCCGCCTACGTCATCTTCACATCGGGGTCGACGGGGCGGCCGAAGGGCGTCGTGACGCCTTATCGGGGTCTGACGAACATGCAGCTCAATCACCGTGAGGCGATTTTCGAGCCGGTGATCTCGGCTGCCGGTGGGCGTCGTCTGCGGATCGCGCACACGGTGTCGTTCTCCTTCGACATGTCGTGGGAGGAGCTGCTGTGGCTCGTGGAGGGGCATGAGGTGCATGTCCTGGACGAGTCGCTGCGGCGCGACGCGGAGGGGCTGGCGGCCTACTGTGCCTCGCATGAGGTCGACGTCATCAACGTGACACCGTCCTACGCCCAGGCCCTCGTGGAGTGCGGGCTGCTGGACGAGGGCCGGCACCGGCCGGCGCTGGTCCTGCTGGGCGGCGAGGCCGTGGCCGACTCCCTCTGGACGAAGCTGCGCGAGACGCCCGGCGTGATGGGCTACAACCTCTACGGGCCGACCGAGTACACGATCAACACCCTCGGCGGCGGCACGCTGGACAGCGACACGGCCACCGTGGGCCGTCCGATCTGGAACACCCGCGCCCACGTCCTCGACGCTCACCTCCGGCCCGTCCCCGTCGGCGTCCCCGGCGAGCTCTACGTCTCCGGCGTTGGGCTCGCCCGGGGTTACCTCGACCGTCCCGGCCTGACGGCGGGCCGGTTCGTGGCCGACCCGTTCGGGGAGCCGGGCGCGCGGATGTACCGGACGGGTGACGTGGTGCGGTGGCGGCAGGACGGGCTGCTGGACTTCCTCGGCCGGGTCGACGACCAGGTGAAGATCCGGGGATACCGGGTCGAGCCGGGGGAGATCGAGGACGCGCTGACCGCCGACGCCTCCGTCGCCCAGGCCGCCGTCGTCGTCCGCGAGGACACGCCCGGTGTCAAGCGGCTGGCCGCCTACCTCGTGCCCGCCGCCGGTGCCGTGGACGTC
>NZ_JAIQLH010000521.1 GCF_020037025.1 Streptomyces huiliensis | reverse complement strand
GATCGTCGAGACCCTCATCGACGAAGCCATGAAGCTGGCCGACGGGATGACGGCGGCGGGCGCGCCCTCGGGGCCGCCCGCCGTCACCGTGACCGGCTAGCGAGACGGCGAGACCGACACGGGACCCGGCGCGAGGGGCCGGGGACGACCCGGGGAGCCGGCGGGGCCGGAAGGCGGCCGGAGGCGATCCGGGACGCGCGGCCGGGCCCGGCGGGGACCCGGAACAGACGAGGCCGACTGAGCTAAGGAGGGGGCCGGCGTGTCGCTGCTGGAGAACATCCGCGGTCCGCGGGACCTGAAAGCGCTGGGCACGGAGGACCTGGACGAACTCGCGGAGGAGATCCGCCACTTCCTGGTGCACGCCGTGGCCAGGACCGGCGGCCACCTCGGCCCCAACCTCGGCGTGGTGGAGCTCACCATCGCCCTGCACCGCTCCTTCGACTCCCCGTCCGACCGCATCCTCTGGGACACCGGACACCAGTCGTACGTCCACAAACTCCTGACGGGACGTCAGGACTTTTCCAAGCTCCGCAGCAAGGGCGGCCTGTCC
>NZ_JAIQLH010000520.1 GCF_020037025.1 Streptomyces huiliensis | reverse complement strand
CCTGACGGGACGTCAGGACTTTTCCAAGCTCCGCAGCAAGGGCGGCCTGTCCGGCTACCCCTCGCGCGAGGAGTCCGAGCACGACGTCATCGAGAACAGCCACGCCTCCACCGTCCTCGGCTGGGCCGACGGCCTCGCCAAGGCCAACCAGGTGCTCGGCCACTGGAACCGGCACGTCGTCGCCGTCATCGGCGACGGCGCCCTCACCGGCGGCATGGCCTGGGAGGCGCTCAACAACATCGCCGCCGCCAAGGACCGGCCGCTGATCATCGTCGTCAACGACAACGAGCGCAGCTACGCGCCCACCATCGGCGGCCTCGCCGACCACCTGGCCACCTTGCGCACCACCGACGGCTACGAGCGCTTCCTCGCCCGCGGCAAGGAGACGATCCAGGGCCTGCCACTGATCGGCAAGCCCCTCTACGAGTCGCTGCACGGCGCCAAGAAGGGCTTCAAGGACGCCTTCGCGCCGCAGGGCATGTTCGAGGACCTCGGCCTGAAGTACCTCGGGCCGATAGACGGGCACGACATCGCCGCCGTGGAGTCCGCGCTGCGCCGCGCCAAGCGCTTCCACGGGCCCGTCCTGGTGCATGTGCGGACGGAGAAGGGCCGCGGCTACCGGCCCGCCCTGGAGGACGACGCCGACCGCTTCCACACCGTCGGCGTCATGAACTCGCTCACCGGCGCGCCGCTCACCCCCGCCTCCGGCACCTCGTGGACCTCGGTCTTCGGCGACGAGATGGTCCGCATCGGCGCCGAGCGGCCGGACGTGGTGGCGCTGACCGCCGCGATGCTGCATCCCGTGGGGCTGACGGGGTTCGCGGAGCGGTTCCCCGACCGGGTCTGGGACGTGGGCATCGCCGAGCAG
>NZ_JAIQLH010000052.1 GCF_020037025.1 Streptomyces huiliensis | reverse complement strand
GATCGGGACGGACACCAGGTGCTCGGCCCCGGCGCCGCGCGGCGGCCCGAGGGTGACGGCCACGTCCAGCTCCCCGGCGGCGAGCGCGGCGGCGCTGCGGGCGGACGCCATCTCGTGCAGTTCCAGCCGCACGCCCGGCCGTTCGCGGCCGAACCGGCCCAGGACGTCCGGCAGCGGCGCCAGCAGCGCGGAGGCGACGAACCCCAGCCGCAGCCGGCCGGTCTCACCGCGC
>NZ_JAIQLH010000519.1 GCF_020037025.1 Streptomyces huiliensis | reverse complement strand
GCCCTCGTCGCCGCCCGCGCCCTGGGCCTCGACGCCGGCGCCTTCGCCCTCGACGCCGCCTGCGCCTCCGCCCTGTACGCCGTCAAGCTCGCCTGCGACCGGCTGCACGACCGAACGGCCGACCTCATGCTCGCCGGAGCCGTGAACGGGGCCGACAGCCTGCTCGTCCACAGCGGGTTCGCCGCGGTCTCCGCCCTGAGCCCCACCGGGCGCAGCCGCCCCTTCCACCGCGAGGCCGACGGGCTCGTCCCCGCCGAGGGCGCCGTGCTCGTGACCCTCATGCGGCTCTCCGACGCCCTCGCCGCCGGCCGGCCCGTCCTCGCCGTCATCCGCGGCGTCGGCCTGGGCAACGACGGGCGCGGCAGCGGCTTCCTCAGCCCCGACCCCGCCGGGCAGGAGCGCGCCATGCGGCTCGCCTACGCCCGGGCGGGCGTCGACCCCGCGACGGTCGGCCTGCTCGAATGCCACGCCACCGGCACGCCGGTCGGCGATGCCGCCGAAATCGCCTCCACGGCACGGGTGTTCGCCGGGCACCCCGGTCTGCCCATCGGGTCGGTCAAGTCCAACCTCGGCCATCTGCTCGCACCCGCCGGCGGCGCCGGGCTGCTCAAGGCCGTCGACGCGCTGCGGCACGGCGTCCGCCCGCCGACCCTCGGCGCCGACGATCCGACTCCCGAGCTGCGCGGGCGGCCCCTGCGGCCGCTCACCGAGGCGGAGGAGTGGGAGCGGGGGCAGGGGCCGCGGCGCGCGGCCGTCAGCGCCTTCGGCTTCGGGGGCACCAACGCCCACCTCGTCGTGGAGGAGTGGCGCGAGGACACGGCCGCCGTCCCGCCTCCCCCGTCCCCACCCCCGGCCCCGGCCCCGGCGGGCGGTCCCCTGGCCGTCGTCGCCCTCGCCGTACGCGCCGGACGCGACGGCGGCACCGGCGAGTTCACCGCCGCCGTGCTCGGCGGGCGGCCCGACCGCGCGCCCCGCGAGCGCGTCTCCACCGGGCTGGACGGGCTGCGCTTCCCGCCCGTCGACATCGAGGAGACCCTCCCGCAGCAGCTGCTCGTCTTCGACGCGGCACGGGAAGCCGCCCGCGGCGTGGACCTGCCCCGCGACCGCACCTCCGTCCACGTCGGCATGGGCGCCGAACCCTGCGTCACGCTCTTCGCCTGGCGGCGCCGCATCGGCGTCCAGTGGGCGCGGGCCGGGCTGCCCCTGCCGCCGGGGCCCGCCGGCGCGCTGCGGGACGCCGTCGGCGATCCGCCGACCCCCGCGTCGGCCCTGGGCGCCATGCCGAACCTCGTCGCCAACCGCGTCAGCAGCCAGCTCGACCTGCGCGGCCCGAGCCTCGCCGTCTCCCGTGAGGAGGCGTCCGGCACCGCCGCCCTGCGGATCGCCGCCCGGGCCCTGCGCGCCGGGGAAACCGACGCCGCGCTAGTCGGGGCCGTCGACCTCTCCCACGACGCGGCGCACACCGCCGCCCTCGACGCGCTCGGCCG
>NZ_JAIQLH010000518.1 GCF_020037025.1 Streptomyces huiliensis | reverse complement strand
GCACGGGCCCGTGCCGGAGGGGCGCCGGATGTTCCTCGTCACGGCCGACGAGACGCTCGCCCTCGCCCACGAACGCGGGCTCGCCACCGTCCACCGCGCGCACGGTGGGGACCCGCTCGGGCGGGCGGACGTGACCTGGAGCCACCTGGTCCTGGAACGCGGGCGTGCCGCAACCCGGCGGCCGCCCGCGGCGTCCTGATCTTCGCGAAGTCCGGAACGAAAGGAGTGGGCACCCGGTGCCGAACGAAGCAGACGAAGCAGACGAAGCATCGATACGGTCCGTCAACGACCTGACCGCCGACTGGGCGCGCGTCGCCGTGGGCCCCGGCGCGGGGCGCGGGACCGTGTTCTCCGCCGCCGCGGTGTGGCCGCTGCTCGCCCTGCTGGCGGCGGGCGCGGACGGGCCGGCCCGCCTCGAACTGCGCGCGGTCACCGGTGTCCCCGGAGCGGCCGACGCCGCCGAACGCGGACGCCGGCTGATCGGGACGCTGCGCGCGGCCGACGGCGTCGACGCCGCCGTCGGGCTGTGGACGCGGCGGGACGTGCCGGTCCGGCCGGTGTGGGCGGCGCGGCTGCCCGAGGGCGTGCGGGGCGACCTGACCGGTGACGCCGAGCGGGACGGCCGTGCCCTCGACGCCTGGGCCGCCGAGCACACGGACGGCGCGATCCCGTCGATGCCGGTGCCGACCGGCCCGGACCTCGCGCTGGTCCTCGCCGGCGCCCTGCTCGTCCGCACCCGGTGGGCGGTGCCCTTCTCGGAGGGCTGGCTCACCCCCGAGACCGGCCCCTGGCAGGGCCGCCGGCTGGCCGGCCTGTACCGGACCACCGGCGACCTCGACGCGGTCCGCGTCGCACCGGACACCCCCGCCGGACCGCTGACCCTCGTCGAGGTCCGGGGGGACAACGGCCTGGACGTGCACCTGGTCCTGGGCGCCGAGAACGCCGGAGGCGCGGACGTCCTCGCGGCGGCCCCGGCCGTCCTCGCCGGGGACCACGCCACCGTCCCGGGCTCCGCCCTGCCCTACGGCACGCCGGGCCCCGGCGTCACCGTCGCCGACGCGACCGGCTGGGACAGCCGTCCGGCCCTGGTGACGTCCACCGCCCGGTGGACCGTCCGCGCCGAGCACGACCTGCTCGAACGCCCCGAGGCGTTCGGCCTGCGGTCGGCCACCGACCGCTCCGCCGGGCACTTCCCGGGCATCAGCCCCGTCCCGCTGGCCGTGTCGTCGGCGCGACAGAACACCGTGGCGGCGTTCACCGCGCGCGGCTTCGAAGCGGCGGCCGTGACCGCGTTCGGCATGGCCGCCTCCGGGGTGCCGAACGAGCGCTTCCGGCGGGTGTTCGCGAGTTTCGCGCGCCCGCACGGCTTCCTGGCCGTGCACCGGCAAACCGGCCTGATCCTGGCCGCCGGCTGGGTCACCGAACCGGACGACGCCCCCGACCATCCCTGGTGACCGGCCTTCAGGGGCCCTCACGGCGTACCGCCGGGACCGCCCGGCG
>NZ_JAIQLH010000517.1 GCF_020037025.1 Streptomyces huiliensis | reverse complement strand
GCGACGGCGGGGACGCCGAGCCGGGCTGCGGCGGCCAGGCCGCGCGCGCCGAGCCGGCCCGATGCGGCCAGGTGGACGACGTGCGGCCGGTGGGCGGCGAGCGCCCGGGCCAGCCGGCCGCCGGGCAGCGGTGGGCGGCGGCCGGCGGCGGGGTGCCCCGGCAGCGGCAGGGTGGGGACGCGGACGACGGGCGCGCCGCGTTCACGGAAGACGCCGTCGTCGTCCGGAGTACCGCCGGCGCACCGGGCGGACGGCCGGGCGGGCGCGACGACCAGCGGCTCGTGGCCGCTGAGCGCCAACTGCCGGGCGGTCTCCCAGGTCTGGTGGGCGATGCCGTTGACGTCCGGGGGATACGACGCGGTGACGAGGGCGACGCGCATACCGCTGTTGTCGGCGGCCGGGGCGTGCCGCGGGTCACGGGGATCTTTCCGGCCGGGGAACGTCCCGTGAGCGTTGTCCTCGCGGGGTACGGGCGGGGTGCGGGCAAGGGTGCGGGCGGGTCGCCCGCGCCGGCGGGCCCGGTGGTCGGGTCCGCCGGTGTGTGTCAGTCCGTGCCGCGGATGATGTGCGGCTCGGGATCGTCCTCGTCGCCCGGTGCGTCGTACTCGACGCGTGGTGCGGCGCGCCGGGCGGGCGGGCCGGCGGGCGTGGGGCCCGACGTGGTGTCGAGGACCGGTATGCGCGGCTGGAGCCGTTCTTCCTGCCCTGTGGGGTTGTCCATGGGTGGTACCTCCCCCTGAGGTGCCGTGCGACGGGCCGGGCGCGCCGGCCCCGGAAGGCAATGCCTTCCCCGCACATCCGTCCGGTACGCGCCGACGTGGGCAGGTCACTGGAACGGACTATTCACCACTCTCTCGACTGAAAGGTCCTTTCGGGTGAAGTTGCGACCAATCCGGTTAAACTACAAGAAGGTCCGAATTCTCGTTTGGGAAGGAAGGTGGCTGACGTGACCGCCCCTACGTCACCCCGGATCGAGCAGCACCCGGACATCATGGCGCTCCGCGCCCACTCCGAGGAGACGACGGCGATGCCCGCCGCCCAGGCCGTGGAGGCTCTCGCCCTGCTGTGCGGCGTCTACCTGGCCGCCTCGCCCTGGATCGTCGGCTTCAACGGCTTCTCCACCCTGACCGTCAACAACCTCATCACCGGTGTCGCCTTCGCCGCCCTGGTCGGCGGCTTCGGATCGGCCTACGAGCGCACCCACGCCATGAGCTGGGCCGCGCTGGCCATCGGCGCCTGGACGATCATCTCGCCCTGGGTCGTGTCCGGGCACCCGTTCACCACGGGCGCCAATGTCAGCAACGTCATCGTGGGCGCCCTCTGCTGTGTGGTCGCCCTGGCCCTGGCGGGCATGGGCGTGAGCCGGGCCCGCGCCCGGCGCTGACCCGCCGGCCTCCGGCCGGCACTGACGGTCCGACACCCGCCCGCACCGACAGGGGCGGGACGAGACGGGCCCGCGCGACCGCCTCACCGGCGGCCGGGCGGGCCCACGTCGCGTCCGGCCGCCGGAGGCGCCCCGCCGCTCAGCGCGTCAGCACCTC
>NZ_JAIQLH010000515.1 GCF_020037025.1 Streptomyces huiliensis | reverse complement strand
GTGCGCCGCCCGGAGCGCGGCGGCGTCCGCGCCGCGCCAGACGGCCGAACGCACCAGCGGGTGGCGGAAACGCACCGGGGCTCCGAGGGCGATCAGGCCCGCGGCCTCGGCCGGTGCCGCGGCCTCGAACCCGATGCCGAGCAGGCACAGCGCGTGCCACAACACCGCGGCGTCGCCGACCGGTTCGACCGCCGCGACCAGCAGCAGGGCGCGGGTGTCGGCCGGCAGCGCGTCGACGCGCCGGCGCAGGCCGTCCTCTACGCGGGTCGCCAGCGGTCCCGCGCCGGGCCCGCCGAAGCCGAACGCCAGCTCCGCCGGCGACAGGTCCCGGGGCAACTCCAGGAGGGCGAGCGGGTTCCCGCCGGTCTCGGCGACGATCCGGTCCCGCACGCGGGCGTCGACCGGCCCCTGGAGCACGCCGTCGAGCAGGGCCCGGGCGTCGGCGTCCGCGAGCCCGCGCAGGGTGAGGACCGGCAGCCCGGAAAGCCCCTCCTCCTGTTCCCCGTCGGTGATCCGCTCGGCGAACACCAGCGCCACCGATTCGGCGTCCAGCCGGCGCGCGACGAACGCCAGGATCCGCCGGGACATCAGGTCCAGGCAGTGTGCGTCGTCGACCAGGCACACCAGCGGGGACTCTGCGGCGGCCTCGGCGAAGAGACCGAGGACGGCGATCCCGACCAGCAGCATTTCGGGCGGGTTCCCCGCACTCAGACCGAACGCGACGCGCAGCGCGTCCTGTTGCACCGGCGGCAGCCGGTCGAGGTGTGCCAGTAGGGGGGCGCACAGGCGTTGCAGGGCGGAGTAGGCGAAGTCGGACTCGGCTTCGACGCCGGCCGCGTACACGGTCCGCAGCGGCGCGGCCCGCTCGGCGAGCCGGCCGAGCAGCGCCGATTTGCCGACGCCGGCCTCGCCGCGCAGCACCAGGACGCGGCTGCGCCCGTCGCGTACGTCGCGCAGCAGGCGGTCCAGCGCCGCCAGTTCCCGTTCCCGCCCGAGCAGACGGCGATTCGCGTGGTGCGGCATGTGACCCTCCGGACGGCTTCCTCCCGGAGGAGCTTCTCTCATCCTACGGACTTCCGACGCCTCTGACCTGCGTGGATTCGGTCACCACCGCCGGGGCCCGGTGACCTTCGCGACCGCCTCGGACCTGCGCGAACCGCCTCAGACCCGCGCGACCGGTTCAGACCCGCGCGACCGGTTCAGACCCGC
>NZ_JAIQLH010000514.1 GCF_020037025.1 Streptomyces huiliensis | reverse complement strand
ACCGGTTCAGACCCGCGCGACCGGTTCAGACCCGCGCGACCGGTTCAGACCCGCGCGACCGGTTCAGACCCGCGCGACGCGCTCGGCCCGGCCGAGCGCGTCGCGCAGGGCCGCCCGGGTCGTGATGCCCAGTTTGGGGAAGGCGCGGTACAGGTGCGAGCCGACGGTGCGCGGCGACAGGTGCATGCGCTCGCCGATCTCCTTGTTCGTCAGACCGCTCGCGGCGAGGTCGGCGATGCGGCGTTCCTGCCAGGTCAGCGGAGGCGCCTCCGGCATCGAGGCGCGCGGCGGGGCGGGCGGCGGAAGGTGCGGCGCGGTGCCGGCCGCGTCCAGGGCGGCGCGGGCCCGCCCGGCC
>NZ_JAIQLH010000513.1 GCF_020037025.1 Streptomyces huiliensis | reverse complement strand
GCGCGCCACCCCCACCCCCGCCCGTCACACCACCCCCGCCCTTCGGCCCGCCGCCGGCCGCGCCGTCGTACGCGGCGCCCGGCGGGACGTACGGGGCACCGGTGTACGCGCCTCCGGGCGCACCGGCCGGGCCGGTCACGCCGGGGCCCGCGGCCGTGTTCCTGCGCCGGGTGTTCACCGGCGACTGGGCGGGCTCGGTCCTGGCGGCCCTGTGGCCGGTGGCCCTGCTGCTGCTCCTCGCGGTCGGCTTCTCCGCGCCCGACTGGGGCTCGGACGACGACGACAGCCCGTCCTGGTCCTTGCGGTTCCGGATGGTGATCGCCCTCCTGCTCCAGGGACTCGGCGGATCCGCCCACATCAAGGGGACGGGCGGGTCGGCGTTCGAACCGGTGCGGGCCAGCGGTTCCATATCGTTCTGGCTGCTCACCATGACGGCCCTGTGGATCGTCGCCGTCATCCTGGGCGCCCGGTGGCTCCGCCGCGCCCGGCCGGCCGGTGCCGGAGTCGACGCCGCGGTGCGCGTGGGGCTGGTGACCGGGGTGGCCGTGCTGGCGCTCGGCCTGTACGGGGAGCCGGACGTCGAGGGGGTCGAGCTCTCGACCACGCCGGTGCTCGCCGCGCTGTTCACCTTCGCGCTCACCACGGCGCTCAGCGGCGCCGTCCTCTCGCGGGACACCGTCCTCACCCGGCTCGGCCCCGGCGCGCGGATGGTCCTGCGGGCGCTCGGCACGGCGTTGCGCGCCCTTGCCCTGGCGGTGGGCCTCTGGGCCGCCGTGCTCTTCGTCATCCTCCTCTACCAGATCGACAAGGAGGGCGACCTCAACGGCTGGGCGCTCGTGGGGATTCTGGTCTTCCTGGTCAACGCGGGGCTCGTGTGTGTGGGCGGCTCCTGGGGCGCCGATCTGAGCGCCCGGATGGGAGGGAACAGCGGCGGCTACCGGGGCGGAGGCGGGGACGACAGCCGGTTCGGATACGGGGGTTCCTCCTCCGACTCCTTCGGCTGGGGCCGCGGCGACGGCTCCGGCTTCGGTCGCAGCCACGACTTCGGCCTCTCCGAGGCCGGTGATGTCTGGGGCGGCTGGGCCCAGGCGGGCATCGTGGCGATGGGCGTGCTCTGCGCCCTGTCGCTGACCCTGATGGTGGTGCGCCGCTCGCGCGAAGGCCGCAAGGAGCAGGTGCTGTCGGGGGTGTTCTTCCTGGCGGCCGTGTGGCTGCTGGGGCTCGCCGCCGGGTTCTCGTCCGAATGGGAGGGGCGTTCCGGCGGGGATCTGATCGGCTCCATCGCCGACACCGAACTCGGCGTCAACGGCGGCGAACTGTTCCTCTTCGGGATGCTGTGGACGGGCGGCGCGGTGCTGCTCGCGGTGCTCCTCTCGCACGGAGCCAAGGGCGGCGGGACGTTCGCGGGGCCCTACGGACCCCCGCCCGGGCCTCCCGCGCCGTTCCACGCGCCGTACGCTCCGCCGATGGGTGCCCCGGCGCACGCCCCCGCCCCTACGCCGCCGCCCACGACACCGCCCGCGTCCCCGGCGCCCGGCATGCCGCCGGCTCCGCCGGCCGGGCCGCCCGC
>NZ_JAIQLH010000512.1 GCF_020037025.1 Streptomyces huiliensis | reverse complement strand
CGCCGACGTGCCGGCGGGCACCGCGAGCCGCGCGGTGTCGGCGGAGCCCCGCGCCGCCGCGGGGGCGGGCACCGGTGCGGAGCCGCTTCCCGTCGGCGGACGAGTGGCCGGTTCGCCGCTCGCCGTGTCCGAGACGGCCGTCTCCGGCGCAACGGCCGTCTCCGGCGCGTCGGAGGCGGGCGCGGGCTCCGACGGTCGGTCCACCGAGGCGGTGACGTGCGGGCCGTCACCCGCGTCGCCCGCCGAGGAGGGGGCGGAGACGGCCGACCGCTCGGCCGTGCCGGGCGTGGCGACGAGGGACGGGCCGGGTCCGGCCGCATCGGTCGCGGGCTCGGCGACGGGCCGGCCCGCGCCCGGTGCGGGCGAGGCGGGTGGCTCCAGGGAATACGAGTCCTGCGCCTCGGGCGCCGGAGCGCCGGCGTCCGGGCCGCTCTCCGGCGGCGTCGTGGCCGGGGCGGCGGGGCGGCCGGGCACGGCCGGAGGCTGAGCGGCGGTGGCCTGCGGCTCACCCGGCCCCGGAGCGGACGCGCCCGGAGCGGACGCGGCGGATGCCCCGACGGGCCCGCCACCGGGCCCGGAGGGGGCCGAGGGGGCCGCCGGGGCGTGGGAGGCGTCCTGGCTGGGGGCCGGGGCGGCGGAGGACGGCTGGGAGGCGGGGCGCGGCGACTCGGGCGTCGGCGACGGTACGGCGTGGCCCGGGGGCACCGCGTCCTGCGGCGAGGCCGCCGGGTGCGCCGCGGGCGGGACGGCGTCGTGAGCGGAAGCCACCGGGTATGCCGCGTCCTGAGGCGGGGCCGCCGGAGGCGGAACAGCCCCCTCGGGCGCGGCCGCCGCGTCCTGCGGAGCGGATGCCGGGCGCGCCCACGGCGGAACGGCGTCGTGCGGCCCCGGCGGAACGGCGCCCTCGGCCG
>NZ_JAIQLH010000511.1 GCF_020037025.1 Streptomyces huiliensis | reverse complement strand
TGCGGAGCGGATGCCGGGCGCGCCCACGGCGGAACGGCGTCGTGCGGCCCCGGCGGAACGGCGCCCTCGGCCGCGCCCGCCGGGTACCCGGCGGGCGGCACCGCGTCCTGGGACAGGTCCGCCCGGGGGCGGTCGTGGAAGGTGGAGTACGGCCAGGAGGCGTCCGCGGACGGGGGACGCGTGCCGTGGGGCGGGGTGGCGGCCGCGGGGTGCTGGACCGGAGGGGCCGGGGCCCAGGGGCCCGGGCGGCCGTACGGGGGCGTGCCGTACGGGTCCGGGTCGTGCAGCGGCGTCCTGCCCTGTGCCGGGTGTCCGGCCACGTCCGACGGGGAGCCGTCCTGCCCGGTCGGCGGCACCGGTGCCTTGCCCTCGTCCATCTCTGCTCCCCCCACGATGCGTCCACGAGCCTCGGCACCCGGCGGGATGCCCGGCCCACCAGCGATTGAACCAGGTGCCGGTGGGCGCGAGCAGGGTAACCCCCGGCCCGTCGGGGACTCGTCAGCGAGTGCCGGCCGCCTGGCGGGGCATCCGGAAGGGGACGGCGACCGGGAGGGCGGGCGGTATGACCAGCGCGGCCCGGGTCACGGGCGCGGGCGTGCGGGGGCCGGCCGGGCGGGGCCGGTCCGGGCGGCGGCCCTCGCCGGTGCCTGTGCCGGTGC
>NZ_JAIQLH010000510.1 GCF_020037025.1 Streptomyces huiliensis | reverse complement strand
CCGTCGTCGCGCTCGTCGTCGGCATGGCCCTGGTCCGCGAGCGGCGGCCCGCCGAGCCGGTGGCCGCCGGGCGCTCGATGCTCGAATCGATGGGCGCGGCGCTGCTGCTGCCGCAGCTGCTCGCCACCCTCGGCGCGATCTTCTCCGTCGCGGGGGTCGGCGAGCAGGTCCGCCGGATCACCACGGCGGTGCTCCCCGAGGGGTCCGTCCTGCTGGCGGTCGTCGTCTACTGCGCGGGGATGTTCCTGTTCACCGTCGTCATGGGCAACGGCTTCGCCGCGTTCCCGGTGATGACCGCCGCCGTCGGCTGGCCCGTCCTCGTCGAGCAGGCGCACGGGAACGCCCCGGCCGTGCTCGCCGTCGGGATGCTGGCCGGCTTCTGCGGCACCCTGGTGACGCCGATGGCCGCCAACTACAACCTCGTCCCGGCGGCCCTGCTCGAACTCACGGACCAGTACGGTCCCATCAAGGCCCAACTGCCCACGGCATTCATCCTGCTCGGGTGCAATATGGCCATCATGTACCTTTTCGCGGTGTGAGGGGTGGGGTCGCGCGGGCGCGCGCGGCCCCTTCCTCCGTGCCGTTCCCCCGTGCCGTTTCGTCCGATGTCAGGGCGACCGCCTACGCTGTGCGACGTGACTTCTCCAGCCCCGGCGGCCGTTCCGCCCCAGCTCAACGGGCCCGCGCCCACCCGAGCGCCCGGCCCTGCCCGAGCCGGGGGCCCCGTCGCCCCGGGCCCGGCGGCCGACGAGGGCCTGGCCCGCCGCCTGCGCGCGCTCGCCTGCACCGCGCCGCTGCACGACCTCGACGTCCGCAAGGCCAACCTCGCGGGCGAGTTCGGCGTCTACGCGATGGCCGAGGTGGCCCTGGCCGCCATCGACCTCGTCACCCTCACCATGGACTTCGACACCGGCGCCGACCACGAGCAGATAGTGGCCCGGCTGCTGCCGCGTGTCGCCGCCCAGGCGCCCGAGCGTCCCTCGGCCGAGCACGAGCGCGTCGCCCGGTGGGTCCTGGAGAACCTCGTCAACGTCGGCAGCGTCGACCGCGGCTTCCGGGCCGTCTACGGGACGTTCGGCACCGACGGCGCCTATGTGCGCCGCGACTACGACTTCAAGCTGATCGAGGAGGTCCCGGGCCCCGGCGGCACGGTCTTCCTGCGCACCACCGACGAGGCCGTCAACGTCCTCGTCGGGGCCCTCGACACGGACGTCACCAGCGCCCAGATCGCCGCCGAGGTCAAGTTGGAGGTCCTCGTCAGCCGCGGCCGGCTCGCCGACGCCCAGCTCGCCGCCGAGCAGGCCCGCTACCGCACCGTCCAGTACGCCGAGACGCTCCGCAAGACCCTCGACGCCACCCGGCGCAACGTCCGCGCGGTGGACTGGCTGCGGACCGTCCCCGACATGATCGACGAGGCGCTGGAGCACGTCGCCGAGCGCTACCGGCACGAGAACGCGATCCTCACCAACATCCGCAAGGTCCGCGACGAGGCCTCCACCGGCGTCGACCCCGAGCACAAGCGCCGCGCCGCCGAGCTCGTCGACATCGTCAAGGACTGCATCCGCCGCCACACCCA